>JBOHGH010000078.1:0-21824 GCA_050699975.1 Pseudonocardiaceae bacterium | reverse complement strand
CCTAAACGAGCCCGTTTGAGCGCGTTCTGCATCCAGACTGCGCGCTGGGTCGGGATCAGTCCGACAGGTGCTGGGTGACGCGGTCGACTTTGGCGCGGAGCTGGCCGGTGTAGCCGGGCCGGATGTCGGCTTTGAGGACCAGGCTGGTGCGGGTGGCGCCGGCGCTGGCGGCCTGGACCGCCCGGCGCACCACCTCCATCACCTCGTCCCACTCCCCCTCGACAAGGGTGAACATCGCGTTGAGCTCGTAGGGCAGCCCGGAGTCCCGGACCACCCGAACCGCTTCGGCCACGGCGGCGCTGACACTGTCGGATTCGCCGCCGGCGGGGGCGACGCTGAATGCCACGATCATCCCCCCAGCCTGCCCTCCGGGCAGCACGGGTGACGGGGAATCCGCCCGGACAGCCGCTACGGTTGCGCCATGCCGTCGCATCACCCGCTGCCGTTCGACCCGATCGAACGAGCCGCGCAGCTGTGGCAAGCCCGCATCGGGCCTGCCGAGACGATGGCCGCGGTCACCAACATCATGCGCGTGCAGCAGATCTTGCAATCCGCGGTGGATGCGGCGCTGCGCCCGCACGGACTGACCTTCGCCCGGTACGAGGCACTGGTGCTACTGCTGTTCTCCCGCCAGGGCAGCCTGCCGATGAAGGTGATGGGCCAGCGACTGCAACTGCACCCAACCAGCGTGACCAACATCGTGGACCGGCTGCAGGCTGACCGGCTGGTCGAGCGCAGTGGCCACCCCACCGATCGGCGCACCACCCTGGTCACGATCACCGAAGCGGGCCGGCAGCGCCAGAAATCGGCCACCGTGGCGCTCACCGACATCGACTTCGGCCTCGTCGGTCTGGACGCCGAGCACACCAAGGAACTCACCGCACTGCTCACCCGGGTACGCCGCGCCGCAGGCGACTTCACAGACCCGACCTGACCCGCCTACCCCGGCGTGTCGTCCTGTCGTGCCCGGTGTGTCCTCGTGCTGTGCACGGACGGCTCTAATCTTGGCGCCGGCAGGGGAGGATGGGCACCGTGAACGTGGAGCAGATTCCACTGCGCTTCGCCCAGCACGCCGTCGACGCCGAGACCCACGTCAACCTCTCCGCCATCCGACCCGACGGGACCTGCCTGTGGATCGCCGGAGATGAGACCGCCACCGTCGAGCGGCTCACCGCAGACGGCACGGGTTACGGCAAGCACACCACCTTCCGCCTCGCCGATGTCCTCACCTTGCCTGGTGGCCCGGAGGAGGAGGTGGACGTCGAGGGGCTGGCCCGCCACGGTCCCTACCTGTGGGCGGTTGGTTCACACAGCAGCCGGCGCAAGCGGATCAAGGCCAAGCACGAGGGGGAGAAGGCGGTGCGGCGCCTGGCCCAGGTGAGCGACGAGCCCAGCCGCCGGGTGGTGGCGCGGCTGGCTGTCGCGGATGGCCCGGACGGCCTACCGGCGATCGTCCGCGAGGCGCCCGGCGGGCACACGAGTGCGCTACTGCCCGGCGGGATCACCGGCATCCTCGCCGACGACCCGCACCTCGCCCCGTTCCTGGCAATCCCCGGCAAGGACAACGGCTTCGACGTGGAGGGCGTCGCGGTGCTCGGCGAGTCGCTGTATCTGGGGCTACGCGGGCCGGTGCTGCGCGGCTGGGCTGTGCTGGTAGAGCTGCGGCCGCGCAATGACAACGCGCTGGACGTACTCGAGCTGGACGTGCTGGACAACGGCACGGTCTACCGAACGCATTTCCTCGACCTCGACGGGCTCGGCGTGCGCGACCTGTGCCCGGACGGCGCCGACCTACTGGTGCTGGCCGGCCCGTCGATGGATCTCGACGGACCAGTGCGGGTGTACCGCTGGCACGAGGCGCTCGACAGCGACGCGCCGCGGGTTGTGCGGGCCCCGGCGCTGAGCCGGGAGCTGGACCTGCCCTTCGGCGACGGTGACGACCATGCGGAAGGAATCGGCCTTCTCGAAGGGCGGCGGCTGCTGGTGGTGTACGACAGCCCAGCGCCGGCCCGGCTTATCCAGCCCGGCACCGTGCTCGCCGACATCGTGCCCCTGTGACATTGTGAGGTGTCAGGCGCCGAGCTCGGCGATCAGCTCGTCGGCCGCTCGGTAGGGGTCCAGCTCGCCCACGACGACCCGCTTGGCCAGCCCGGGCAGCCCAAGTGGGTGCAGCTGCGCGCTGCCGCGCCGGACGTCGCCGAGCTTCGCGCGCAGCGCAGCCAGCGCGATGGCCTCGATCTCGGCCTCCGCGCGGCGCTGCCGGCGGGCGTCCAGCTCCCCGTGCCCGAGCATCCAATCGCGGTGCTCCTCGAGCGCCCCGACAAGATCGTCGATGCCCTCGGCTTTGGTGGCCACCGTGCGGACGATGGGCGGTCGCCAGCTCGGGCCCGCCTTGTCCCGGCGGCCGAGCGACATCATGTACTTGAGGTCCCGGACGGTCTGGTCGGCGCCGTCCCGGTCGGCTTTGTTCACCACGAAGACGTCGGCGACCTCGAGGATTCCCGCCTTGGCCGCCTGAATCCCGTCGCCCATCCCCGGCGCCAGCAGCACCACGGTGGTGTCGGCCAGTGACACGACCTCCACCTCGGACTGGCCGACCCCGACGGTCTCTACCAGCACCACGTCGCAGCCCGCAGCGTCGAGCACCCGCAGGGCCTGCGGGGTCGCCCAGGCGATGCCCCCCAGGTGCCCACGAGTGGCCATCGAGCGGATGAAGACACCGTCGTCTAGCGCGTGGTCCTGCATCCGCACCCGGTCGCCCAGCAGGGCGCCGCCGGAAAACGGTGAGGACGGGTCGACGGCGAGCACGCCGACCTTCTTGCCGGCCACCCGCAGCGCCGTGACCAGCACGTTGATGGACGTCGACTTACCCACCCCGGGCGCGCCGGTGACGCCCACGACCTGCGCCCGCCCGGTGTGGGGGGCCAGCGCGGCGGCGACGTCGCGCAGTTCCGGGGCGCTGTCCTCGACCAGCGAGATCAGCCGGGCGACCGCCCGGGGCTGACCTTGCTGGGCACCGCTGACAAGCTCGCCGATATCGAGTCGGCGGCGGCTCACGCTACGTCGTCACCGGGCACCCGCAGGATCAGCGCGTCGCCCTGGCCACCGCCGCCGCACAGCGAGGCCGCGCCGACGCCACCACCGCGCCGCTTCAGCTCCATCGCCAAGTGCAACGCCAGCCGGGCGCCGGACGCACCGATCGGGTGCCCCAGCGCGATCGCCCCACCGTTGGGGTTGACCCGCGCCGGGTCGATGCCGAGTTTGCGGGTGGAGACGACGCCCACCGCGGCGAACGCCTCGTTGATCTCGACGATGTCCAGGTCGGCCACGTCGATGCCGTCCTTGCGGCAGGCCGCCTGCACCGCGTTGGCGGGCTGCTCGTGCAGGCTGGAGTCGTCGGGACCGGCCACCATGCCATGCGCCCCGATCTCGGCCAGCCAGCTCAGGCCGAGCTCGGCCGCCTTGGCCTTGCTCATCACCACGACCGCAGCGGCCCCGTCGCTGATCGGCGACGACGATCCGGCGGTGATGGTGCCGTCGGCGGAGAACGCGGGGCGCAGCTTGCCCAACCCCTCGGCGGTGGTGTCCGGCCGGATACCTTCGTCGGCAGCCACCACGACCGGGTCGCCCTTGCGCTGCGGAACGGTCACCGGGGTGATCTCCGCGGCGAATAGGCCACTGTCCGCCGCCCGCCCGGCCCGCTGATGCGATTGCGCGGCGAACTCGTCCTGCTCGGCCCGGGTCAGCTGGTGGCCCGCGCTGTGCTTCTCCGTGGAGGCACCCATCGAGACCTGGTCGAACGAGTCGTACAGGCCGTCGTAGGCCATGTGGTCGATGATCGTGACGTCGCCGTACTTGAACCCGGCGCGAGACTTGGGCAGCAGGTGCGGCGCCTGGGTCATCGACTCCTGACCACCGGCCACGATGATGTCGAACTCGCCGGCCCGGATCAGCTGATCGGCCATCGCGATCGCGTTCAGCCCGGACAGGCACACCTTGTTGATGGTCAGCGCCGGTACGTCCATCCCGATGCCGGCGTTGACCGCCGCCTGACGCGCCGGGATCTGTCCCGCCCCCGCCGTCAACACCTGACCCATGATCACGTACTGCACCTGCTCAGGCGCCACACCAGCGCGTTCGAGTGCGCTCTTGATGGCGAACCCACCGAGCTGGGCAGCCGAGAAATCCTTGAGCTGACCGAGCAGCCGACCCATCGGGGTGCGGGCTCCGGCCACGATGACGGAAACGGTCATGGTGTTACCTCCGGCGTGACGGCGCGGGTGACCAGGGCGATGCGGGGGTTGTCTTCGACCCTACCGCGCACGATGGCCATCGCACGCTGGTGACGATGAGCACACCCCAACGGCCCTACGCTGCGAACCATGCAGCAACTCCAGCCTTTCGTCACGGCGATCGACCACGTGGGCATCGCGGTGCCCGATTTCGCGGCGGCCGTCGAGTTCCACCGGGTCACGTTCGGATTGGAGCTGGTCCACGAGGAGGTCAACGAGGAGCAAGGGGTGCACGAAGGCATGCTGCGCGCTCCCGGCGACCCGGGCACCGGCGCCGCGGTGCAGCTGCTCGCCCCGCTGGGCCCGACGTCGGTCATCGCCAAGTTCCTGGACCGCAACGGTCCCGGGCTGCAGCAGCTGGCCTACCGGGTCACCGACATCGACTCGGCCATGGCGGCGCTGCGCGCGACCGGCGTGCGGCTGCTCTACGACACGCCGCGCGGCGGCACCGCAGGCTCCCGGATCAACTTCGTGCACCCCAGGGACGCCGGTGGTGTGCTGGTCGAGCTGGTGGAGCCGGCACCTGAGCACTGAACCAGCCCGACACGCCGAACCACCCCGACGCCACCGCGCAGCCAACACAGGTTCGGCACACGCCGTCTGGCTGGCCCGGACCAGCCCCGTTGCGCCGGTGCCGCGAACCCGATAGCTTGCTTGCATTACTCCCCGCCGTCCTACGGGATTGGCGGGGCTTTTTCGTGAGGGTTCTTGCGTCGCGGCAAGAATCGCCCGAGATCGATAGCGACCCCACCGGAATCTTCCGGGGCTGACCTACGCCGTCCCCCGCCAGTCTGAGCCTGCGGCGTCGGCGAATGGGGATCACCGAGCACCGTTACTTATGGTGGTGGAGTGCGCCGATGAGTTACGGTCGATGCGTGGATTACGCCGATGCTGTGGCCTTCGCTGATGACTGGGTGACGGCTTGGAATTCTCATGACCTCGAGAAGGTCCTGAGCCATTTCGACGACAACGTGGTCTTCACATCGCCCGGTCGCCGCACGGTTCCTGGCCGATAGCGACGGTGTCACCCGCGGTAAGGCTGCGATGCGCGTACTGGGCCGAGGGACTTCGACGCAACCCCGACCTGCACTTCGAGGTGGTGGGTGTCTACGTCGGCGTGAACACACTGGTGATCAACTTCCGCAACCAGCTGGGGCGACTGGTCAACGAGGTCCTGATCTTTGACGGCTCACTGGTGACGCAAGGGCACGGGACCTACCTCGGCAGTGGCACCAACCCGGCAGGGGTGACGTCCCGCTAACCGATCGGCCAGCCTGGCACGCGCAGCCCGGCATAGTTGGTTCATGAATGACGTCTACATGGACAGGGTTGACACCCTGGAGCGGATCTGGCAGATCTGGGCTCAGCTCGGCGATAGCCTGACCGAGGAGCAGTGGTCGGCAGGGACCCGTTGCCCCGGCTGGGACGTGGCTGCCCTGTATGCGCATTACTCCGCATTTCCGCTACTGTTGAGCGCTCGGCTGCCGCTGCCAGACGGCCCGGTCGGAGAGCCCGCGACGGCCGTCGAGATCCTCAGGCGGTTCAACGCCCCGGATGGGGCGGCGCACACCATGGCGGAGACGGTGGCGGACTGGGCGGTCTTGGAGGCCGCTGCGCACACCAGAAGGGAACTGGTCGACCGGTTCAGAGTGCACGGCCCGCGCGGGCTCCAGAGGCTGCGCCAAGCCGAGGCGACCGCGCTCATGCCCTGGCCCGTCTCCGGTGCCGTCGTGACGCTCGTGGAAGCGCTACGGATCGTGCTGATGGAAGCGACCGTTCACCTCCTCGACCTACAGCGCGCCCTCAACCACCCACCGGTCGTGCCGACGCCAGCGCTGCAGGGCACCGTGCATCTGCTGGCAGAGCTCGCCCCTGCCGTCGAGCTAATCGAGGCCGCGACCGGACGCTCGACGCATTCCCCACTGCCCGTACTGCGCTAACCAGTTCTGAGCGCCGCAAAGCGGTCGGTGGCGGCGACAAGGTGCGCGGCCATGTCCGGCCCGCCGGTATGGCCGGTGTTGACGAGGTGCAGCTCGGCGTCCGGCCAGGCCTGGGCAAGCTCCCAGGCCGTCATGGGTGGGCCGCCGAGGTCGAGGCGGCCGTGCACCAGGACACCGGGGATGCCGGCGAGCCGACCGGCCTCGCGCAGCAGGATGCCGTCCTCAAGCCAGGCGTGGTGGTGAAAGTAGTGGGTCACGATCCGGGCGAAGGCCATGCGAAAGCGGGCATCCTGGTAGCCAGGGTTGGGCTGGTGGCCCTCCTCCAGTGAAACGACGGCGTCCTCCCAGTCACACCAGTCGCGGCCGGCCTGCTCGCGAATCCCGGGATCGGGATCGTTGAGACGGCGGTAGTAGGCGGCGACCAGATCGCCGTCCCGGTCCGGTTCGGGCAGGCCGGCGCGGAATCGTGCCCATTCCTCGGGGAAGAACCGGCCGGCGCCGTGGTAGAGCCAATGGATGTCCGCCGGACGCGTCATGGTGACGGAGGCGAGCACGATCTCGCTGACCCGCTGCGGGTGCCGCTGGGCGTAGGCGAGCGCGAGCGTGGCTCCCCACGAACCTCCCCACACCAGCCACTGCTGAATGCCGAGGTGGTCGCGCAGGAGCTCGATGTCGGTAAGCAGGTGGTGGGTCGTGTTGACGGCCAGATCGGTGGCGGGGTCGCTGGCGTGCGGCGTGCTGCGACCCGCGCCGCGCTGGTCGAACAGCACGATCCGGTAGGCATCGGGGTTGAATAACCGCCGATGGCCGGGAGTGCAGCCGGAACCGGGACCGCCATGCAGGAAGATCGCGGGCTTCCCGTCCGGATTGCCGCAGACCTCCCAGTACATCCGCTGGCCGTCGGCTACGTCGAGCATCCCGTGCTCGTATGGTTCGATCTCGGGATAGCGGTCCGCCATGGGTGTGCCCTTCCGATTAATGCGCGGCTGCGTCCGCCCGAACGATATGCCGATCACCGTGCACCAGATCGGAATGGATGTCTGGTGCTCGCGAAGATCCACGTGGTACGTAAATCTTCGTACCAGGAGTAGCACCGCGCTGCTAGCCTGGGAGCATGACCGTCACCAAGATCTCGGTGTCGCTGGAGGAGGAGACGCTCGCCGCAGCACGCATCGCCGCGGAGGAGGCGGGGCTCAGCCTGTCGGCGTGGCTGTCTCACGCCGCGCAGCAAGCTGCGAAGCTGGCCACCGGGCTGGCAGCCGTCCGCGAGTACGAGGCCGAGGCCGGCGCCTTCACCGAGGAGGAGATCGACCACGCCGACGAGATACTCGACGAGTTGGGCGTTCGGCCCGCTGCGTGGTGACCCTCGTTTACGACACCGGTGCGTTGCTCGCCGCCGAACGTGGCGACCGGACCATGTGGGCACTGCATCGTCGCTGTCTCGACCGTGCCGGTCAGGCCGTCGTCCCGGCCGTGGTGCTGGGGCAGGCATGGCGAGGTGGACCGCAACCGCAACTCTCTCGCCTGCTAAAGGGCTGTGTCATCGAGTCGTTCGACGAGAATGCCGGGCGCGCAGTCGGCCGTCTGCTCCGCGATGCCGGCACCTCCGATGTGGTCGATGCACACGTCGTGCTGACCGCGCTGCGGTACCGGGCCGCGGTGCTTACCTCAGACCCTGACGATCTGCAGCGGCTCGCCGCCACCACAAAGGTCCGGCTTCGGCTGCACCAGGTGTAGTCGGTTATTCATGATCTTCCTAGCTGGAAGGTTGTCCGCCCACGTGCCGGGGCGTGGACTAGCAGGCCCGGCACGAACATCCATGCCTATGGCGGCGGAGCTTACGTCCACACGCCGACGGCGCTGGTTGTCGTAGGTGCTGACGATCAGCGGCTGTACCGCGTGGACCACGGCGGGGCGGCGCACCCCGTAACGCCGCCAGATGATGACCGCTACGGCGACCTGCGGCCGATGGCAGGGGCGGGGCTTGTCTGTGTTCGCGAACGGCGCGATGGACCTGACGACCTGGTCGTCGTGCCCGTCGACGGCTCCGCCCCGCCGCGCACTGTGCACAGCCGACTACGCCCCCGTCCTTCACGATCTGCCCACCCTGGACCCGGTCCCCGCACGGTGGCTGCATCTGACCATGCAGGGCATCGGCTTCACCGACGAGGTGGACCACTCCGACGTCGACGCAATGGCAGACGCCGCCCAAGACCGCTGCGCAGCATTGGCACCATTCACGGTCACCCTTGGTGCTGCCCGGGTGGACCCCGAGGCGCTGATGCTGCTGGTACGTTCCACCGAACCGGACGCCCAGCTGCGCGCCGCGATCCGCGCGGCAATCGCCGACGTGTGGGGACCGGACAACGTGCCCGAGGACGCCGACGGCTTCCGACCCCACGTCTCGTTGGCATATTCCAACGCCGCCGGGCCAGCCAAGCCGGTCATCCGGCGGCTCGGGGCACAGTCGGTAACCGCCGCCGAGATCGCCGTCCACCGCGCGGCGTTGATTGACCTCAACCGCGACCACCGCGTCTACGAGTGGAACGACATCGCCACCGCGGATCTGTCCGCACCGACAAGTTGAGCGGGCGCCGAGGAGACAGTCTGAGCGATCCGCTGACGGAGCATCGTGGGCATAGCCACTGCGCTTGACTGGCCGCCCGGTCAACATGCCGAATGAGACTGAGCAGTCTCTCTCACTCGGTCGGGGCTGTGGCGATTGATATACTGATCGCTAACCTCCGGCGCAGCCGGCAATTCTCGAGCGGGAAGCGGGCCTAGCGAAGGGACCACCGTGCGGAAGATTCTTGATGCCATCCTCGCCGACGACCTTGACACCCTCGGCACGCTTCCGGTGCCGGAAAGCTACCGGGGGATCACGGTCCGCGCCGACGAGGCCGACATGTTCGCCGGGATGCCGAGCCGGGCCAAGGACCCGCGCCAGTCGCTGCACCTGGACGAGGTGCCGGTGCCCGAACTGGGCCCGGGCGAGGCGCTGGTTGCCGTGATGGCCAGCGCCATCAACTACAACACGGTCTGGACGTCGATCTTCGAGCCACTACCCACCTTCGGGTTTCTCAAGCGCTACGGCCGCACCTCCCCGTTGGCCTCCCGGCACGACCTGCCCTACCACGTGGTCGGGTCGGACCTGGCCGGCGTGGTCCTGCGCACCGGGGCCGGGGTGAACGCCTGGCGGCCGGGCGACGAGGTGGTGGCACACTGCCTGTCGGTCGAGCTGGAACATCCGGACGGGCATAATGACACGATGCTCGACCCAGAGCAGCGCATCTGGGGATTCGAGACGAACTTCGGCGGCCTCGCCGAGCTCGCGTTGGTCAAGTCCAACCAGCTGATGCCCAAGCCGGGGCATCTCACCTGGGAGGAGGCCGCAAGCCCCGGTCTGGTCAACTCCACCGCATACCGGCAGCTGGTGTCCCGTAACGGCGCGGACATGAAGCAGGGCGACACGGTGCTCATCTGGGGTGCCTCGGGCGGGCTGGGTTCCTACGCCACCCAGATGGCGCTGGGCGGCGGCGCCACCCCGGTATGCGTGGTCTCCAGCGCCCAGAAGGCCGAGATCTGCCGGCGGATGGGTGCCGACCTGGTCATCGACCGCAGCGCAGAGGGCTACCGATTCTGGCGCGACGAGCACAACCAGGACCCGAAGGAGTGGAAGCGCTTCGGCGCGAGAATCCGCGAGCTCACCGGCGGTGACGACCCCGACATCGTGTTCGAGCACCCGGGGCGGGAGACCTTCGGCGCCAGCGTCTACGTCGCCAAGCGCGGCGGCACGATCGTGACCTGCGCCTCCACGTCCGGCTTCAACCACACCTTCGACAACCGCTACCTCTGGATGAACCTCAAACGGATTATCGGCTCGCATTTCGCCAACTACCGCGAAGCGTGGGAGGCCAACCGGCTGATCGCCAAGGCCAAGGTCCACCCGACGCTGTCTCGCGTCTACCGGCTGGACCAGACCGGGCAAGCCGCACACGACGTGCACAGCAACATCCACCAGGGCAAGGTCGGCGTGTTGTGCTTGTCCCCCGACGAGGGCCTGGGTATCCGCAATCCCGAGCTTCGCGAGACGCACCTCGCTGACATCAACCGCTTCCGGGGGATCTGACATCCGGAACGGCTCACCTCGAGTCACCGGTACCTGAGTAAACTGGTCGTATGGGTTCAGTCGACGACCGTGATCTGCTTCCGATGAGATCCACGTTCGACATCGTGCGCCGCGGTTACGACTGCGCCCAGGTGGACTACCAGCTCGCGCAGCTGCAAGCCGACCTGCAGATCGCGGCGGCGGATCGGGATGCCGGGGCCACGCAGGCGGTGGAGCTCGCCCGGCAACTGGAGGCAGCTCGCGGGGAGCTCGATGACCTGCGCGTCCAAGTGCAGCGGCTGGCCGCGCCCCCCACCACCGTCGAGGGCATGAGCGAGCGCGTGGTACGGATGCTCCGCAAGGCCCAGGAAGAGGCCGCAGAGATCACCGCCAGCGGCACCGCGGCTGCTGCTGCGACCAGGGCCAATGCCGAGCGCGAGGCCGACGACCTGCGCAGCCGCTACGAAAAGATGATCGGCGAAGCGCAGCGCCGGCGATCGGCGATGGAGGCCGAGCACGAGCGAGTCATCGCCGACGCGCGTCACCGGGGCGAGGAAATCCTGGCGCAGTCCAAGCAGCGAGCCGGACAGCGTGATGCTGAGGCGGCGGCGCGCCGGCAGCAGGCCGAGGAGGACTTCAACATCACCATGTCGGCCCGCCGCGGCGACGCGATGCGTGCGCTCGCCGAGGAGGAGGCGAGCAGCAAGTCGGAGGCACAGCGTCGCGTCGACGAGGCCACTGACGTGGCCCGCCGGCTGGTCACTGAAGCCGACCAGTCCGCCGTCGCCAGGGTGCAGGAGGCCACCCGGCAGGTTGAGCAGCTGCGCACGCTGCGCCGTCGGCTCATCGAGCAACTGCTCTCGGTGCGCTCGAAGCTGGACGACGCATTCCAGCAGCTCGTTCCCGCTCTGGACGAAGACAGCGTGCTCGCCGGTGACCAAGCTCACCCTGATGACCGGACTGCCGCCTCACCAGCGTCTGCGAGTGGGCGCCCGGCGAGCCCGGGCGGTCCAGCAACTGGCGTGCCAGTGCCGCCGGTCAGCCAATGATCCCTGCTCCCCCGCCGGCCAGACCACTACGTGCGCGGTGCCGGGCCGGATCTCGTGGTCGCAGCCGGGGCAACGGTAGGTCTTAACGACCTGTTCGCCGGGCACTGTCCGTACCAGCCACTCCCCGTCCTGGCCGCTCTCCGGTTGTGCCCAGCCTGGCCCGCCCACGGCCCGCGGTGGGGCAGCGCGGCGTGGAACGTTGCGGCGGGGCACAAAAGTCCACTTTAGTGCCGGTATGCTTCGGACCGTGCCGCGCTATGAGTTCCGCTGCCGGGAGTGTTCAGCGACCTTCGAGGTCAACCGGTCCATGACCGCGTCGGGCGAGCCCGCCGAGTGCCCATCCGGCCACGGCGACACCGTCCGGCTGCTCTCCACCGTGGCATTGTCAGTGGGGGCGCCGTCCGGTTCCACCTCAAGCCGGACCGGACGTGCTGCTGCCCCAGCGGGCGGATGCTGCGGTGGCGGCTGTTGCGGCTGAGCAAGGTCGTGATCCGCCGCAGCTGAAGTTTGCGCCACACACGCGGCGGCCTCATCCGCCCACTCGGCTGGCAAAGCCGAGCCACTGCGAAGGGCGGTCTTGATAGTTACGTGGGACGAATTTTTCATCGGTGTAGTACTGAACGACCGTCGTCGAACCATCAACTCTGCGCAGAAGAACTCCCCGCTCATCCAATTCGCTACGCTCCACGACGGTACCGAGACGCGCGACTCGGCCGTGGCCACGCAGATCATTCGCCACTGCAGCCTCGACCAAGGCGAAGTCCTTTTCCTCGCAAGTGAAGACTATCTCCCAGTCATGGCCCGCGCTGAAAAGGAAGAGTGCGGGCGGAAGTTCCAGGATGTCCGCCAGCCGACGGGCTCGGTCATCGATGATCGAATCGATTGCGCTCTCATCGAGCGCAAAGCCCACATCACTCTCGCGACCCAAGATCTCCAGACAGGCTTGAACACCATCACTGGTATCCATCGCTGCCCGCAAGCAGCCCGTCCGAACCGCGCTCGCCATCACCTTATCGGGCGCATAGAGCAGATCATATTTGAGTTGTGGATCAACTATCTGAGCAAGCTCGGGGAAACCCTCCATCACCCCAGGCTTGTTCATCCGGTAGTGCTCTATTAGTTCCTGGGCCCACCGCGCACCAATACGCCGATATCCCGATCCGTAGGAATCCGATGCGAGAGTGATACCAACGATCTGCCCTGACCGAGCTGAATTTCGAGTAAGGATCTGATCATTGCGAACGCAGCCGATCCCTACACAGCCGACGGACTGTTCGTAGCGCTCCTTCATATCGCCGCCAAGCACAACAATACCGTACCGATTTGCTTCCTCAACCACCGCGCTGATTAACCGGCGGGCGTACCCAACCGTAGCCGATCGAGACAAGAAGATATTAACCAGTATCCCCACCGGCCTTGCGCCCATCGAGATCACGTCAGCCACCGTCTGAACGACGGCGAAGCGACCGACGTAATCTGGCGACTTGGACAGTGCCGCCAGCGAACCCGGAGCGGAGTCCGTTGTATAGACCAGGCTATGACTCGGCTCGATGCCCCTTGACGAGAGCACCGCGGCGTCATCTCCGATGCCAACCAATAACGCAAACTGCCGGTCTATACCTGTATTCCGTGAGGCCGTGTACTCTCGGATCCACCTGTGCAGGAGATATTCGCCTACCGCAACCAGTGGTGTGTCATCGGGTACATCATCCATCGGGCGCCGGCCTCTATGTTCCAGCTCATGCCGCAATTCCAGACCTTCGTTACTGAGTTGAATCTCCTGGTACAACTGGTCAGCTTGATCGAGATGGCCCCGGTACACCGTCTCCGCCTCTACCCCTGGATTGCGCGACCTTCTGAAGTGCACACGGGCCAGCGCGGCATGGGCACGTGCTAAAGCCGGACGCTGACCGCGCTGGTTAAATATCCGACGACTTTCCTCGTACGATGCGACAGCGCGGTCCATATCGTCCAAAACCTCGTAAAGCTCGCCAAGCGAAAGATATGACAGGCCGCAGGTGTAACTGTGCCCATGCGCCTCACGAACGCGCAGGGCCTTGCGTAGGTACTCCTCGCCCCTGATCAGATCATCCCGGCGACGTGGAACCTGCCGCGCCCATGCTCTACCCAACCAGTCATAAACGAGCGCCGCCCTGATTGGATTCTCAAATCGGGACAGCATCTCCAACGCCGCACGCGCCTGTTCTGTCGGAATAGTAGCCTTAACCAGGACGTCGTCACTTTGCGCGAGTGTAGCATCCACATAATCCAACACTGCACCCAGATAATGAATGGCAGCATTGAATTCCTCACGGTCGTCTCCCAGCAACTTCCGTGAGTCCTCTAACGACCTCCTCGCTCGCGGTATGTCACGGCGCGCAATATAGATGCCAGCCAGTTCCCGATGGCAATCAGCCAACAGCAAGTTTCCAGGATTCCCCGCGATGGGACTCTCTGCAAGATACTCGGCCACGCCGATGGTGCGTTGAATGACTCGTTCCGCAGTATCGAAGTCTCCCTGCTCCACTAGCACACTGGCATGCACTCGGCCAGCCTGAACATATCCAGAGTAGCCGTCGAGATCCCCGATCCTGCGAAACTGAAGTTGAATCTCCCGAATCCTTTGATCGAGGCCATCTGCTCGATGATCCCCGAGTTCATACTCAACGCTCAACTTTTCCAACTGCAACCGCAATCGCATGCTATCTGCATCCACCGAAATATTATCGGGTGTCGCTGTCAGCTCGTCCTGAATGACTTCAACCGCCTTACGCCACTCACCATAAAATCGAAGCACCAAAGCATATTCGTAGACCGCTCGCAGGCGAAGCAGTGTGCCCGCCAGCGATTTTCCCACAGCTATCCTGTATGCCTGCTCCGCTACCTCCGCTACTTTACGAGAGCAACAGAAACGCTCACTGAAAATGTCGATAGGAATGCCTTGATTCGCCTCCCCAACCATATCAACTAGCTGCTCCAACGACGCTCCTAAGCGCTCGCGATCTGTGGTTCTATCGGTTGCCACCCGAGGACCAACTTTGATCAACTGATCAACAAGGACCGTCGACAATCCCACCAGGGGCGGCGGCGCTTCGGCTGCGAGCAGCAGAAATCTCGGCGCATCACGGGACATAGCCTCGAAAGCCGAACGCACAAGGCTATGCGGTTCCGCCGACGCTGTCGTCCACAGGAGTACGCGCGCCAGCTCGTTTTCAAGATTCGGGCGTCCATCAGGCGGATCGTTTGCTGGTCGCCATCCTGGTCGTACGGCTAGTAGCTGGTGGGCAAGCAGGCAATCTTCAATATCGTAGAAGAAAATCGCTTCATCTACTGCGGCTGTGGCGTCGCGTCTTTCAACCGGCGCTGTCGCCGCCGCATCCGTGTTCGACTGACCCTTGGTGTCAAGGATACGGGCTACAAGCCCGAAGATCCGATCCCACTGATCGTCGGTGTCATTCCAGACCTCGTCCAACTCGACTCGCCGATACGCAGCGTATGGCCGCGCCTGCGAACTCCGTGACTCAAGCCCGGCAAAGATAGCGACGACGTCCTTGCCATGCGCCTCCGCAAGGTCGAGTTCTCGCTGCGCTCCAGCACTACTCGGATATTCTGGGCACACGATCGACACCACGACCTCCGAGTCCTGAATAGCTTGTAGCATCTCCTTGCGGGGTGAGCCGACACCGAAATCATCCTCCAGTGTCACCTCGTGACCAACGCTTAACAGCCTCTCCTTGAGCCACATCGCGCGGTGCTTGGAGGTATGCGCAAAGCTCAAGAATATTTTGATGGTCATCTGCACTACCTCCCCTTCTGTGGCGCATCAGCGGAACGCTCGCTACTGAGGTCCAATACCGCACCAACTAACGATCCGACGTCGTCTAGGTACGCGGTGAGCCCCCTCCTCGAAGCAATCTCGGCGCCGTTTTTGGCAAAGAATCTCAGGGCAGCCTCTCGCTGTTTCTCTCTGAGTGGAATCAAAGTTGGAACTGCACCGGTGGCTGCTCTAAGCCTAGCCAGCACTAGGTCACTTGGCCGGTTCACGCTCATGTAATCCTCGGCGGGTCCACGTGCGGTACAGACGTTCGCTCCAGCACCCACTAGCGTCGACACAACGTCCGTGAAAGCGTATTCGTACCGCACGTTGTCGTTGCGGACTGCACCGAGGGCCTCCAGCACCGAGTCTCTTCGGAATACATACACGCCACCGTCGCCTTCGTCACTGCACTGCGATCCGAGTCGTCGCTGGCCGATACGAACTATAGCGCCGTCCTCGTCTCGTAGAATATGCCCAATCTCGTCAGTCGGGGTGGTGGGAAACGTCGCAATCGCTAACTCGGCACCAAGGTTCTGAACTGCTTCAAGCGGGCCGAGAAACGATTGTCGTGTGAGAAAAGGAATGTCTGAGTAGCAGACCAGTACAGGAGCCCTCTGCTCCTGCAAAGCGGCCAGCGCCGTAATCACGGTGTGTCCGGTACCCTCAGCCCGATCCTGCAATAGCACAGCACCCCGTTGGCGGAGATAATCGACTTGAACGTCCGCACGGTACTTCAGGACAAAAACGAACTGCTCGATACCCGCTTCCAAGGCGGTTTGCACTACCCTGGTCACCATCGGGACGCCACCCACCGGAACCAAGCCCTTTGGAATCGTCGAGCGGAGCCGAGTGCCCCGGCCAGCAGTGGCCACTACGAGCACCGGGCTATCGGGGTCGTGCGGAATGGTGGGAGGTTGACGCAACTCCGCGAGGAAATCCGACAACCGGCGCACTCTCGGGTCGTCGTTCCTAGGACTAGCCTTGTGGCTGATTTGTGCGCGCGTCGCGAGGTTGCGCATCAACCTCGCAGCCAGATCCACGGACGCCACGAGTAATTCGTCGCGAAGAGCGCGCGGGGAGGCATCCGGAACGTCGGTCTCTTGAAGCTCCTCCAGGATTACCAAGTCGGCTAGACAGATCTGCATAGCTTCAGCGCACGCATATGAAGCCAGCACCCGGTCCTCGTACAGTCGCGAGAGCCCCGCCAGCAAACCACGCAAGTTTTCCAACGACGACACTTCATGTAGCCGCTGACTACCGAGGAACTCCACTCTGCTCGCAAAGTCTGCCGGATCCGCCGTAAGCCGTCTCTCTAGGTCTCTGAAGTGGCGAATCTCAGGGTCCAGAGCAGGAAATAATGTCGGACCACACAGTGCGGCAAGCGCCTCGTCGAGGTTTCCGTAAGAAACCTCACGGGGTGGGACCCAAGCTGATTCGGGAGTCATATCATCAGCGCCCCATACGCGTTTGCAACCTTCTCGAACGCAACGCCATACTGCTCTATTACTGATTCACATGCACCCGAGAAGGTCGGTAGGCTCATTAACGTGGGGTAGACTTCGTCCGCTACCGGACAATCATAAAGGGGGGGTGGCTGCTCCCCGAGCGCCTCTGACCACGGCAATCCCAGACGACTCGCCTCCGATCTCGTGAGTCGAAACGCCGGCAGACGATGTAACGGGTGCGAGCCAGGTCTCTTCACCTGCACGCCCTCGGCGCGTAAAGCCTCCAGGAAGCGCGTAAGTGGTAACCCGCCGAGCTCTTCCGAGACATAGTGCGCCTTGTAGCCATACCAGCCGCCCCGTGTCGCACCGCTCATGGTGACTGGCGGACGCACTCCGGGAACCGACTCAAGGAGACTTGATAGGAACTCGAGATTCTCTCGTCTTCGCTCATTGCGCTCGTCGAGCCGCCGCAGCTGCGCCAACGCGATAGCGGCGCCCAGCGGATGCATACGGTACTTGTGCCCGAACCCGGTGTCAACAAAAGGCCGTAACTCATCGCTCACCACTTCGTCCTTCACGCGGCGGCCGAAGTGACCCAACATCAGCGCACGCTCGTATACGAGGCGAGATGAGGTTAGGAGCACTCCTCCCTCACCAGCCACCATCGGCTTGTGTCCTTCTAGACTGAAGCAAGAAGCCAACCCGAACGTTCCAACCCGCCTGCCATCAAGCGTCGCCCCGTGGGCGTGCGAGCAGTCCTCCACTATAGGGATTCCGTAACGGCCCGCAATACTGCCTATCTTAGCCATGTCGGCTGGATGCCCCCAGATATGGGTGACCACCATTGCGCGGGTACGCGCGGAGATACGCTCCTCAACGGACGTCGGGCTAATTGTCAACGTCACCGGGTCCAGGTCGGCGAAGACAGGGATCGCCCCACACTGAAGCAGCGGCATGACTGTCGCGAGGAACGTGTAGCAGGGAACAACGACCTCGTCGCCAGGCCGCACGCCAACACCGAAGAACGCTGCGTGCAGAGCCGAGGTACCTGAGTTGTGTGATACAGCAAATGGCGCCCCTTCAGACGTAGCATGATACTCCGCGAACGCGTCCTCAAATTCTGCTATAATTCCCGACCTATCGTATATCGAGAGCACACCCCGTTCCATCAAATCGACAACGGCGCTGATCTCCTCCCTGCCGATGAGAGGCCAGTCTCTCTGCCAGTCGACTGTCACAGCCGGCTGGCCGCCGTGGATAGCCAGTTTCGCAGGCTTCATCGACCTACCTCGTCCAGCCAGCGGCGCCATGAGGTCTGGTACTCGCCGAGAGTCCCGGCCCCCAGTAGATATTCTGTATCAAGAAGGGAGACCGCTCTCACAGATGCAGTCGAGCCTTTGCTTAGCCACGGGGTGAGGCCACCGAACTTGCCGGAATCTGACGCACATTGGCCAGGTGACGGCATGGGGCCCTTAAGGAGGTAGCGACCAATCACGAACGGTTGCGTATGCCGGCCTCCTTCTCGCTGTCGCTCTCCGGCCTCCGTGATGCGCGCAACGTCGTACGGCTGGCCCGCCGGGTCGACGCCGGCCGCTGGCTCAGCTAATGCGCGAGTACTGCTGCAATGCGGCAGACGTCGGCTCACCGCGATCGTGGCATCTACCGATGCCTCCGCTTGACAACTGATCATCCGGCTGAGAAGACCAGCATCTTGCCAGATAATCGAATCGCCCATATGGACGAAATACCAGCGATCTCGAATGACAGGTTGCGCACGACGCACCGCATCAGCTATGCCGAGGGGCTCGTCCTGCCGAACAAAACTGAATGAGCAACGCTCGATCTTTTGCCATAACGGATCCCGACTGCGGCCGGTGCCACTCTGATTCAGTCTCTCGTCCAAGTCTGGAAGATGGTGGAAATAGCGTTCGATCGTCTCAGATCGCGTGCCGACAACAAACACGATGTGCTCTACGCCTGCGTCCACCAACTCTTCGACCACGTAGTGCAGGACAGGCCGATCGCCGAGCGGAAGCATCTCCTTCGGTACGGATCGGGCAAGCGGCTGCATACGAGTAGCCAACCCCGCCAACGGGATGACAGCAGTGTCCACAATGAGCCCAGTCATCAGAACTCTTCCAAAAACTTCACCCAAGCTCCCAACTTACTTTCCTGCCGAAGCTGATCATCCCAGAAGGGCGGGATCTCGCTGCGAGTTTTAGCGTCCCGCAGTATCACCGCAGATTCACTCGTGACTTGCCCAATATCGTACAGGCTGCCATCATGTTCTTGGAAAACTTCCTGAGCGAGTGGCAGCACTTCGGGGCGAATTGTAAAGGCGTGACGAAGTGGTGAGTCGTACCCTGGCTCTAGGGCGATCAGCTCTGGAGTCCTGCGCAACACTTTCGCTGCCCGCGGCTCGATCGACCCAAACAAAGGAAGATTACGACGAGCCGCAAGAGGCACCGGCAGTTTCTGGGCATCCACCTCGCAGCCAAGATCGCTGTGGAGCACTATTGAGTATAGAAATTCCACGAGCCCGTCGCTGAGGTCCATACCGGACGTGAACCACCCCCGTTCTGCGATATCAGCTATTGCCGCCGCCGCACCGACGGGCATCAACTTGTATCTCAAGAACGTTGGCTTGTCTTCGACGGCGATCTGCGCCGTCAACTTGTTCTTGCGTAGCTGATACTCCAGCCATCCAAGACCTAGTTCGCCGGTCACCACGATACGGTCACCGGGCTGCGCACCTGATCGACGAACTATTCCATCTCGTGATACAATTCCCCAAACAAAGCCGACAGTACCGAGGTCGCCACTGTCGAGGTTGCCGCCTTCGTAAGTGGCGCCGCATCGGTCGAGCACATCCTTTATTCCGACTACTAACGAACGGACGTCGTCGATCTTCGACTCTAGAGGGGCAGCGAGCGCTAATGAGAATCCTCGACATCGACCGCCCATCGCGATGACATCGTTACAAGTCGTTCCCGCGACCCAACGCCCATAGAAGCGGAAGGGGTCTAGGCTGGCGTCCGCATGACGGACGAAAGATGGCTGATCCATGGAGTACACGAGGAACGGAGCGTTGCGAATACCGGCTAGATCCGCTAAATCAATTACGACTGCGTCGTCGAAATTCTCCAGGGCGGCCGTTTTCGCAAGAGGCCCTAATATCTCTTGAATGAATTGCTTCTCCTGAAAATCCATTAGCCGCATGACGACGATGAACCTCCGTTGGCTCTCGCGTAGATCTGATCCAATAATGTGAGAATCTGAACATGTCTTGTTAACTGACTTGAATCTACCGCCCCTAACATAAAATCGCGCAACGACTTTGTATCATAAGTAGAGGTTAGCGGCAAACGCATAGTCACGCCGCTCCTTCCTGCTATTCTGATGTTGACAGTAGATACTTGAGATCCGCGCCGCTCACGTTCGATCCTAAGCTCGCCCAAAGTGCCCTTCGCCGTAAGAACCTCGCGTGGCCGTTCACTGGAGAGTCGGATATTGACCCATATCTCAACATTTCCGCTAACCCAGCAAGCATCCACTCGATCTTCAACTTGAAGACTGCCGTAAGATAGGCGAGAATAGGTCACGGCGAAATCGCTTGTGTCCGTTCCCAGCAGCCATTGTATAGCGCCGACGGTATGATAACCAAGATCCAGCAACACGCCGCCACCAGCCAACTTCATGTCGTTGCGCCAGCTCGAAATTATTGCAGGTGCGGGAGTCATCACGTCAAGATAATCGATGCGACGCAACCGACCAATTCGGCCAGACTCAATCAACCATTGAAGGAGCTTGAGGTCGGCCCGGTGGATTCGCTGCTCTGAACCTGCGATACTGCCCGGACCAAATGAACGCAGTCTGCGGGCTTGACTGGAGGTGCATGCGAGTGGCTTTTCGATGAATGTCGGGATGCTCGATGATAAGGAAATCATTGCATGCTCAAAATGCAAGCCGCTCGGGGAGGCTATTATCACGGCGTCTGTCGCGATATCGTGCAACGCTGGCAGATCAACCATGTTGGCCGCTACAGTCGTTCGGTCAAGTGAAAATCCCACCTCCATTACCCGGTCTCGCGCTCCTCGAGCTGGATCCACCACAGCAACCGGATAGGCGCCCATTTCCCGCAGTACCGGCCCGAGCGCCGACGTAAATCGACGGCCACATCCTACTAATACAACACGAGGGCGGGTCGTCCTGCGCAGCATGTTTGGATGATTGTCGCCGACTTCTACCTGCGCTCTTTCGACGTTCGGTAGCGGCTCGATACTCATCAGGTGACGTTGGTGAAGTTGTCGTTATAAGCGCCGCGGGCAATGCTGTGACCCTGCACGCGGGTCCAGTAACCAGAACTCGACGAGGCATGCTCCTGGCAGGTCAGCCCGTCGGCGTGAGCGTTGTGGCAATCTCGCGCACGGATTCGCACGGTTTGCGCGACCATTGCTCGCAAACCGGGAACTCCGCTGGCGTCGAAACCGACTCCCCTGCGCGTCAATCTTGCCCTGTGGGCGTTAGCCAGCCCTAGGGAAAGCGTTGCGGATACTCCAGAGATTGCTCGGTGCTGTGCGCGGTGCCCACAGATTAGCGGTGCCGACATGACCAGGTAGTGCGGCGCGGTCTCCCCTTTCCACGTCACAGCACGTCCAGCGAGGCCGCCCGCGTCGCCCACCGCGATGGCAGTAGCACAGACGTTGGGCACACAAGGGTCGATCCCCATGGTCCCGCTCGACGAACACTGCAGCTTGTCCTCTTCCATACGGAGGGTCAGCAGGCACATGCGTGTCTCTTGTTGTGCCACACAAGTCACTCCTTGTTCCCTCGCGCGGAACTGGCACCTAAGGCACAGCACGTCCGCTCGGGCGCCGCTTTGTCAGGCTTCGCAAGCGTATGATAGCGCTCACACCACCGTTAGCCGAACATGCGGTGTGGAAAGCCTGTTCACAGGTGCGTCTCCTCCACCTGTGTCTGGCCCAGACGCATCCAGGTCGGCCGGGTCGCGGATCCTGCCCAGGTGCTGGTGCTGGTGCTGGTGCTAGTGCTACCGGGGTTTCACCCCAGCCCGACGAGGCATGTCGTGGTTTGGGCTGGTCTCGGGGGGCTCCGGTCGGGCGGTGTGACGGTGCCCTGCTGGGTCCGTGTTGGTACCGCTCGTTGGCGGTGG
>JBOHGH010000077.1:0-22189 GCA_050699975.1 Pseudonocardiaceae bacterium | reverse complement strand
ACTCTGACCTGGGTAAACAGCTCAGGTAAGGGTCTATTGTCGACGGATTGCGCACTCACCAGCCTCGTCCCTTTCGCCTGGTACAGGGGATCTGGCGAGAGCTGCTGGCCCATCCCGACCTGAGTGATGGTCGCCGAGGAGCAGCGGGACGGCTACCCGCTCTCGTAGGTCAGCTCGCCTGACGCCGCGGATGCAGCGACCACACAAGACTGGGGTGGCCGTCGTGGATGACGTCGGCCGCTCAAGTGGTTAACATTGATGCCAGCCGGGCACCGTGGGTGTCGGGCGAGCTGGTCTAACGGTGCTTCTATTGCACCCAAAGGTGCGGGGTGTGCAACTGTTGTCGCTGGTAGACGCCCACATCGGGCGGGTGAAGCGCCTCGTCATGAGTGGGTGACTTAAGCCGTTCCGTATGCTTTGGGCGGACCGAAGTGGATCCGCTGGCGGCATGAGGCCGCACATCGCGGACACGACGTGGTAGCCGGTCGGGTTGACCCCGCGGCCTCCATTGAGCTATCCCGCGAGGAATTCCTCCGTCAGTGCCGTCAGCGGTCGCCCGCGCGCGAAACCGCGATCGACGATCAGCTCGGCAGCCGTGAATGCAGCGGCGCCGTCGGCCGCGTCGAGCACGGCGCGCAGGGCACGGAGGTCTGCGGCGTCCTGGGGTCGCGTGTCATCGTCGCGGGCAAGCAACTTCAATGCCACCAGGTGGCCCGCGGTGGCGACCGGCATGTCGATGCCGGGCAACACCTCGAGGACTTCCGCGGCCGCGACGATTTCGGGTTCGATGCCGGCCGTGGCGAACAGGACATCCACCACGACGCCCAGCCGGTCAGCACCCGGACTGATCATCCGTGCGGTGGCCAGCCGACCAACGGAGTCCTGCTCAACGATGGCGTCGAGACGATACCCCTTATCGATGAGTGACCGGACCAGCCGCTCGGCGGCCTGATCGTCGTCGACGACAACGGCCACGTCGACGTCACGGGTAAAGCGGGGTTCGGTCCGCACCGATACTGCGAATCCACCCACGAGCGCCCAGCCGATGTGCAGGGCATTCAGGTCGTATGCGATCCTGCGCAGCGCGGCCTCGACGCGGTTCACGGGGTTCGTGCAGACCGCGGACCAGGATGGTCACCGTACTCGGCGCCGGGGCGCCGCCGCAGCCACCTGGCGACCTCCGCGTCGATCTCGTCGGGTGTAGCGTGCGGTCGTTCCCGCCGCAGTCGCTGCCGCAGCATCCGCTCGCCTACCTCATAGAGCTCCAGGGCGATCCCCAGCCGCTCGGCAGCGGCATCCGAAGCTGACACCATTTCAGCCTACGCGGTGGTGTCCAGTAGACATGGTCGCGTCGTAGGTTCGATATCGCTCCTCGAGCGAGGCAAGGATGGGCGGCATCCTTCTGCTGAAGCCGATCCATCGCGTGCCAGTGCAGCTTTGTCGTCCGCTGCGATCCCAGCAGGCCCCGTATGAGCTCGCGGGCTCGCTCGGCGCCACGGACAACGATGTCGACACCGTCGCCGCCCTCGTTCGAGACGTCCTCGCGGTCGAGGTCGACGACGGCATCGTCTTCGACACCGCCGGGTTGATCGCCCGAGTGATCCGATCCGACGAGCGCTATGCCGGTGTCCGGATCGTGGTGCCCGCGCGCCTCGATCGGGCCCGGTGCCAGTTCCGGGTCAACGTGAATGTGGGCGAACCCCGGATGCCACCTACGACACGATCGATCAGACGATCTGTGTGCCGTAGTGGGCTCGGACATCTCGCCTCGTCACGTGTGGGCATTGCGTCCTGATCCGTCCGGCCTCTCCGCGCATTGATCGTTGGGCAGTGACCGTCACCGTGGCAAGTCGTCACGTTCGGAGGGGCGTGGTGCGAGATCGGTTGATCATGTGCCTGATGTGCTGCACGTCGGTGTCGGTGGTCTTGCGCGTCGGGTCGCACCACGGCGGGCACTCGGTGGGGCCTGTTACTCCACTTTGGCGCGGCGACCGGCCCCGTTACCCTCGGGATTATGAGCGTCGCGGCCCGGCTGATGTTCGCGTTCGACAACTCCTATGTGCGTGAACTGGGGGGCCTGTACGAGCCGTGGCAAGCGACACCGGCGCCTGCGCCCCGGCTGTTGGCGCTCAACGAGGAGCTGGCCGCAGAGCTGGGTGTCGATGCCGATGCGCTGAGAGCACCTGACGGTGTCGCCGTCCTGGTCGGCAACGCCACGCCCAACGGGGCGTCGCCGGTAGCGCAGGCCTACGCCGGCCATCAGTTCGGTGGGTTTGTGCCCCGCCTCGGCGATGGCCGGGCGCTCCTGCTCGGCGAGGTGCTCGACGTTCACGGACGCCGTCGCGACCTGCACCTGAAGGGCTCCGGACGCACACCGTTCGCCCGAGGGGGTGATGGGAAGGCGCCCGTCGGCCCGATGCTGCGCGAGTATGCGATCGGCGAGGCGATGCACGCGCTGGGCATTCCCACCTCCCGGGCGCTCGCTGTGGTGGCGACCGGCGATGACGTCGCGCGGGACACGGTGCTGCCCGGCGCGGTGCTCACCCGGGTCGCGGCGAGCCATGTTCGGGTGGGCACGTTCCAGTACGCAGCAGCGCACGATGGGCCGGCGCTCGTGCGGCGCCTGGCCGATTACGCAATCGCGCGTCATTACCCCCATGCGGTCGAGGCGGACAACCCGTATCTCGCGTTCTTCGAGAGCGTCGTCGACGCCCAGGCCTCGCTGGTCGCTCGCTGGATGCTCGTCGGGTTCATCCACGGCGTCATGAACACCGACAACATGACGATCTCCGGCGAGACCATCGACTACGGTCCGTGCGCGTTCATGGACGCCTTCGACCCCGCCACCGTGTTCAGTTCGATTGATCACGGCGGCCGTTACGCATACGGCAACCAGCCGGGCATCGCGCAGTGGAACCTGGCGCAGTTGGCCGAGACATTGCTGCCGCTGTTCTACGTCGAGACGGATAAGGCTGTTGCGGCGGCCACCGACGTGCTGCAGTCGTTCCCCGACCGTTACGACGAGTACTGGAACCACGGGATGCGCGCCAAGGTGGGTGTGGCAGATGCCCAACGATCCGACGGCGCGCTGATCGACGACCTGCTGGTGCTGCTGCATGCACAGAGGGTCGATTTCACCTCGTGCTTCCGGGCGCTGTCGTCGGCAGCGCGCGGAGATGCGGCAGCTGCGCGATCGCTCTTCGCCGAACCCTTCGCCTTCGACGCGTGGGCGGACCGTTGGCGGGCACAGCTGTCGTCCCAAGCGTCTGACCCACGGGCGATCGCGGAAGCGATGGACCGGGTCAATCCGGTCTACATCCCGCGGAACCACCAGATGGAGGTAGCGCTGGTCGCGGCGAGTGCCGGGGACCTAGGACCGTTTGGACGACTACTCGACGTGTTGGCGCAGCCGTTCGATGAACGACCCGGTCTGGAGCCATACGCCGCACCGGCCCCGCCGAGCTTCGGCTCGTATCGCACGTTCTGCGGTACGTGACTACGCACCGGGTCCACCTGGTTAACTTGATCCCGGCGTCCTGCGGGATCTTCTCCCGTCGTTGCGCGACCCAGGTGCGTTCCTCGACAGAAATATGTTGATCTCTGGCCACGAACTGGTTCCCACGGCACTGTTGCATCGGCGGATCACCGCGAGCGGGCAGGCTGGGCTGATGCGTCGTCGTCTTGCCCGAGTGCCCGCGCCGAGGTCTGGTTTCGCCGGTTTCGGCTTCCCATCGGAGGTGATCATGGTGGCGGTGCGATGGTATCTGCGCTACGGACTCCGACCGCGACGTGGAGGAACTGCTGGCCGAACGGGGCATCACGGTCGACCACGTGACCGTGTTCCGTTGGGTACAGCGGTTCACGCCGCGGCGCTGTTGCATTAAGCGATCGGCTCACCCGGCCTGGTCCACCTGTTCGCCCAGAAGCCACGCAGCCGGCCTTCAGATGCCCGGTTTGTTACGGTTCTCCAGGCCCCTGAGGGGGCCTGCCTCCCCACTTTGGTGCATGGCGAGGACGCCCTTCGCTTAATGCAACAGTGCCCTGCGGGTGAATGTCGGCACGCTCCGGCAGGTCGTTGCGGAACTGGACGACCATGGCGCATGTACGCAGCCAATCAGGTCGACCTCGTTGAGAGCGCGACGCGACGGCGGGCGGCGACGCTTCCCCCGCGCCTCGAACTTGCCCGTTCGGTCTAGTGTTGTCGCTTGCCGTGGCGTCACCGAAAGAGCTTGAGGATCCGGGTGCCGGCGACGGGTGCGGCTGATGCGACGATGGCCTCTGCGAGGTGTATGAGATCCACCCGAGCAGGGCTCGGTCTCTGTAGGATTTCATCCATGCCAGCTGTCTCAGCACTCGGCCGTCTTCGGCGGCTTGGGCCGGTTTTCCGGTCGAAGGACGCGGTCGAGGCTGGCGTGTCGTGGCGTGATCCAGTACAAGCTCAAGATCCAACTAGCCGGGAAACTGGGGTTAGGGAGTACCGGCTGGCCCACGCGGTTACCTGACGCGGAGCCAGAGCGGCCGCGCCCACAGCCAATCCTGTTCGCCACGCTGATGCCGCACACCACGTGGCTGATCTCGGCTCTGGCTCCAAACGACCTGCGGCGGCTCCCAGGTGATCGTCCCGGCGTTCGCGCCAGCCAGCTGCCGCGGGCGACCCATCTGTTCGTAGTCGAAGAGACCGCCCGGATACCTCGGTATTCACCGTTCCGGCTTGAAGCCTCACGGCCAGGGCCTCACATATCTCCAGAGAAACTTGCTGATAGCCACGTCATGAAACCACCGGGCACCTGGACATC
This sequence comes from Pseudonocardiaceae bacterium, assembly GCA_050699975.1. Classification (GTDB taxonomy): domain Bacteria; phylum Actinomycetota; class Actinomycetes; order Mycobacteriales; family Pseudonocardiaceae. The sequence goes on along the minus strand of JBOHGH010000077.1, from coordinate 17,393 downwards.
ATCGCCGAACTCCCGACGGACCAGTCGGAGAGTAGGACTCGCTCCAGCCGGCCATCTCGGATTACCGAAGCGGCTACGGCAGGCCGGGAACCTTCAGTGTCACGCGGTAGAGCGATGTCCGGGCCGTGATGTAGAGCGTCTTGCGGTGGGGGCCACCGAACGTGCAGTTGGCGGGCACCTCGGGGACGGGGATGGTTCCCCAGGTCATGCCGCTCGGCTTGTATACCTTCACGCCGGCGTTGGTGGTGACATACAAGTTCCCTGCATCGTCCATCGCCATTCCGTCGCCGCCGTCCGTAGAGGGCACGAATATTGTGGGCGGTCCCAGGGAGCCGTCGGGCCTGACGGGGAACTTGCGCACCAGCCCATCCGCGGTGTCGTCTACGTACAGTGTTCGCTCGTCCGGTGAGAGAGCCACGCCGTTGGGGCGGTTCATGTCCCTCGACTCGAGGTGAAGCGCGCCGGCCGGGTCGACCCGGAACACGCCCTGGAAGTCAAGTTCGCGTGCCTGGCTGGGTGGGACGCCGTAGGGGGGATCGGTGAAGTAAATGGTGCCGTCGCTGCGGGTGATGTTGTCGTTGGGCGAGTTGAGCCGCTTTCCCTGCCAGCGGTCCGCTACCGTTTCGACGGTGCCGTTGGCCAGTGTGCGCGACACCCGCCGGTTGCCGCCCTCGCTGGTGATGAGCCGTCCTTGCGCGTCGATGCCGAGTCCGTTGCTTTCGCCGCTCGGTGTCCGAAAGACAGTGACGGTGACGGGTGGCTGGAGCTGGTTGATGGTGTCGGCCGGTATGTCGGAGAACAGGAGCAGGCTTTTCGACGCGATCCACACCGGACCTTCGGTGAACGTGAATCCGCCGCGGACCTTTTCGACCTCGCCCCGCCCCGTCAGGGGGTCGATTCCGGTCCAGTCGACCTGGGGGGCAGCGCCGCCGGGGTGACTGGGCGCCGTGTTGCCGGGCGGCCAATCGCGCGGCGCCGACAAGTCCTTCGCTGACTCCGAGGAGCCGTCGCAGGCTGGACAGAGAGCTGCCGCCGTTAGAGCGATGCCCGAGAGGGCGACGCGGACGATGCGTTTCGGGATCTGCATGGCGGCGCTGAGCATAACGGGCAGGCGGGGTCATGCCGGCAAACGCGGCCGTGGCACCAGGTTTCGGTGATTTCCTGGCATAGGCTGATTCCGGCGACGGCGCGAGGTCGTCCCGATCATGGGCGTCTGAAGGCCCGATTGCGGCCGATGCTCGGCTTGAAACGGCTGCAGTACGGGTATCAGTACTGGGCACGCGTTCGTCCAGAACCTCCGCCGCGGGCGCCTACGTCGCCTACCTACGCTACGGCGCCTCTTTCCGCTCACGTAGTACGTCCGCTGCCGCCTCGGCGAGGATGAGGATCAGCTCCATGAGATCGGCCGGTTCCATATGGGTGCGCAGGGATAGCGCGGCAGCAGCAGGGTCATCGAGGAGAACGGACAGGGTGCGAGGTCGGTAGCTGGCCTCGACCAGCGTCTGGCACCAGGACAGCCGTCCGGTGAGTACATCGGCGTGACGATCGCGGGCGTCCTGGGCGAGCCTGCCGAACTCCACCGGCGGAGCCAGGGGGGGCGGACTGGGCGGTGCGCTAGCCAGAGGTTGGGGAGCAGTCCGGGTGACCAAGGCTTCACCTGCCGGGGAGTGGGGGTCGTGCACCTGGGTATCGCTGTTATCGCTCCCCGTCGCGAAGTGTTACATGTCGGTCGCCGACGGTGAGAAGGACGCCTTCCGCCGGCTGGCCCGGCGGTTGCTGGACGGGGCGCTGGCCGGCGCGCAGGTCGCCGTTGGGTCCCGGGGAGGGCTCGCCGACCGCTTGACGGCCGCCCTGGAGGCAAAGCTCGACCTAGCGCTGGGCTTGTGGCGGGACAGCCCCGCACACGCTGCCGAACTGCTGGGAGGCGCTGGACGTCACCGACGAGAAGTCCATGCGCGCTGCCGTCGACGCAGTCGAAGCCAAGCACGGCGCCGTCGGCGCCTTGGTCAACAACGCCGGCTACGGCGAGTACGGAACCATCGAGGAAACCTGCCTGGACGGGGCGCGCCGCCAGTTCGAGGCTAATGTGTTCGGGCTCGCGCGTATGACCCAGCTCGTACTGCCTGGCATGCGGGCCGCCGGGCGGGGCCGTATCGTCAACATCGGCTCCATGGGCGGTCGGCTGGTCTTCCCCGCCGGCGGCTATTACCACGCCAGCAAATACGCTGTGGAAGCCCTCACAGACGCCCTGCGTTTCGAGGCGGCCCCGTTCGGGATCAAGGTCAGTCTCATCGAACCCGGTCTGATCCGCACCGGATTCAGCGACACCGCCGCCCACACCCTCGCCGGATCAGCCGCTCCGGCCGGCCCCTACGCCGCGCTCAACGCCGCCGTCGAACGGCAGATGGCCGACTCCTACAAGTCCACCCTCCTGTCCGCCCCCGCCGGAGGCGGTCGCCAGAGTGATCGAACGCGCCGTCACCACTACCAGGCCGCGCACCCGGTACGTGGTCACCCCCGCCGCCAAGGCCCTGGTGCACACCCGTCGGCTGCTCGGCGCCCGCGTGTTCGACGCCTACCTGCGGATGCAGTTCCGGGGTTCCGCGTGAGCGCCACCGCCACCGGGAGGCGACGTAACGATCAGTCAGATGCAGCGCGTACCGGGAGGTCGGAGAAGACCCGTCTCGCTGCTGGGCCGATGTTGCGGTTGACGCGGAAGAGGTTGTCCGGGTCGTAGGTGTTCTTGACCTCGACGAGGCGGTCGAAGTTGCTTCCGTATGTCGCTCGGACGCGCTGCTCGTTCTCGTCGGCGGTCTGGAAGTTGATGTAGTTGCCGCCGGTCGAGAAGGGCCGGATGGTCTCCCATGCAGCACGTGCCCAGGCGATGTGTTCCTCGCCGTGCGTGCCAGCCGGCCAGGCACCGTCGAACCACATCACATACTGGGCGTCGCGGTTGCCGACGGCTCCGTCGTCTGGCTTGCGTTCATTCAGCGCACCGCCGATGTGCACGATCATCGATTCAGAGACGGGTGAGGTGACCTTGAGGGCAGCGCGGCGAAATGCGCTCAGGAACTCGCGCGAGAGGCGAGGCAGGTACTCACTTTTCAGGTAGTAGTGGAATCCTCTGGGCAGCTCGCCGTCAAACATCGACTGCTGATCCGGGTAGGGCTTCTCGGTGATCATGTCGACGAGCGGGTCTCCCAGGGCGCGAACCGCAGCGAGATCAGCATCCGCGTGTGCGCCGCTGTGGCAGACCAGGATCCAGACGATGGGCTTGCCGTGGCACTCCTGGGGTAAGAACGGAGCCGGCGGCGCGAGGCTCACGATCAGCGCGGCCGTCAAGTCGCGTGGTGCGGACTCGGTGAGGTCGCGGTAGGTGGCGAGCACCTCGCCGGCCCGGTCGCCGGGCCAGGCGATGACGCCACCGGCGATGGTCGGGCCGACTTCGTGAAGGCGGAACGTGAAGCGGGTGACGACTCCGAGATTGCCGCCGCCTCCCCGCAGCGCCCAGAACAGCTCCGCGTTCTCGTCGCGGTTCGCGGGCCGGACAGTGCCGTCGGCGGTGACGAGCTCGACCTCTTCGAGGTTGTCGACCGTCCACCCGAAGCGGCGGGTCAAGTAGCCGAAGCCACCGCCGAGCGTGAGGCCGGCGACGCCGGTGTCGGACACCAGGCCGAGCACGGTCGCCAGTCCGTGCTCCTGAGTCGCCTGGTCGACGTCCCTGAGCAGGCACCCCGCTTCGACGTGGGCCAGCTTCGCCTCGGGATGGACGGCAACGCCACGCATCCGAGACATGTCGAGTGTGAGGCCGCCCTCCGCGATCGCCGTCCCGGCGATGTTGTGGCCACCGCCCTTGATGCTGAGCAGCAGCCGGCGGTCCCGTGCAAAGCCGGCAGCCGCAGCGACGTCATCGGCAGAGCTCGGCTGGATGACCAGCGCGGGACGCTTGGCGACCATGCCGTTCCAGACCGCACCGGCGTCGCCCCAGCCCGCGTCACCGGGGTAGAGCATCGGGCCTTCGATCCGCGCCGCCAGCTCGGCCAGGTGTGCCGATGTCAGGCTGACGTGCCCGCCTGCAAGCCCGGCAACATCGACGGTGCTCGTCGTCATGCCGTGAGACGGTACGAGGGCAGCCCGGGAGATCGCATCGGTCGGATCCACCACGTTGGACCGGGGTCGGATGGTGATTTCGCACCACACCACGGGTCAGAGCAGACCGTGCTCGAAGGCGAACGCGCTCGCCGCGGTGCGCGAGGACAAATCGAGTTTGGCGAACATGTTCTGCAGGTGGCGGGCGACGGTGTGTTCGCTGATCACGAGGTCGGCGGCGATCTCCCGGTTGGTCTTACCGCGCGCCACCAACCCGAGCACCTGCAGTTCCCGCTTGGTCAACCCGCCGGGGATCCTGGCGGTCGCCCGGGAGAGCTCTCCCACTCGGGCCAGGTCGGGCGCGGCGCCCAGCTGCTGGAAGACCCAGCGCGCCGCGTCCAGCTCCATCTCGGCGCTGTCCTCGTCGCCGAGCTCCCGGCATGCGAGCCCCACCAGCACACGGACCCGCGCGGCCTCGTACGGTGCCTCGAGGTCCCGCCACGCCGCCCATGCCCGGCGCAGCGCGGCGAGAGCGGCTCGGGCGTCGCCCTCGTGGAGGAGAACCGCACCCTGCGCGTGGGCCGACACGGCACGCAGCAATGGCGCATCGAGGTGGGCCGCGAACTCGCTCAGCTCATCCGCGGCCTCGCAGGCCGCACCGGTGTCACCTTCGGCAAGCATGATCTCGACGTAGGCAGCAAGCGCCGTGGCCCGGGCCACGCGATCCTGTGCCTCGCCCACCAGCCGGCGAATCGCTGGCCCAGCGGCGTCGAGCTGCCCCTGGGCCAGCCGTAGCAGCGCCAAGCCGGGTTGCGGATCCCGCCCACACCGGCCGGCCTGGCGATACGCCTGCTCCGCGTCCCCGAACTCGCCGCGCAGCCGGTGGAGCTCGGCCTGCTGGTAGAAGGCCTCGCCGAGTCCCGGGTGGCCGCAAAGCCGCTCGCACGCCAGTCGCGCCTCGTGCAGGGCATCCGGCCACTCGCCGTACAACTGCATGATCTGCGAACGATGCACCAGGCACTGACCGCGGAAAGGAACCAGGTCCGGTTGCGAGGCGCACCACCGGCTCAGCGCCGCTGTCCACTCCCGGGCCCGACGCAGATCAAAGATGTGCCGGCAGGCCTCGATCACTATGCAGTAGATGATGCCGGCCGCTATGGGAGAGAGCTCCCCGGCCGTGGCGGCGACCATCACCTCGTCGAACAACGCCACGGCCTCGGCAGGCTTTCCCAACTGGACCAGTGCCTCGCCCCGGCCGAGCGCGCCGAACATCATCAGGTCCACATCGCCGAAGCGTCGACCGATGTCGGCGGCTTGCTCGCAGGCTGCGTAGGCCGATGCGTGGTCCCCGTCGGCCATGTATTGCAGCGCGACCGGGAAGGCGAGCAGGTATCCCTGCTCCGCGCAGCCCTGATGCCCGCCGTCGACCAGCCGTTGGGCCCGGGCGAACCAGCCGCCCGCCTGCACGGACTCGCCCGTGAACAGCAGTACCACGCCCAGCCAGAACGCGCACCGGGCGGCTCGCTGAGGATCGTCTCGACGCAGGCACTCGTGATGCGCACGCGCCCAGACGTCAGTGCTGTCGCCGTCCCTGCCGAGTAGGTACGCAGCCATGGCGAGCAACTCGAGGTCTGCCAGCGCAAGCGGTGTCTCGTGATCGGCCGCCGACAACTGAGCGTAAGCATCGCCCCACGCTCGCCGAGCAAAGCACTCGCGAGCGCGATCGAGCGCCTCGTCCATGCGCCCAGCGTAGGCAGCGGTTGGTCCGTCGACCGTCCGAATTGATGGACGGGTTCAATTTCTGGGGTTGTGCGGTGGTGTCATCTCTTCGTGGCGGGCAGTATCGCGATCCGGCCTGGGCGCCGGAACGATCCACCCGAGGACAGCCGAGTCTGGGCGCCAGTAGCCGGATCCACTCGGATCAGCCCACCGTCGCCACCGAACGCATCGACATCGCCGATCAAGATTGTGCCGTCGGCTTCGACCGCGATCCCCAACGGACCGACGAAGTCGCCACCGGAGGACACCGTGGTCTGCTCCCCGGTCGCCGAATTAATCCGGATCACGCCGCCGCCGCCACCGAAGGCATTGGCGTCTGCGACCAGGATGCTGCCGTCGGCCTCGACCGCTACTGCCGTGGGACTGACAAAATCACCCCCTGAAGACACCAGCGTGCGGGTACCAGTTGCCGCGTCGGCGCGGACCACGCGACCGCCCACACCTCCTCCGGTCTGCTCGAGGACCAGGATGCTGCCGTCAGCGTCGACCGCAAGTGCCATCGGTCTGAGCGGGAGCTCAGTGTCGGACCCCTCGCCCAGGGAAAACTCGAACTGCTCTCCGGTGGCCGGGTCGACCCGAATCACGGCACCGAAGTCCCCCACGGCGAACGGGTCTGCCACCAGGAGAGTGCCGCTTGCCTCGACTGCCAAGCCCATGGGGCGGATAAACATCGAGCCGGAGGACACGATGCTCTGGGTACCAGTGGCCGGATCCACTCGGATCACTCCACCAGTGGCCGGATCGCCGCCCGAGTCTGCCACCAGGACGCTCCCATCAGCTTCGATCGCGATTCCCCCAGGGCTGACGAATTTGCCTCCTGACGAGACGGTGCTCTGCGCACCCGACACCGGATCCACGCGAAATACGGCGCCTCCGCCATCAAAGGCGTCAGAATCGGAAATCAGGATGCTGCCGGGAGCAGAAGAGCTCTGGGACGTCACCGCAGTCTCCCTTCGCGCCGGTCAGGGCACGGCCTCGTGGGCGGAAGTCAGCCGAACGAGGGCTCTTCCGCAGTGAGGGTAGCAATGGGGGACGCGTTCACACAGCTGCCGTTGACGGCGCAGATCGCGCCGAGGTTCCCTCCCGACGCCAGCAGCACGGGAGATCTCTGCCACCCCGATCGTGGACAGCCTTAATCGAGGAATCGAACCAAGCCAGCTGCTGCGGCGGACCCAGCCGCGACTGCATCACCGTGAAGGCCGATTGCGTGGACCAGTCACGGCGCGCAGCACCCCGCGGACCGGAGGTGGCCTTACTGACTTCTCGGCGAGACAGCAGTGGGCCGATGCCGGCCGGCGCTCGACGATCACATACCGTCCGACCCGTACTACGGGTGGAGACCCCGCTGCCACCACCCGGCGTCGAACCACCGGTGTCCTCGCGCGGGGTGCTGCTGCATCTCTACCAGGCGACGAGTGCCGCCCACGCCGCCGCCCGCAGCAGCGGCAACGGCGACCCGACACCCTTTGTCGAGCGAGTCGGTGAAGGGGTTTCGGCGAATCTGTGCGAGGCGCTGGCGGACATCGGGGGTCAGCGACGAAATGCTTTCGACCTGCGGTTCGCGTGGGCCCCGGCGTCACCGTTGGTGGATCTGGATACGCCAACGGTGCGATTCGACCGGCCCGCGATCACAGCACTGAAAGCCGGTGCCAAGTACCTACGCGAACTCCCCGTCACTGAGACCGCGACCATCGTCGGGCGAGTCGTGGACCTACACCGCACCCCGACGGACCGGCTGGGCAGGGTGCAGGTCGAGGGCGTGGTGGAAGCGGGCGGTCAGCGATATGAGGACCGGGTGACGATGCGACTGGTATCCCGGGAGTACGACCTCGCGGTCGCCGCGCACAGCACCGGGCGCCCGCTGCGGGTGATCGGCGAGCTACGGCACACCGGACGCCAGTTCGAGATCAGCCGGGTGTCCAGTGTCGAGATCGTCCCGCCGCCGCCCGATTGAGGCACTGCACGGTTGAGACACTTCTCAGGAGAAGAACCCACAGCCGGTGGTCGCCAGCGTGTCGATGAGCAACGCCCGATCCAGGTACTGATTGCCCCGCTCGCAGGATGTCTCCGCAGCGAATAAGCACGCGTGGCACGCCGCGCCATACAGTCGCCCGTGCACGCACGGATCGTGTTCGGCGCACAGCGGGTCGGAGCCGAGCCGATCGGTACGACCGAGCGAGACGAGACCGCCGAGGGTTCCCTCGCTGTCCGGAGCCGCTGTATAGAGCAACAGGCCGGCCATCGGCGCGTCCCCACCACGGGCATAGATACGTTCGCCGATCCCGGCCGCGCTGTATCCGGAGTCCAGCGCGAGTTCCCGGATGAGGGTGTGGGCGAGAGTGTGCAGCAGGACATACCGCAGGCCAGGCCACCCCGTGGAGTCCAGGTGCCGCCGCTCGCGCCAGGTTCGATGGGCCGGGATGAGCAGGTTGCGGGCACGCTGGAGCACCGCGGCACTGCGCTCCCACCGAGCAACCGCATCTTCGTTGAAGCGCAGGAAAATGCCCTCGCCCCGCGTCTCCGCGCAGGGCACCCAGGTCGGCTCGGTGGCTGACAGGGGAGCTCGCCGGTCGTCCGGGGTGTCCTGCACCTCCCACTCGGGAGTGTCGATGCGGGTGAAGCCATAGAGCGCCGCGACTTCGCGTAGCCGGGACACCAGCACGACCCGGTCCAGCCAGGAGCGGGCGCCAGCGGGAACCGGCTCGTGGTGGGTGGTGAAATCGGGCAGGTTCACCGGAGTTTCGCTGGCCAGAGCTGCCCACTCGGGTGTCAGCAGATCGAGCCCGCTCGGCTGCTGCGCCTCGCCATCCCCGACCGCGGCGCGCGATCGGATCCCCTGCCACACCCGATCGGGACCGTAGGCCTCCAGCTCAGGCCAGCAGGTCTGGGTCGGCATGAGCTGCTTGGCGGTCGGTTCCGGCAGGCCGGCCAGCGGTTCCAGCTGCCGCCAGAATTCGGCAATCAAGTGATCGAGCGGGTTACGGTCGCGGGGCAGGGTGAATGCCCGCAGTTGCAACGGAAACCAGCTGTTGGTCGAGCCGAGCACCAGAGTCCGGGTCGGCCGGTTGCACCGCTCGAAGGTGCCCAGGTGCGGGTGCCGGCCACGGCACGCCGGCAGGCTCAGCACGGCGTCTTCCCCGAAAGCCTGCGACATCGGCCTGCTCACCCCGCATTCGTCTTCGTCGCAGGAGACGAACACGTTGGCGGCCTCACCGGTGCTGCCTCGTTCGGTCATCTTGAGCGAGTGTCCGGATTCCGGCTCAATACCGCGGTGGGCGTAGTAGAGCCAGGGGAAGTCGTCCAGATGTCCCTCATCGCAGGCCAGCACGAACCGGGCGGGTACCGCGACCGGTTGCGTGCCACCCCGCCCCGAGCACGGATGCACGTAGCGGATCATGTCGGGCTGGACCGAGTGCCTCAAGAGCTCGAAGAATCCGCCATCAGCCCGACCAAGGCGGTTGCAGCGCGAGCACCGCAGCCAGCTGGGGAACAGGCCGAACGGGACCCCCACCCTCGTCCACTCGGCGAACGGGTCCGACGTCTCGGGAAGGTACGGCGGTAGGCGTAGCGCGTCGACCTGCTGACCCAACTTCACCCGTACCGCGGCGAGCAGCCGTTCTTCCGGCACCGTCCTGGACCGCTCGAGATTCCAGAAGTCCAGGCCCAGCATCACGACTGAGAGGTTCGGCAGGTCGGCCATGGCCCCGATGCCGTAGGCGTGCAGCAGTTGGTTCGGTCGCAGCGTGCCGACCCGCAGTGGGTGCCATTCTGCCGCCGGTGTCATCGTTCGGCACCCTCCGCACCGGCATCGTCCGCTGAGCGGAACGGTGGTTCGGCGACCAAGTAGCCGCCAGGGGGTGCGAGCAGCAGCGGGACGCCGGGCTCGACGTCGCGCAGCGAGGTGGGGCAGGTCATCTGCCGCCATGGCCCCTCAGTGGGCCGGTGTAGCAGACCGGCGACGTCGTCGGCCTGCAACGGCTGGGAGTAGGCCAGCCGCCGGCCTGCCGTCGAGCGCTGCCGGTCCCAGTTGGCCAGCCGTTCCTCCAGCTCGTCCTCGACGCGGCGGCTGGTGTTGCGGCCGCTGACCTCGTCGGCGCGCCGCTTGAGGTACCGGACGACGTGATCGGCGAGTTGGGAGTTCTTGTTGAACTCCTGCGCTCGGTGATTGCCGTTGTAGGCGGGTTCCAGCTCGCGGACCAGGGCCACCAGTACACCGGTGAGGCCCCGGTCGACCGCGCGCTCCGCGAACGGAGTCACCGACAGCGCCTCGACGTGCCGGTAGACCGTGGCGTGGAAGTGTTCGAAGCTCTCGTAGTGCGACAGGTCCCGTGGCCTGGCCCAGTTGTACACGGTGAACACCAGGCCTGGCGCGGCGCGCCCGACGCGGCTGGTGGCTTGGATGTACTCCGCGGTCGATTTGGGCTGGTTGCAGACCACCATGACACCGAGGCGCGACACGTCGACGCCCACGGCGATCATGTTGGTGGCCAGCAGCACGTCGATCGGACGGGGGGCGTCGCGGCCCGCGCCACGCGGGAACGGCACCGCGAGCAGGTCGAGCAGCGGCCGGATCTGGTCCGAGGACAACCGGGAGGTCAATTCCCTGATCTCGGGGTCGAACCGTTTGGCCAGGCCGCGTTCATCGGCTCGGGTCAGCCGGGTGCTGACGTCGTCCTCGGCAAGCCGGCGCATCCCACCGAGATCGCGCAAGCTGCTGAAGTACCCGACCAGCGTCATGTAGGGATCGGTGACGCGGTTGCGGCCGTAGCGGACGTGCAGTTGCTGCGCGGCGCCGAGCACTGAGACGTAGACCCGGATCAAGGTCGACTTGATCCGGGTGCCGTGCGCGCAGATGCCGACGTAGCGCCGGCCCGGTGTGGTGGCGGTGTTCCGCTGCCGGGCGAAGAAGCTGTCCTCGATGGACAGACCGGGTGGCGGGAACACCTCGGTGGTGCGATTGAACAGCGACCCGATCTGCTGGTTGGCGCGCCGGACAGTGGCCGTCGACGCGATGACCTTGGGGCGCACGTTGCGCGCAGTCTGCGGATCCCGCCAGGTGGCGAGCTTGTCGACGGCGCCCTCGTAGAGCCCGACCAGCGAGCCCAGTGGCCCGGCGATCAGGTGCAGCTCATCCTGGATGATCAGGTCGGGTGGGCGGAGCATGGGGACTCCGACGATCCGGGCGGCAGGTGCGTCGGGAGTGGGTTGGTGGCGTTCGCGCTCCCAGTCCTTGGCCATCAGATCGTCGGTGACGAGTCCGTGCCGTTCGCACCGCCTGGTGATCCGGCCGAACAGGGTTGCGGTCTCACCTTGCCAGGGCAGCTGGGCGAACTTGTCCACTGTGCCGATCAGCAACGACGGCGGGTGCCGGTAGATCTCCTCGTCGACGACCAGCACCGGCAGGCCCCGGCGTTCCTCGGCGTCGGGTCCCTGGTCCGCGAACAGGACCGTTCCGCCGGCCGAGTGTCTCCTCCCGATCGGAGGTACCGAGCTCGTAGCGCGCCCACTTCGCGGTGAGGTGAAGCTCGGATGCCCGGCCCTCGACGTGGGCGGTGAAACCCACCGCGGACGGGTTGAGGCTGGGCACATTCGGCGCGCTGGGCTCCGGGTCGACCTCGCTCGGGTCTCCCGCGTCGGCGGCCGCGAGCCCGTCGTGGGTATCCGGTTCCAGCACGACGCCCCGGGGCGCCAGACGGCCCAGCGGGTAGCGGTCGATGGGGTTCTCGCCGGAGAACTCCTCGTCGTCACCCCCGAGCGGACCGTGCAGATCCGCCAGCACGAGCCGCTGCAGCTCGTCCCGGATCTCCTGTTCCCGGGGCAGATCGAGCACGGTTGCATGGGTCACGCGGCGTACCGTAGCCGCCCCGGCCGACACAGCCGGCGGGCAGACGGCGCCCTGGCGGACCTCCAGCCAAACAAAGTCCGGAGCACCTTCGTGGCATGCTGAACGATGGCACTCTAAAGTGGCGTCATGTCGAAGCGTCTTGGGCTCAACCTTCCGGATGACACACACGCGCAGATCAAGCAACGCGCCGACGCTGCCGGTGTCTCGGTGCACTCCTGGATCGTCGCGGCGATCGAACGCGAAAACTTCCGGCAGCTCTGCCAGGACGCCAACACGTGGTGGGCCCAGCACCCCGAGACCGCCCAACAGCAGGTCGACGACCACAACCAGCGCGAGGATCTCCGGTCGAGCGTGAAAGCGGATCGTGGCTCCTCGGCCGCGTAGGGGCCAGGTGTGGACCGTGACCGGCAGCTCGGGGCGTCGGGTGCTCATCTATTCCGGCAACATGTTCAACGAGCTGCCCGATGTGCCGTATGTGATCACAATGGAGGTAGCCGACCAGCCCGATCCCCTGGACGTGGAGCTGCCAGACGGGTTACGAGTGGCCTACACCCGTCTCGACCACGTACCCAAGTCTCTACTCGGCGAGATGATCGGGGAGGCGCCTGGCGCACTGACGGAGCGGATCAACACCAGACTGTTCATGGTGATCACCACGCAGTGACGTTGGGGCTCCGCCGCCACCGGCAGCTCCGATCCGCGCACCACCACTCAACGCAACGCCGACGCTCTGCTGGAAGTCTGCGGGGCTCCCGCAGCCGCTGGATCTCTCCCGGTCGGTGTCGTCCCAGAGGTCAGGCTCCTCGCGGGGCGAGGAGCGCGGGGATGTCGATGCGTAGCTCGAATGGCACAGTCGTGTCGAGCTGACCCGCCGTCGCTGGGCATTCGACATAGCCGTCACCCGGTGCGCCCAGATGGAACACTGTGATCGAAGGGGCCGGCGGATCGAGATCGACGAGCCAGTAGTGCGGGATCCCGGCCTCGGCGTACTCGCATGGCTTGAGGTGGAGGTCGAGGTTGCGTGATCCCGGAGACATGATCTCTACTGCGAGTTGCACGTCGGATGCCACCAACCGGTTTCCTACAGCCCCGACTTTGGTGACCACGAGATCGGGTACCCGCACGATCGGCGGGTGTTCGGCCCGCACCACGACCTCGACGTCTAGGAAGAAGTCCCAACCGTTTGGTAGTTGCTCGTCAAGCTGCCGGGCAAGCCGGTAGGCGACCTGCTGATGCTGGGGAGCGGGCCGCGGCGACACCAGCAGGACACCTTCCTGGAGTTCGTACCGGTAGCTGTTGTCCTCCGGTAACGCGGCCCACTCATCGAGGGTCATCAACGACCCGGAGCGGCGCAGCGGCATGGCCATGGCAGGGTCCTCGACGCTATCGGTGGGCAACGACTGGTGGACAGCCCAGTATGCCAAGCCGGACCGGCCACCGGCGACCAGCCGGAATCTCCGGCGTGTCCGGTAGATCTGTCTGGGCTGGTCTTCACGGGGCAGCATCCCTGCGTCTCGTCCCTTCAGTCCCTCCTATCCCACGGAGAAGGGGGTGGATCTGTTACGGAGGTGCCAGAGGTGGCAACTTTGGGCGAAAAGTTGCCGTCAGTGGCACGTCCGCGCGCTGCAACAGTCCTTTCCCACGGCTGGCAAGCCGCTACGCAAAACCTGGATGTTGACATCGCTGAGCCCTGGAAGGTCGTCGGCTCCGGAGCGAGGTGATGACGCCGGCTACGACACAGCAGCACCAGGCTAAGCGGTGACAGGGCGCGCTATGGCGTGGTGGTGGCGATCTGGTCGAGGAGCGTGGCCCACTGGCGGGGGGTCACGGTGATCGTCGGGCCGCTCCCGTGGTTCTTGCTGTCCCGGATGTGGACGAGGTCGGGGTGGGTGAGGTTGACCTCGACGCAGTTGGCGCCGCCGGAGCTGCGGCTGCTCTTGCGCCATCCGGCCGGCGCGGGGTCCACGCCCGGGCGTGTGTCGCGGTTCATGTCATCTCCCTGAGCGCCTGCTCGATCAGTGCGACGGTGTTGTCGGCCCCGAGGGCTGATCGCTGGAGTCTACTCGCGGTGTCCTGGTAGGCGGCGATCTCTTCCGGCTCCTCCAGGAACAGGTCGGCGGTCTTGCCCTCCAGCAGCACCGCACCCGGTTCCATCCCGAACTCGATGATCGCGAACGAGCCTTCGGTCGCGGCGTGGGCGCCGGCGGTGAACGGGATCACCTGGACCGTCACGTTGGGCTGGGTGGTGGTGGCCTCGATCAGCTGCCGCAGCTGGCGGGCCATCACCGCACGCCCGCCGACCTCGCGGTGCAGCACGGCCTCGTCCAGGAGGGTGACCAACTGCGGCGGGTCGGGCTTGGTGAGGATCGCCTGCCGGGCCATCCGGGCGGCGACCTTGGCCTCGACCTGCCTCGGGGTGACGTCCAGCACGGCGGTGCTGATGACGGCCCGCGCGTAGGCGGCGGTCTGCAGCAGACCCGGCACGACGACGGGCTCGAAGTTGGTGATCGTGGTGGCGTCTTCCTCCAGTGCGATCTGGGTCTGGGTGGCGTCGGTCAGCGCCGAGCCGTAGGCCTGCCACCAGCCCCGGTCGGCGGCGCGCTCGGCCATCTCCAGGTACTCCCGCTGCTGGGGCACCGGCACCTGGTAGGTGTCGAGCAGCTTCTCCACCTCATCGACGGTCATGCCGCGCTTGCCGCTCTCGATGCGGCTGATCGTCGGCCCGGACAGCCCGGCTCGCCGGCCGGCATCGTCCACGTTCAGCCCGGCGTTGTTGCGCAGCCGCTTGAGCTCCCGGCGCAACCGTCGCGCCCGGACTGTCGGGCCACCTGCCATCTCCACAACTCCTTGCCGGATCCAGTGGCGATCTGAATCGACGTCATCCGGCTGGACACTCCGCATCTCCGTGAGTTATGTTCCACTTCACGTGAAATATTTCAGTCGACGTGACGTCGTGTCTGCCAGGAGGAACCTGCTGATGCTAACGGGGAGACTCGTCACCGCCCGTCCCGCCTGCGACGTCGTCGTGTGAGCGGATGGCAGTGGTGACCGGAATGGGGCGGACCATGGAGCAGACCAGTCGTCGGCTCGTCTGCGACGCACTGCGCCAGGCCGTGGCGGCCGGGCCCGGCGCCGCCGGCGGAATCGACTCGATCCGGTACCGGGCCGCTGCCGTGTTGTACACCCTGCTGCTCGACCATCCCCTCGACCGGCTAGGCCGCTGCCGGTCCTGCCGGCGCTCCGGCGCGATGATCGGGCCGCGGCGCCGACCCTGCCGGATCCACCTCAGGGCGAGCTACTGGCTGCTGCGCCAACCCGATGCGGCCGCGCCGGATGGCCGGCTGGTCCCGGGAAGGGTGCCCAGGTGACACCGGATCGCGACCCCGCCATGCACCGGCGGAGCACCCCGCAGGTGCCCGAGCCCGGATTGCCCACCAAGACTGCGTTGTTTTCGACACCTCCGGCTGGCCGCCGGTCGAGGACCCCCGACGCTCCCGGCGGCCAGCCGGATCCCAGTCCTGTGATCATGAGCCCAGCCGCGCCCGCTCAGGCGCTCTGCGATCACTTCCTGACCAACGCCGACCGCGGCGACGACGCCGCCAACGACGAGCTCATCGCCGAGCTGCTGCGCCGCATCCGTGCCGCCAGGCGGGCTGACCTCATCTGTGGCGATCAGCTCCTCGATCGCGAAGGGGAATCGGACAAGTAGGCAGGCCCAGCGCGGGTGTGAGGCGTCGCGACGTACCTACCCCCGCCGGTAGCCGTTAGTAGCGGGCAAGTCCACCCTGGTAACGACTGGGTGGGGGCCTCAACTACTCTCCGCTGACAGCTTCGGCCAGTGTTGTATGCCGATCACCACCGAGTAGGTGCAGCGTGAGCAGTAGAGCGGTGCGTTTTTACGATCTTCGCGTACTGCGGAACGATAAGCTGAGCGGTCAGGAAGTGGAGCCCGGCTTCTGGCGGCGCCTGGCGGAGACCGTCAACGACCGAAAACCGGAGCAACGTGAAGAAGTGATCAGGGACCGGCGGATCTTCGGCGAGCATCGTGTCTCGGTGCAACCGGCCCGGCCGTACTTCTACATCGGACGGGTTCGGAATCGCTCGGAGTGGCCCGACACCCTGCTCGACGACGGCAGCGGCGTGGTCGGCCGTCTCGAACCAAGCCAGCAGGGCGCCGTCCTCCTCGAACCCAGCTACGTCGTGCCGTTTGGTGACCGCAATCGAGTGGCGATCATGAGCATGTCACGGACCTCGCCCAGCATGGCTGCCGTGGAGGAGTGGCTGACGGTGCAGTCAGAGTTGCAAATTAGGGATCTTCAGATCTCGCTCATTCCGATCCTGAACCCGCACGTGATGGAGCGCCTGAGTCGTGCGCGCGGTGCGACGTCTCTGACGGTGGTGATCGAGCCGATGAAGACGATCCCGGATGGTGGCGGTCAGATTGGTCGCGCGGCTCGTGCGGCTAGGCAGGTCTCCACCGAGACTGACCTGACCTTGAAGTGGAGTCTCGCCAACCGGAAGGGGAAGCTCGACACCACTTCGGGTCTCCTGGACGCGGCGCGGTGGATCGACGGCTCATGGGCGAAGTCGGCGGAGGTGAGTCTGGACGTCACCGACGATGCGGGTGATTTCCACCGCGAGCACTACAATTTGATCAAGGATCGCTTCACCATCCGCGCGCAGTTCGAGGCACCGGATGAGCAACACTGCTCTGAATCGTCGGTCATAGGTGGTATCACGGACGCGATCGAAGAGTTCAGCCGACAGATGCGATGAGCACGGCGCTCGGCGCCGTACCACCGCTGATCACGCTGGAGGTGACGGGTGCCCGGTCGCTCTCCCCGCCGCGTCTTGGACGTGGTCACGGTGTTCGCGCAAGATCGACCTGCTCTCATCTCAGTCGGTCTCGTGTTGGCCGTGGCGGGTCACGGGTTGCTGACCTGGCCCTATCCGTGGCTTAACCCGTTTAAGGCGCTGCAAGCTGACGACAAAGACCTGATCAACGTAGCCGTGACGATCTACCTTGGGACAGCCGGCGCAGCTGCCATCGTCGCTGGGTTGGCCGGCATCATCCTCGTGTTCGTCATAGGGTCGTCCAGCCCGCGGCTGCGCAGTTTCCGAGACGCGGCCGGTCAACCGCTGCGCAAAACCTGGACGACGATCATCGCCGAGCCCTTTGCCGGCACGCTGCTCGGCATCATGGCCGCGATCACGCAAACCACGTCGGGACGCATCGCAGCTCCGTGGCTCTTCGAACTGGGCATCGTTCTGCTCGTGCACGGATCGCTGCGTTTGCTGTGGCTGTTACGGGAGATGGTCGCCATTGTCAGCGCAGACGATCACGAAGCGACCCGCGAGGATAGGTCGATCACGCTCGATGAAATCTTCCGTCGCTGAGGTGAACGCCCGAGATTGTCGGTGGTGGGGTCCACAATGGTCTCGTGATCGAGACGCAGCTGCACCCGAGGCAGGCGATGGCCGCCTGCCTCGCCCAGTGGCGTGACTCGATCGCCGGATGCGATGACGCGGGTTTGCGGGATCAGGTCCGGAACCTTGAGTCTGTAGCTGTTCAGCTGGTTGATGTTGGCGGCGTGTCGTAACCAGTGCTGGGGTCGTGGCCTGGGATGATCTTGATGTGTCGGGTTCAGGGTCGCCGGAGGCGTTGGTTGAGCAGTTGCTC
>JBOHGH010000076.1:0-22384 GCA_050699975.1 Pseudonocardiaceae bacterium | reverse complement strand
GCTTTGGACAGCCCTGGTGTCGAACTCGGCGACAGCAGAGCGGTCGCGGTCACCTGTATTTCGAAGCGAATAGCGGTGCATGTCGGCACGGCGAGCGGAGCGCAATCGTCTCTGGTCGCGGCATGGCCTATGTGAGCTGTCCCGAAACCGGCCGGCTGCCGCCGGGTCTGATCTGGGAGACAGCGTCAGGCCGCAGCCCGACCGAGTCCGGCGGAGGGGATCCTGGTCTGCGCGACATCACGCACGGTGCGCCTCGTGGCATGAAATCGGCAAATTGGGGAAGTCTTGGTGCATGACTCTGAGTGAGAGCAAGCTGGACAGCCAGCCTGACACCGGCGACCAGCGGCCAGATCTCGGCACGCACGCGGACTCGCCGACCCAGATCCCGATGCAAGGGTGGCGGGAGGTGCTGGGGCGCGCGATGCGGGAGAGCCAAGAGCACAACATCGCGCTGCTGGCCGCTGGGGTGGCCTTCTTCGCGTTCCTGGCGTTGTTCCCGGCGCTGATCGCACTGGTGACACTGGTAGGGCTGGTGGCCGATCCCGCGCAGATCACCGAGCAGGTGCGCAGCTTCACAGCGGGGCTGCCACAAGCCTCCCAGCAACTGGTCTTCGATCAACTGACCGCCATCACCCAGAGTAGTGGCGGGGCGCTGACGGCCGGGCTGGTCGTCTCGCTGCTGGTGGCGCTGTGGAGCGCGTCGAGCGGGACCTCGAGCCTGATGACCGCAGTGAATCTCGCCTACGACGAGAAGGAGAAGCGGGGCTTCCTGAAACTCCGCGGGGTCGCGCTGCTGCTCACTGTGGGCGCGGTCGTATTCCTGGTGCTGACCCTGGCACTGATCGCCGTCGTGCCGGTGGTGTTGGCGGCAGCGCCCCTGGGCCCGGTCGGGACAGTTCTCGCTCAGGTGCTGCGGTGGGCGTTGCTCTTCGTCCTGGTCGTTGTCGGGCTGGCGGTGCTCTACCGGGTGGCTCCGGCCCGCAAGCCGGCGAAGTTCCGCTGGGTCACGCTGGGCAGCGTGATCGGGGCGTTGCTGTGGTTGGTCGGCAGTGCGGGGTTCAGCCTTTACGTCAACTTCTTCGGTAACTACAACAAGACCTACGGCGCGTTGGCCGGCGTGATCGTGCTCCTGTTGTGGCTGTTGTTGACTTGCTACGTTGTTCTGCTCGGAGCAGAGATCAACTCCGAGGCCGAGCGCCAGACCGAGTGCGACACCACCATCGGAGAGCCGCGGCCGATGGGGCAGCGCGGGGCGGTGGTCGCCGACTGCCTGCCCGGACATCGCGATGGGTAAAAACACCCGCAGGTCCAGGCTGCTGTAACAACGGTATATCTCGCTGCGATGGTCAGTCAGTGAGGGCTCGCCTGAGGGGACGGTCAGTTGCACCGGACATTGCTTTCGGCAAGCTGGACTTCGGTGTGGGATGATCTTCTTCACGACGTTCGTCACGCTGATTCGGGGACAGCTTGAGGGGACCGAAAGACGCTTGGGATCCCCGGCTCGAGTGGAGGGCAACACGCTGCGCCTCCCGATCGGGACGGACGTTCGTATAGGAGACCACGTAGAACATCGCCCACCGAACAATGAGCCACGAATGATGGCCGTGATCGACGTCATCCATCCGCACATGCCGGGTGCAAGTGCGGTTAACGATCACATCGAAGTGACCTGCGTGCCGGTCGGGCGAGCCTCGATCCCGCAGGTCACGGCTCCAACCTTGCATCCCACGATGGCCACCGCGCTTACGCTGCTAGAGGATGGGCGGATGCCCGAGGCCATCCTCGAAGCGTTGCGATTGGTCGAAGAACGGGTCCAGATTCTGACGGCAAGCGAGGATTCCGGACACACGCTGATGGAGTCGGTGTTCGGGGCGCGGCCGCCGCAACTCGACATCACCACGACAACTGGCCCGTCGGCTGAGGACGAGCGTGAGAGTTTTCGGCTCTTGTTCATCGGTGCCATGCTGGGATTACGAGACCCGCACGGTACCGGTGAAGCTGTTCCTCTCACAGTGGATGAGACCTTGGAGTACCTGGCGCTGGCGAGCATGCTGATGCGTCGCCTGGACCGCGCCGAGGAGAGGTTAGGCTGATCTCCCCATTCACCGGTACATCAACTCGCCGGGCGACGGTCAAGATGGCCAGCGGACTGCACACGGCACTCGACGCTGGCATTGGTCAGTTCCAGGTAGGCGTCCTCGAGTGACGCGCTGCGTGGCGTCAGCTCCTGGATCGGTATATAGGCTGCCGCAGCTGCGGACGCGATCCGCCATGCGTCCAGGCCGGTAACCGACAGCCCGCCGCCGGGTTCGGCGAACACTGTCGCGCCCATGCCGGTCAGCACCGTGGTCAGTCCGCCGCGACGGGGTGTGCGCACGAACACGTCGCGCCGGGACCGCTCCGTCAGCTCCTGCATGGAGGTCTCCGTGATCAACTCGCCACGCCCGACGATGAGCAGTTGGTCGGCGGTCAGCGCCATCTCACTCAAGTGGTGGCCCGACACCAGGACCGTCCGGCCCGCAGCGGCCAGCGAGCGCATCAGATCGCGGACCCACCGGATGCCGTCGGGGTCCAGACCGTTCACCGGATCGTCGAACAGCAGGACACCGGGGTCGCCGAGCAGCGCGCCGGCGATCCCGAGCCGCTGGCGCATGCCGCGGGAGAAGCCGTCGATCCGGTTGGCGGCCAGCTCCGATAGCCCCACCTCCTCGAGCACCTCGGCCACCCGGCGGTGGCCGATGCCATTGCTGCATGCCAGGGAGCCCAGATGGTCCGCCGCGCTGCGTCCGCCGTGCAACGCGCCCACGTCGAGCAGCGCCCCCACGGTCTGCATCGGCCGGTCGAGGGTGGCGGGGCGCTGCCCGTTCACGAGCGCTGTGCCAGACGTCGGGGCGTCCAGGCCGAGGATGATTCGCATGGTGGTCGACTTCCCCGAACCGGTGGGGCCGATAAAGCCGGTCACCACGCCCGGGCGGGCGGTGAACGACAGCCGGTTCACCACGCGCTTGTCTCCGTAGTCCTTGGTCAGGTCGCGCACCTCGATCATGCGGGCAATACTGCCCGGCGCGGGGCGCACACACATCGGAGCGGAGTCCGGGGTTCGGGATCGGACCCAGGTCCGACGCTGCGATCCGGAAATTGCGGCTACCGTTGCTGATGTGACCGAACCCGCCGCTGGGGTCGATTCCGGCGTGTGGCCGCCATGGATTCGACAGCGCCCGTGGCAGCTCGTCGTGATCGACCTGCTGCCAGCGGTGTGGATCACCGTGCTCATCGGCAACGCGACCCTCAACACCGCGCTCGGACTCTCCAGCGGGACGGTGATCGTGGTGTGGCTGGTGGCACTTGCCGTCGGCTTTCCGCTTGCGGTCCGCCGGCGCAGGCCCATCCCGGTGCTCGGCGTCGTTCTCGTTGCGGCGATCGTCGCCGTGTTGCTGGGAATGTCGGTGGCCGCAACCGGGCTGGCCGTTGCGGTCGCACTCTTCGCGGTCGCGCTGTCCGTGGGGTTGCGGCGTTCGGCCGTCGCGCTCGGCACGGCGCTGCTGGGTGTCACGCTGGTAGCAGTACTCACCGCGACCGTGCTGACCCACTTCCTCGTCGTCGCACCGAACCCGGAGTCGTTCAATGCCGACCTGCTTTCCTCGCTGAGCTTCTCGTGGTTCGCCATCGGCGCAGGCTGGACGCTCGGTCGCAGCGTCCGGGCGCGCCGCGAGTACGCCGGCCAGATCGCCGAACACCGAGCGCAGAAGGCCGTCTCCGAGGAGCGGTTGCGGATCGCCAGGGAGATGCATGACGTGGTGGCGCACAGCATGAGCGTGATCGTGATGAAGGCCGCGGTGGCGAACCACGTGTACGACACGCGTCCGGAGGAGAGCCGGGAAGCGCTCGGCGTCATCGAGTCCGTCAGCCGCGCCGCGCTCGCCGACGTCCAGGGCGTGCTCAGCTCGTTGCGGGCGGCGGAGGAGGCCGACCTGACGCCCAGCCCAGGCCTCGATGAGCTACCGAAGCTGGTCGAGAATGCCCGGCTCGCCGACGTCGAAGTCGAGCTCGACCGCGGGACCATCCCAACATTGCCCGCGGCGGTCCAGCTCTCCGCGTACCGGATCGTGCAGGAGGCGCTGACCAACGTCATCAAACATGCAGCAACACCAGCCCGGTGCACCATCCGCATCACCGCCGAGCACGGCGAGCTGCACCTGGCGGTGATCGACGACGGCAAACCGCGCCGCCCGGTCGGTGCGCCCGGGCACGGCTTGACCGGCATGCGCGAGCGAGCCGCCCTCCACCACGGAACCCTGGTGGCAGGTCGGCAACCCAACGGCGGGTTCGCCGTGCACGCCCGCCTGCCCTACAAGACTCCAGAGCCCGCATGACCGCCGACGCACTTCGTCCCGCGGAGGCGGCGTTATGACCGCCGACGCACAGGTCCGGGTACTGATCGCCGACGATCAAGCGCTCCTGCGGGGCAGCCTGCGGGTACTCATCGAGAACGAGCCGGACCTGGTCGTCGTCGGCGAAGCGGGTACCGGCGCGGAGGCAGTCGAGCGGGTGCAGGCAGCGAGGCCCGACGTGGTGCTGATGGATGTGCGCATGCCGGACATGGACGGTATCGAGGCCACCCGGAGGATCACCGCACGCGAGCACGCCCCGAGAATCCTGGTGCTCACCACGTTTGATCTCGACGAGTACGTGTACTCCGCACTATGGGCCGGAGCCAGCGGCTTCCTGCTCAAGGACACGCCCCCGGCTCAATTGCTGGACGCCGTACGAGTGGTGGCCTCCGGCGAGGCGTTGCTCGCACCCACCGTCACCCGCCGGTTGATCGCCGAGTTCGTCCGGAACCCGCAGCCGGCCCGGCGCCCGGCCCGCACGCTGGCCGGTATCACCGACCGGGAGCGCGAGGTGCTCACCCTCATCGCACGCGGACTGCGTAACAGCGAGATCGAACACCATCTGCACCTGAGCCGGGGAACCGTCAAGACCCACATCGGCCACCTGCTCGCCAAGCTCGACGCCAGAGACAGGGTGCAACTCGTGATCGTGGGATACGAGACCGGCTTGGTCTGAGTCATCCCGACTGAGCAACCGATCAGTGGCGTCCGGGCCGTAGCGATGCGAGCGATTCGAACCCCGATAGCTCGATGAGCCGGCGGGTGGGCGAGTCGAGCGGCACGATGAGTTCCAGCACGATCCGCAGCGCCTGTAGCCGAGATGCCAGCCCGAACAGGATCCTTACTCCGGCGCTGTCCATGTAGGTGAGATCGGTCAGGTCGACCGACACCGTTGTCGGCTGATGGGAAACCGCCGCGCGGAGCTCGTCCTCGACGGCTGCGGCATTCGCTAGATCGATCTCACCGCTGAGCGCGATGTGCATCAACCCGTCCTCGGCGCTGGTCTCAACCCTGGCGGCGGTCATTGAGGTGCCTGGTCGTCGAGGCTGCGACGGATGACGACGTTGGTCCCGGTAGGGCCATGATCGATCCGCAGCTCATCGCTGCAGTTCCGCATGAAAAGTGTCCCCCTTCCCCGGCCCTCACCGCGGGGCGGGCGCCAACGGCCCGTATCGCGGACGGTGGCCAGCACATCCGGCAGTTGAAGCTCCATATGCACCCTCACGGTACCGCCACTAGGTCCATAGGCGTGTTCAACGGCATTGGTACATGCCTCACCGACAGCGATGAGCATGTCGGCGACCGCACGCGGCGTGGCACCGACCGCCGACAGCCAGCGGCGCACCGCAACGCGGATATCCCTCAGCGACCAGGGCAACGCCGGCACTACGAGATCTAACGGACCAACCTCGCCGCTGTCTTGGCGGCGCACTGCGAGCACCGCGACATCATCGCCCGGTGGATCATCACCAACAAGCCGGGCCATGAGCTTCCTACATACGGATTCCACAGGGCCAGCCACTAACGACTCACACAGGCGCTCGAGGCCGGCATCGAGCGAGGTCCCTCGGCTCTCGACCAAGCCGTCAGTATAGAAACAGAGAAGCGCGCCTGGCGGCAGATTGATGGTGGTCGCCCGGCGGCGCAGCCCACCGGGCACACCCACCGGATGGTCGCTCGGCACGTCGAGGAGAACCGCAGGTTGATCGGGGAGGGCAAGCGCCGGTGGAGGATGGCCCGCCGAGGACAGGTGCAGCCGCTCAAACGATGGCTCGAACATCGCCAAGAGCACCGTGGCCATCATCTCGGGCTCGAAGTGCTGCACCTGCTGGTCAAGTCTGCCCAGGACCTCAGCGGGATCACCGCCAAGGAGTGCGTACGCGCGTAGCGCACTGCGCAGCCGGCCCATCACGTCGGCAGCACGAAGGCCGCGCCCGACCACATCTCCAATCACGATGCACAACCAGTTTGAGGGAAGCGTGAATACGTCATACCAGTCGCCGCTGACCCCGCCATTCTCAGCCGGAACGTAGCGGGCGGCCAGCTCAAGGCCTGGCACCACTGGCAGCCGCGCTGGCAGCAGGCTGCGCTGAAGCACCGCGGCCGCGGTCCGTTCGACCTCGACGCGCCGGGATTGGACCGCGAAGGCGACCCGGTCGGCCACGATCTGGAGCAGTCTGACGTCGTCATCGCTGAACCGGCGGGGGACGAGTGTGCCGACGTGAAGGACGCCGATGACCGTCCCGCTGCTCAGCAGCGGCACCCCGAGCAGGGAGCAGATCCCACGCTCCAGAAGGATCGAAAACAGCACGTTTGTGCTGTCGACCCGCTCAATGATCACCGGGCGCTTCTCTGCCGCAACGCGACCGGCAAACCCCTTCCCCATCGGGATGCGAATCCCCTGACGGACTACCGATTCGATCCCTCTGGCAGCGGTAGCGACAAGCTCTTGAGAGGAGGAGTCGAGCATGAGAACGGTGGCTGTGTCGACCTCAAGAAGCTCTCGCACCCGGTCAAGCAGCTCGACCAAGAGGTCCTCGACGGCGAGGTGGGCCAGTGCCGCGTCGGTCACGGCTTCGATCCGATGCAATCGGTAATCATCGGCATCCGGTGTGTTACTCGGCTCAACCGGCCTGGACATGATTAGTAGCGTACTCACATTCGGCGCGAAATAGCTCGCTCTTAGTTCAATATATTATTGCAGTCCGGTGCTGCCAAACCCGCTAACGAGGCTTCGCCGCTGACCGACCAGGCGTGTTTCCTGTCCGGCTGCCCGGGGCACTGTCCGTGAACTCGACGCCAGCGACATTTCAGTCCTGCCAGACGTCGCTCTCGTCGAGTTCACGGGGCGCGACACCGACAGACACGCCCGACTATTGCCCTGCTCTGACCGCCGAGGTGGTGGGGTGACGTGGCGGGCTGGGTGAGGCCAGGGTGCGGGGTTGAGCTGAGGCCGTCCCGGCTGAGCGGTCGTGATCACTCAGCCCCGTAGTGCGCGGCCAGCGCCGCGATGCGCTCGGAGCGGCGACCCCGGTGCTCGACGAGCTGCCCGACGACGGTGTGACCCAGTGGCTGCACCCGCGACCACTGCGGCGCCAGCGCCCGGGCGGCAGCGAGGTGCTCGACGACGTCGCCCCACCGTTCCAGGTCCGCGCACGCCGCGGCCAGGTGCAGCCGATGCCCAGACTCCCAGAACGTCGGCACCGCACCCGCAATGTCGGGTAGCTGGGTGGCCAGCTGCACCGCCCGGTCCGGATCCCCCGTGCGCATGGCCTGGTCTACGGCTTGCATCGCGGCAACCCGGGGGCCGAATACCCCGGTTTCGTCTACCCGGTCGATGCCGGAACGGGCCGCTGCCGCCGTCGCCGCCCGGAGCAGGTCATCCGCACGATCGGGTGAGCCCTGGCGGGCCGCGGCGCTGGCTGCGTTGAACAGCAGCGACCCGAACACCCCGACGCGGTGACGGTCGGGCCGGGCCAGCAACCCGGCGTCGAGGCGTTCAGCGGCGCACACGGCGATGCGCTCAGCCTCGGCCAAGGCGCCCTGGCGCACCAGCACCCATGCCAGGTAGCGCAGCGCGGCGGCCTCGTCCAGCTCGGGTCGGGTCGTGTACCGGGCGGTGTCGAACGCGCGGTGCGCGGCGTGCGCGGCGAGATCCACCAGCCCGAGGCGCCCGGACAAACCAGCCGCGAGCCGGTAGGAGGTCGCCAGCAGCCCGGCAGCCTGCGCGGCGTGGTCGTCGGCCAGCGTGTGCACGGCGCGCCGAGTGTCAACCATCAGCGCGGGCAATCCGGCGAGAAGTTCGGTGTGCCGACCGGCGAGGTAATCCGACCAGGCACCCGATGCTGCGTCGTGCAACTCCGGCAGCGCGAGCACCTCGGCGGGCTCGGCGAAGTCGGGCAGATCCAGTGCATGCACGGCACGGCGCAGCTGCTGGGCACCGGCGGTGTCCTGCTCGGGTGGTGCGATGCCCAGCAGCCGCCCAGGGTCGGTACCCAACGCCAGTGACAGCGCCGCCAGCGTGGACCGTCGGGCGGTAGCGTGCGCGCCCCGTTCCAAGCGCGAGATCGTGTCGACGCTGACGCGGGAGGCCTCCGCCAGCTCCTCCTGGGTGAACCCGCGGGCGGTGCGGATCCGGGCCAAGTTTTCCCCGAGCGGCAGCATGCCCCCAATCGTACTTCGGGACTAGGCATATTACGCCTAGCTGTGCGCAGTACCGCCGGGAAACTCCCATCTGGTGCGGTTGTGCTGGGTGATCGTAGCCGCGACGGTGACCCCGTGAGCTGGTATCTGCGCTCGATCGGCGATGCCGACACCCACTGCGGAGACCTGCGCGACGACGGGGCGGTTCTCGGGCGTTGCGGCGTGGTTTTCCAGCCCCGACAGTTGCCGTTAGGCCGTCTCGCGCTGCCCGGCCAGCCGCAAGACCGTGACCAGATCTGCCCGCAGTGCTACCGCGTCACGGTGACAGGTCACCGCTGACACCGTCATGGCGGCAATGGCCGATCGTGCCCTATGCGCCAGCCGTGCCAGGCGGCGGCGAGATGAGGACCCGCGGCGACCAAGTAGGCCATACAGGTCGGCGGCACCCACTGCCACCGAACACTCGACGCGTGTCATCGAACCCGCGCACCCTTACGTCATGCGAAGCTGCCATGTCCGCCATCGAGTTCCGGTCTCCCCCACCATCCCTGCGCTGAAACGAGGCGACTATGTCCGTAACAATGGCGATCCTGGATGGCTACACCGTCGAACCAAGCGGCCTCGGCGTTCCACCGTACTTGTCCACCTATGTGCGAGACGCGTACTCGGCTCTGCGGAAGGCGTACCCGTCTGCCGACGTGCGATATCTGACTATCGATGACGTCCGCTGGTGCCTGAACGGTGGCGCTCCTTCCATCGCGCCGCCCCAGTCGGATCCCCGGACCTACTCCGCGACGGTGAATCGCGACCGGGCCATCCAGACCCTGCGTGACGCAACCGTCGTGGTGGCCGTGGCCGGTGACAAGGTGCCATCGGTGCACCTGCACGCCGAGAACGCAACGACCGACGAACTCGCCCGGGCGCTCGCTTGTGTCCGTGGGAGCCGAGTTCTACTCGGCCCGCTCGCCACCTACGTGCTAACTGAACCGGCCGCCCATGCCGGTCTGTTCGATGCCATCCATACCCATACGATCACCTCCGGGAACCTGTTGCTCGGGAGCAAGCAGCCAGCGCCCTACGATCAGCTCCAGCTCGACCGCAACTCCTACGAGGGCCTCGCCACCCAGCTACGCTGGTGCCCGATCGCTGAGATCGAGCTGTACCGCGGCTGCACACGACGTCAGTTCTGCAGCTTCTGCAACGAGCCGGTCAAGGCACCACTTGTCGACTTTCGGAGCATCGACGATGTCCTGACCGAGGTCACGTTGTTGGCTGCGGCCGGTGTCCGCAACTTCCGACTGGGCCAGCAGACCTGCTTTTTCTCTTACCAAAACCGCGACGTCGACGCTGTCGAACGGCTACTCGCCGGCGTCCACGCTGTCTGTCCCGACCTTGAGGTGCTGCACATCGACAACGCTGACCCCTTGGCGGTGGCCTCTGCGAACGGGTTACGCATCGCCCGCCATGTCGCCGCCTACTGCACCGAGGGAAACTGTGCACCCATGGGTGTGGAAACGTTCGATCCCGTTGTCATCCAACGGAACCTGCTGACCTGCACTCCCGGGATCCTCATGCGAGCCGTCGAGCACATCAACGAGGCTGGCGCCGATCGCGGTACGGATGGCTTACCCAAGCTTCTACCGGGTCTGAACCTCATCTATGGACTTCCCGGCGAAACCCATGCTACGCATCTCGCGAATCTTACGTGGTTGCAACGGATCTTTGATTCCGGGTTGCTGTGCCATCGCACCAACGTCCGGCAGGCTCGGGTGTTCCCGGGAACTTCCCTTGCGGAGGAACGGATGTCCCAGCCGGGACCCTCAGCGGAGTACTTTCCGACCTGGAAGGCTGACATCGACCGCATCTGGGACGAACCTATGAAGCAGAGGGTCTATCCCATGGGTCTACGGCTGGCCGGCTTGCACTCGTTCTTCGTCACAAGCCTTGGAACATGGTACCGACGGTTGGGATCCTACTCGATCCAGGTCCTCGAGAAAGGCACTGCCGCACCGTTATACGACACGGCCGACCTGACGGTCACTGGACATGCGCCGCGTTTCCTTTACGGTGAGCGCCATGCTGCGTGACTCCGCAATTGCCGTGCTTAACGAAGCTCATACAGCGTTGGCCGACACCATTCGAGTGGGCGTACTCCTGCCGTGGGCCAACGCGATCGTGGAAGCTGAGCTTCCAAGACTCGACCTCGACCGCGTAATCTTCCACTACGCTCGCCTGGTCCCCGTCAGTCGCACCACGGGCCTCGATCATCGTTTCCTCCAAGAGCTGGTCTCAGCGATACCAGCATCCTTGGAGGAGCTGTCACGACTACCGCTAGCGACGACGATGCTCGCTTGCACCTCTGCTGGCTTCATCAAGGACGAGGAAGTCTCGCTCCCCGTCGCGAGTGCCTTCGACGCTCTCGTCACGACGCTGAACCGGATGTCGATCAACCGGATAGCGCTGGTCACACCGTATCCGTGTTGGCTCACGGCGATCGAGGTCCGCGCGTTCATGGAGCGGGGAATCACGGTAGTTGCTCAGTCGAGTTCGGGACGCGACGACGGGTATTCCTGGATCGGTCCGCCCGAGATCCGGAGCTTAATCGCTCAGATCGGCCGGGCTGAACTGGCTCGCGCGCAGGCGATCGTGCTGTCCTGCACGGGCTGGCCTACACTTGACTTGCTCACCGAACTCGAAGACACCTTCGGTATGGCGGCACTATCCTCCAACCTCGCGATGGCAATATACGCGATGACCAGCAATGAGATAGGCACTGTGACATGAGGGCAGAGACGCTCGATTCTCAATGTTCTGCACGAGTCTTCGACATCGTGCAGAACATTGCAGCACTTCCGGAGGTCCGCGCCGCAGTGGAGGCTAACCACGACAACAACCGATGGTGGCCGACCTCTATTGTCGATCCTCGAACACGCATGCTTGTCGCCGGCTGGTCGACACGAATCTCGTATTCAATGATCAACACTTATGCGCGGGTCGTGGCGCACGCGAATTCCCTCGGGTTCGACAGACTAACCGCCCTCGACGACGGGGATCTGAAACATCTGGTCCACCCACTCGGCCTACCGGTTGCGCGAATCAGCTATCTCCGCTCTCTAACGAGTTTCATAACCCGCTGGCAGGGCGACATTATTGACGCGGATACCGACAGTATCATTCAGAGATTCGCCGCACAGGTGCATCACGCGTCTTTCAACATTGCGCAGTGTGCGGTGCTCTGCGCGCGCGGTTACCACTGCGGCATCATTCCGGTGGACTCGGGCATGGTCACGAGGCTAGGGCCGGTCCTCGGCCTGGTCCTACCACGAGGCCCAGTGGCTCACGAAACTCTACGACTGATACTGCAAGGTTGTGTGAGCGACCGAGTTCACGACTACCGCCAGGTAATCGAACGTAACGGGTACCAAATCAGCATCCCGACGGCCGCCGAGCCCACCTGGTGGATGCATCTTGTGCTCATCTACTTCAAGCGGCTGCACCTCAATCGGTCCGGCCCGGACTTATGCCAGCGTCGTCCGATTTGTGTCGATGTGGTCGGTTGTTCGCATGCCCAACGGTAGGCTCGGGTAGACGCCGACAAGGGGGTGCTTCGGTGAGCCAGCTCGGCGTGGTGGGCAACATCTCGATCGACCGCAGTCGTTGGGGCGGACTCTTGGGGCCTGCCAGCATCGGAGGGGCTGCGCTATATGTCGCGCTCGCCGCAGCACGCGCCGGGCTGGCATCCCGACCGCTCTCGGTTGTGGGCTGTGATTTGGAGGCGGTCCGACACCGATCGCTACTTGGCGTTCTCGACTTATCAGGTGTGAAGTCGGTTCCCGGTAGATCTGCGATTTTCACGCTAAACTACGATGCAGATGGAATATTGGTCGGGGTGGAAACGAGTTACGGCGCCTCGACACAACTTACCGCGCACGCCATCGAACAGATCCGTACCAGGCGTGATCGTTTCTACCATGTGTGCTGCCGCCGACCGCTCGACGTCACCAGAGTGCTCGACGCTCTAGTACAAGCTCGGATGCAGTTCAGCCTCGATTTTTTCGCGCCCAGCGCCGCTGAGTCGATCGCGGCAGCGACAAGCGCGTTGCCGATGGCGCACATGGTGTTCGTTAACGCAGCCGAATACGCCCTCCTTACCGACGCTATTCCGGTTCGGGCGCTCCGCGGCATCCTCGTCACCGACGGGCCACACCCAGCGCAGCTGGTCCGGTCGGGCCGTTGCATCACGCAAGCCATCCCCCCGCACGTGACGACCGTCGACGTGACCGGTGCCGGAGACACGGTGGCCGGCACATTCCTCGCTGCCCGAGCTGCCGGACTCAATGACACAGCGGCGCTGGAGCAGGCAGTGCGTGCTGCCAGCGCGCACGCGGCCTTGCCTGCTGTCCGGCTCGATACGTAGTGCCGCACCGTTGTCCGAGTAAGGAGCGCGCCCGTGTTCTACGTCGCACATCGCCTTTTCGCGGCTCACGATCGCGTTCTCGGCGCCATGATCGCTCAGCAGCTCGGGACGGCGGTCGGGATGAACAAAGTATTTCTACCGTTCTGCGATACCGACGAGGAAGACCTCGTCGGTATCGCAGAAGTCAAGGGCCGACAGCTGTTCGAGCTGGACCGTCAACACCTCGCCCGCCTGGATGGGATGCTGGCTGTGCTGCATGGGCCCAGCCTGGATGACGGCGTCTGCATGGAGATCGGCTACGCCGCGGCACTCAGCGTGCCTATCGTCGTTCTCACCACGGACTTTCAGACCTACGGCACCTCGGAGCACGGTGCAGCACTGCACTTTCCTGATGCCCTCGTGCAAGCTGTGGTGACCGAGATCGTCCACATCGGTCATCTCGCACCACCGGTCGGCCACGGAACCCGTTTCGAAGCGTTCCGGGATCGGAACCTCGGCCAACTCGCCACCGCTGTGAACCTCGCCGTCGATTGCCTCGTTCACCACTCTCGTTCGTCTTCGACGCGCAGAACCGCAACAACCGGGCTCGGACCGTTCGCCGTTTGCGAGCGCTCCCCGCACTACACCGACGCCATCTGGGCCCGGATGATCCGGCTGCTCGGCAACCGTGGCTACCGCGTGCACCAGTCCGAGCGCTTCGGCGCCCCAAACCCGGTGAGGGCCGCGGGCCGCGACTGGAGGGCCCTGCTTGGTGCCGGGCTGCTGGTGGCCGACACCAGCGGTCCGCAAACACCGTGCGGTGCCGCAGTGATGATCGGCGGCGCGGCAGCCCTCGGTCGGCGGATCATCGCCTGGCACCCGACGCCCTCATGGACCTTCGCCCCTGGCCGGGAGCCGAACTGGCGCAACCTCATGATCCAGTACGCGATCCACTCCCGGATCTCGGACATCAGATCGCTGGAAGCGCTGCTCTGACCATGGAACACAGCGCCATCCCAGCTCATCGAACGGTCGTACTGGAGGGTTGTGACGGCGTCGGCAAGAGCACCCTGGCGCAACAGTTGGCCTCCGACCACGGTTTCACCATCGTCCACTCGGGCCGAACTCCGGACGGGGTCGACCTCTCCAAGCGCTACCGACAGATCTTGTCCCAGCCTGGACGCCTCGTCCTCGATCGCAGTTTCGTCAGCGAGCTGGTTTACGGCCCGTTACACCATGGGGGCAGTCGGCTCACTGACGCCGATGCGTGTGACCTGGCTGCCCTCGTCGCCCGTCGAGACGGCGTGCTGGTGCACCTCACCGCGTCCGCCTCGACCATCCGCGCTCGCCTGCTGGTACGAGACGGCCCGGCAGCGGCGAGCCACGCCGACGTCGAGTTACTCATCAGGGCCTACGAGCGGGTGGTCACAACGTTCGCTGCATACCTACCCGTCATCAGGCTCGACGCCCGATAGCCGACAGTGACGCCTTCGACACGTTCTGATGCGGGGGCTCTGCGTGTGCCTAAGGCAGCATAGGTAGGCTGCCGCCGCACTTGGACCAGTCGTCCCCGCGGAGGAGCCTTGGAGATCAAGGAAGCCCAGCAGCTCGCCTGGCAAAACAAGATCGCCAAAGGGTTCAACACGAGCGACGTCCCATTGGAGTTCATGCTGTTGCACGGCGAGGTCGCAGAGAGCTTCCAGGCGTGGCGTCGAGCCCAGCCCGATCTCGGCGAGGAGCTGGCCGACGTGGCCCTTTACTTGTTCGCGCTGGCCGAGATGAACGGCGTCGATCTCGACGGTGAGATCGAGCAGAAGATCACCAAGAATGCGCGCCGCCAGTACACTCACGACAGCAACGGTGTCCTGTTCCGGGTGTCCGAGGGGACTGCGTAGACCGACGCGTCCACCGACGCCGCTGCGGCATAGACCACTTCTTGTCGATCTCGTTTCCGCAAGCGCCTAGTTAAACAGTGATCCTTATTGGATGGCCTCCGGTGACGAGGAGGGGGATTCCTCGCCGAGCTCGGACACCACCGACCGGAGCACGTCCGCACGTGCGGAGTTGACGAAGAAGTGGTCTCCCGGCAGCAGGTGAACCCGGAAGGGCCCGGTCGTGTGGCGTGACCAGGCCCGCACGTCCTCGGGAAGCACCTCCTTGTCCCGCAGGCCGCCGAAGGCGGACACCGGGCAGCTCAGTGGGGCTTGTGGGTGGAACGCGTAGGTCTCGACCAGGGTGCAGTCGGCACGCAACATGGGCAGCATCGCGTCCAGGAACTGGCTCTCTGCCAGCAGCTCCGGCGGGATCCCGCCCAGTTCCCCGATGGCGACGAGAAACTCCCGGTCGGGCAATGTGTGCCAGTCCGGTGAGCGGCTGGGCAGGTGGGGCGCACGGCATCCGGAGGCGAACAGGTGCACCGGCGCCACGCCCCTCGGGCGCATCCGGCGGACCAGCTCGAACGCGATCAGCCCGCCCATGCTGTGGCCGAACAGCGCGAACGGGGGGATGAGGTAGCCGGCCAACTCATCCAGCAGCGGCCGACCAACTGCTCCATCGACTCGATCGGGGGTTCGTTGAAGCGGTTCTCCCGACCGGGCAGCTGGACCGACACGACCTCCACGTCGTCGGGGAGGTGCACCGGCCAGTCCCGGTACCTGCTCGCGCCACCACCGGCAGCGGGCAGGCAGATCAGCCGCAGCCGGGCGGCCGGCCGTGGACGGCTGACCTGCACCCAGCGCGAGCGAGCCATGTCGAGTGCCCCCGATCAGGA
Organism: Pseudonocardiaceae bacterium; assembly: GCA_050699975.1. Lineage (GTDB taxonomy): Bacteria > Actinomycetota > Actinomycetes > Mycobacteriales > Pseudonocardiaceae. Next base: position 6,684 of record JBOHGH010000076.1, on the reverse strand, counting down.
TTGGGCGCCGTCCATCTGCTCGCGCAAGCTGCGCGGCCGCATGTCCGTCCACACCTCATCGACGTAGGCCGAGCACTCCTCCTTGCTGCCCTCCTTGCCCACCCGGTACCAGCCCGCCGGCACATCCAGCCCGACCAGCCACAGCGAGTACTGCTCCTCGTCGTTGCGCAGCACCTCGTACCTCGCGTCATCGTCCATGTCCTCGATCTCCTCTCTGCTGAAACATCCTGATGGTCGGCACTACGGACCGCGGTGCCGTTCGGGCTCGCGCTCGGGTTCGGCCGCTGGGGGCTCCGCGACGACTGGGTGCCGGGGGAAACTGCGCAGGGTGGGGCTCAGCGTCGCCACCACCGCGGCGGCCGCGATGCCGCCCGCACACACCAGCACCGCGAGGGTGCCGGAAATCGCCCCGACCAGCAGCCCACCCAACACCGGGCCCAGCACGGCGGCGACACCGGTGACGATGCCCAGCACGCTGCTCAACCGGCCGCGCAGGTCGTCGGGAGTGAGCAGCAACTGCCGCGTGATGATCGTCGTGTTCGCGGTCGCCGGCAGCAACGCCATGGCGGCCAACAACACTCCCAAGAGATAGCCGCTGTTGACGACGGCCGCCACCGGGGTGAGCGCCGCCATCACCCAGAACACCGCGATGATCGAGACGTAGGGGCTCAACACCTGGGACAGCCGCGACGCGACCAGCGCGCCCAGCAGCCCGCCCACGCCGAGCATCGCCGCCATGATGCCGACCTGCCCCGACGGCACGCCCCGGGCCACGGCCAGCACGATGACGATGAGGTAGAAGGCGCTGAAGAACAAGTTGAGCACGACCGCGCACAACGCAGTGACCCGGATGTGGCGGTGCCCCCACACCCACCGCAGGCCGGTCGTGATCTCCCGGCCCAGGTGACGGGCCGGCGCCGGTCGTACCTCCCGGGGTGGCACCCGGAGGAACACCAGCAGGATGCAGGCCACGGCGTGGGCCAGCGCGTCGACCACGAACGGCACGAACCGGGCGACAGCGAAGAGGAACCCGCCAGCCGCGGTGCCCGACAGCTGTGCCACCGACGCGCGTGCCGCGTTCAGCGCTACCGCCGTGGACAGCTGCTCAGCCGGTACCACCCGAGGCAGGCACGCGTCCTCCGCCGGCCGGAACAGCGCGGCACAGACCCCCATCACCACTGCCACCACGACCAGGTGGGCGACCTGGGCCACGTCCCACCACAGGGCTGCGACGAGGCTTGCCGCCACGATCACCTGTATCGCCTCGCAGCTCAGCATGATCGCCTTACGATCCCAGCGGTCCACCAGCGCACCGGCCGGCAGCCCGGCGATGAGTTGCCCTGCGGCGATCGCTCCCAGCACGAGTCCGGATGCGGCTGCCGAACCGGTGAGCGCGAGCACCAGCAGTGGAAAAGCGATCACCGAGGCGCTCAAGCCCACGCCCGACAGCACCTGGCTGATCCACAGCAACTGGTAGTTGCGGTTGCGGGACAGCGGCACGTCCCGTTTCAGGGGTGGCGCGCTCACCTCGCGTCCCGGCAGTCCCGCGCGATGCCGCGGAGGGCCTCGGCGAAATCGTCGGCGACGGTCTGCACGCTCGCCTGATGGTGGCGATCGGGTTGGTAGAGCCAGGTGAACCCCAGATGTCCGTCCTGCACCGCGCCCACCACCTGAAGCAGGTGCGGGCCCGGATCGGCGGGATCGTGCGCCTGCCCCATCGAGCCGTGCACCGCCCGGTAGAGGCCCTGTCCGGGGTCGCCGCCCGCGCCGTCGAACTGGCCGAGGTAGTTGAACGCGATCTGGGGCCCCGGCCCCGCCGTCGTGAGGCGCTGGCGGGCCGCTGGGGAACCCAGGTAGTGCAACGCTCCGAAGCCGAACCCGTTGTTGGGCACGGCCCGCAACTGCCGGCGCACTGATCTGATCAGGTCCCGCCAGTGGGGTTCGGCTGCGTCGGGCACCGGCGGCAGCGTCAGGGCGACCGGGAACATGGTGGTGAACCAGCCGACGGTGCGGGACAGGTCGGTCCCGTCGAGGATCTCCTCCCGGCCGTGGCCCTCCAGATCGATCGACACCCGGCTGTCTCCGGTCCACCTGCTCAGCGCCCAGGCCAGAGCGCTGAGCAGGACCTCGTTGATCCGGGTGCGGTAGACGGTGGGAGCCGCCCGCAGCAACGACTCGGTGTCCTCGACGTCCAGGAGTAACGACACCGCCCGCGACAATGTGCCCGGCTCGCGAGTCACCAGATCCACCGGCAGCGGATGCGTCTGCGACGCCTCTGCCCAGTGGTCCAGTTCGTGGTCGAAGCTGCCGTTCGCAACGTACTCGCTCAGCCGGTTCGCCCAGTCCCGGAAGGATGTCGTCTTACCTGGCAGCCGGAGGCTGCTCTCGCCGCGCGCCGCCTGCTGGTAGGTCGTCTCGAGGTCCTCGAGGAGGATCCGCCAGGAGACGGCGTCCATCACGAGGTGATGTGCCGCCAGGAACAGATGACATCCCCGCCCCGCGCCGAAGGTGAACAGCGCCGCCTTCAGCAGCGGACCCTCCCGGAGATCGAAGCTCGCGTGAATGTCGTCGGCGACCTTCTCCATGGCTGCGGTCTGGTCCTCCTCGCCAGCCAGATTAGACAGATCAACCCGCTGGAGCACGTTCGTCGGGCTTAGTGCGGCGTTGTCCTGCCGCCACTGCCCGTCGACCTGATCAAAACGCATCCTAAGCGCGTCATGATGCGCCAGCAACGCATCCAGCGCCAGCTCCAGAGACCGCTCGTCTACGTCCTCGACCAGCTCTACGGTCATCGACTGGTTGAAATGATGCGGATTGACCGGGTGCGTTCCGAAGAGCCAATGCTGGATAGGAGTGAGCGCAGCAGAGCCGATGACTACTTCCCGGTCGTCCTGCTGGCCGTCGGCCACCGTGACCACCAACGCCAGCTCGGCGACGGTCTGGTGGAAGAAGATGTCCTTGGAGGTCAGCCCGAACCCGGCCTTGCGGACGCGGGAAACGAGTTGGATGCTCAAAATCGAGTCCCCGCCGAGCTCGAAGAAGTTGTCGGTCGCCCCGACCCGGTCCACTCCGAGGACTTCAGCCCAGATCTCGGCCAGGGCGTGTTCGGTCGGTGTCCGCGGTGCGATGTATTCCGACGACGGCTCGGTGAGCCGGTCGGGGGCGGGCAGCGCGCGGCGGTCCAGTTTGCCGCTGGCGTTGAGGGGTAGGGCGTCGAGTGTTACGAACACTGCGGGGATCATGTAGTCGGGCAGGATCTGTGCGGCGTGGCTGCGTAGCTGCGCGGTGTCGGGGGTGGTGTCGGGGGTGGGTACCAGGTAGGCGACCAGCCGGGTGGTCCCGGGTTGGTCTTGGCGGGCGATGACGGCGACCTCGCTGATCTGGGGGTGGGTGGCCAGGGCGGTTTCGATTTCGCCGGGTTCGATCCGGAATCCGCGGATCTTGACCTGTTCGTCGGCCCGGCCCAGGTAGTCCAGCTGCCCGTCGGGCGTCCAGCGGGCCAGGTCACCGGTGCGATACATCCGCTGGCCGGGGGCGCCGAAGGGGTTGGCCACAAACCGGGCCGCGGTCAATCCCGGCCGACCGAGGTAGCCTCGGGCCAGCCCGGCCCCGGCGATGTAGAGCTCTCCGGTCACTCCGACCGGGACCGGCCGCATCCGGTTGTCCAGCAGGTAGATGCGGGTGTTGGGGATCGGGGAGCCGATGACCGGGCGGTTCGGACCCGGCGCCAGCGGCAGGGTCCAGCTGGCCACCACGGTGGTCTCGGTGGGCCCATAAGAGTTGATCATCCGGCGGTTCGGGGCCCACCGCGCCACCAACTCCGCGCTGCACACGTCACCACCCACGATCACGGTGGAAAACTCGCCCAACCCGGTCGCAGCGACCTGCTCACCGATGGTGGCCAACGCCGCGGGTGGGATCAACGCGTGGCTGATCCGGTCCCGGTCCAAGACCTCCACCAGGGTGTCCCCGGCCAACGGGCCCTCCGGCGGTATCACCCACACCGCGCCGGCCAACAACGACATCCCCAGTTCCAGTACCGAGGCGTCGAAACTCGGCGACGACATCGCCAACACTCGATCCCCCGGACCGGCCTGGTAGTGGTCGATCTCCGCGGTCACGAAACTGCTCAACCCGGCATGCGAGACCACCACCGCTTTGGGCTGCCCGGTAGAACCCGAGGTGTAGATCACATACGCCGGATGCGCCACCGACAGCGCGCTGTGTCGGTCGGTATCGGTGGGCGCCCGCTCGGGCATCGCCGCCACCGCGGCTACCGCGGCCGGGTCGTCGATCAGCACTCGGGTCGCACCGGTGACCACCGGCACCTGCGGCGCGAGGGCCGTGGAGGTCAGCACCACCACCGGCGAGGAATCGGTGAGCATGAACGCGATCCGCTGCTCGGGGTAGTTCGGGTCGACCGGTAGATATCCCCCACCCGCCTTGGCGACCGCCAGCAATGCCACGACCAGTTCCACCGACCGCGGCAACGCCACCGCGACCAGCCGTTCCGGGCCGACCCCGGCATCGATCAGCCAGTGCGCCAGCCGGTTGGCCCGCTCATCCAACTCGGCATACGACAGCCGCACCGACCCGCAACACACCGCCTCGGCGTCCGGACCGGCGGCCACCTGCGCGGCGAACAACGCCGGCAGGGTTGCCTCGGGCACCACTTGGTGGGTGTCGTTGAAGCCCACCAGCACCTGGTGGGTTTCGGTGTCGGTCAGCAACGGCAATCCCCGCACCGGCTGGTCCGGGTCGGTGGCGATCCCGGCCAGCAACACCAGCAGATGATCCGCCATCCGGGCCATCGTGGCCGCGTCGAACAGATCGGTGTTGTACTGCAACGCACCGATCAACACCGCACCGGACTCCTGGAACTGCACTGTGACGTCGAAGTTCGCTGCCGTCACCGGCAACTCCAGGACCGACACCTCCACTCCAGCCAGATTGGGGGGGTGCCCGGGGGCGTTCTGCAACACGACCATGGCTTGGAACAACGGGGTCCGGCTGGTGTCCCGAACAACAGCGAGCTCGTCCACCACCCGCTCAAACGGCACATGCTGATGCGCGAAAGCATCCAGCACCGTCTCCCGCACCCCAGCCAGAAACTCAACGAAACTCTGCTGATCGTCCACCCGCGAGCGCAGCACCAGGGTGTTGACGAAAAACCCGATCAACCCTTCCAGCTCGGCCCGGTCCCGACCCGACACCACCGTGCCCACCGCAACATCGTCCTGACCCGACCAGCGAGAGAACAACACCTGACACGCCGCCACCAACGTCATGAACAACGTGCCGTCCAGGCGATGGCCCAACCCCTTCAACCCGATGACAACCTCAGCCGGAACCACGAACTCACACACCGCACCCGCAGAGGTCAGCACCGCCGGGCGCGGCCGATCGGTCGGCAACTCCAACGCCGTCACATTGTCGAGCTGGTCACGCCAATACCCCAGCGCCTCATCCAACGCCGGACCCGACAACAACTCCCGCTGCCACACCGCATAGTCGACGTACTGCACCCGTAACACCGGCAACCCCGTGTCCTGACCGCGGACCGCAGCGCCATAGAACGCACCCAACTCGCTCAGTACCACACCCGTCGACCAGCCATCAGTCACGATGTGATGCAACGCCACAGTCAATACATGCTCAGTCACGCTGACCCGCACCAACTGCACCCGCAGCAGCGGGCCCCGGCTCAGATCAAACGGGCGGCTGCTTTCCACCGCCACGATCCGCTGCAACTCCACCGCGCGTTCGGATTCGGTCAGATCCGAGAGGTCCAGCACCGGCAGCGACACCACCGACGGCGGGTGGATCACCTGCACCCCCCGCCCATCCACCACATCAAACGTCGTCCGCAACGACTCATGCCGCGCTACCAAAGCGGTCAACGCCACGCCCAACGTCTCGACATCCAACTCGCCACGCAACCGCAACGCAAACGCCGACACATACCCCGACCCACCCGGCGCGAACTCCTCCAAAAACCACAACCGCTGCTGAGCAAACGACAACGGCAACTCACCAGCACGATCAGCCACACCAAGCGGCGCCGATCCCGACGCCACGGACCCCGACACCGCTGCCGCCAACCCGGCAACCGTGGGATCGACGAACAACACCCGCAAAGGCAAATCCACTCCGAAAGCTACCCGCACCCGCGACATCACCTGAATGCTCAGGATCGAGTCCCCACCCAGGGCGAAGAAGTTGTCCTCGACCCCGACCCTGTCCACCCTCAACAACTCGGCCCAGATCTCCGCCAGGGTCTGCTCGGTATCAGTCCGTGGGGCCACGTAGCCGGTGGCCAGCGCGGCGCCGACATCCGGTGCCGGCAACGCGCGGCGGTCCAGTTTGCCGCTGGCGTTCAGCGGTAGGGCGTCGAGCATCACGAACACCGCTGGCACCATGTAGTCGGGGAGCATGTCAGCGGCGTGAGCCCGCAACTGCGACGAGTCCACCGACTCGTCCGCCACCACATAGGCCACCAGCCGCTTCCCACCAGGTCCCGCGGCTTCCGCGGCGATGACCACGACCTGGGCCACGTCGGGGTGGGTGGCTAGTGCGGTTTCGATTTCGCCGGGTTCGATGCGGAATCCGCGGATTTTGACTTGGTCGTCGGCGCGGCCGAGGTAGTGCAGTTGTCCGTGGGGGGTCCATCGGGCTAGGTCGCCG
>JBOHGH010000075.1:0-22564 GCA_050699975.1 Pseudonocardiaceae bacterium | reverse complement strand
GGCTCTTCTGCTGTTCCCGTGGGTGGCTTGATCGTGATCGTTTAGGGCGCAACGCCGTCTGCTGGCAGGGTTCTTGGCTGTCCAAGGTCAAGTTCCCGGTCAGGAAGGGACGGCGTTGCGCGCTGTCAGGGTATGGCGATCGGTGCTGGGTGTGCAGCACACGGTGATCGAGAAGGTGGAGCTGGAGACGCAGGGCGGCGAGGAGGTGTTGGTCGCCATGGTGCGTCCCACCCGGTCGCGGCAGGGTCGGTGTGGGCGGTGTGACCGGCGGGCGCCGCGGTATGACAACGGTGAGGGACCTCGCCGATGGCGGGGCCTGGACGTGGGCACGACCCGGGTATATCTGCAGGCAGCGGCGCCGCGGGTGAGGTGCCCAGCGCATGGTGTGATCGTGGCCGCGGTGCCCTGGGCGCGGCATGGGTCTCGGTTCACCAGCGCGTTTGAGGACACGGTGGTGTGGCTGGCCTGCCATGCCGCGTTGAGCGTGCTGGCGGCGCTGCTGCGGATCACCTGGCGGTCGGTGGCCGCGGTCATCACCCGGGTGGTCGCTGCGCGGGCGGCGACCACCGACCGGTTGAACGGGCTACGCCGGATCGGGGTGGACGAGATTTCCTACCGCAAGGGCCACCGGTACCTGCTCTGCGTGACCGATCATGACACCGGCCGGTTGGTGTGGGCCGACAAGGGCCGCGACGCGGCGACCCTGCGGCGTTTCTTCGACGCCCTCGGCGAAGACCGCAGCGCCTTGCTGACCCACATCTCCGCCGACGGCGCGGAGTGGATCCACACCGTGGCCGCCGAGCGGGCACCCCAGGCTGTGGTCTGCCTGGACGCCTTTCACGTAGTGGCCTGGGCCACCGCCGCACTGGACGCGGTACGGCGCGGCCTGTGGAACCAACTACGCCGCGACGGGAAACCCGACCAGGCCAAAGCCCTCAAAAACAGCCGGTGGGCACTGCTGAAAAACCCACCGGACCTCACCGGCGACCAGCGCACCACCGTGGCGGCCATCGCGAAGACCAACCACCCGCTCTACCGCGCCTACCTGCTCAAAGAACAACTCCGCGAGGTCTTCGCAACCAAAGGAGCCACCGGTAAACAGCTACTCGCCGGCTGGCTGTCCTGGGCCGCCCGATCCCGCCTCCCCGAGTTCGTGGCACTGGCCAAAACGATCAAACGGTTCCTCCCGCTGATCCACAACACCCTCGAACACGGCCTAGGAAACGCCCTGTCGGAGGCCACCAACACCCACCTGCGGCTGCTGACCCGCCGCGCCTACGGCTACCACAGCGCCGACGCACTCATCGCCATGGCCACCCTCACCCGAGGCGGACTCTGCCCACCCCTACCAGGACGACCATGAACATTCACCCACGGAAACAACAGTAGGCCCGAAAACGAAAAAAATGTCAGCTGCTGTAATCGATAATGCCCTACTGTGGTTAGCAATGTTGTCGGGATGTTCCCACCTACACGAGGACAGTATGGTAAAGCAACGCTGGGCGCGTCTCGCGGCGCAGGTGTTTTCGATGATGAACTGCTGGCCAGCAGCGAGCCGGACAAAGCAGGATGACGGCACGGGCACGGTCCTTCGCGACGATCAGCGGTGTGAGAACCTTGATCATCCTTATGGACCGTGCTGACCTGCCGGAAGGCACCCTAATACGGCGTGTCTACGTAAACTTCCTCAATCACCCGAACTGCTCTATGCGGTCATTTCTAGAACATGACGGGAGCCCTGGCCCGCTTGGCGGCACGTCTTCTTCCTGATCCGAAAAATACTGTCCTTCCTCGGTAAGGAACTATATTTATAATTTATATCACACCATGTAGTTGTCTCTATGTGCTTCAAGCGCTATACTACGACCCCGATGTAAGAAGGTTGACCGTTACCGTCGCCATAGGATAATGTTCTCTAGGGGGTAACCATCTCTCGTCTTCACTCGGCTCCGTCGCGGGAGGTTTAGTATGCAAACCAGCTGGCCTCCGCGCTTCCGGCTTCCCCGCTCGACGTCTGGGGCGCTGGCCAGTGTGTGTGCCGAATGGAACTTGACAGAACTGGCGGACGGCCAATCCCAGCAGCGAGCCCTTGTCCAGGTATGCTCCAAGGTGCCACAGTTACGCCCTTCGCTGGACGCTGTCAGCAGAAAGCTACGTCAAGAGTGTGCCGTCATCATCCAGGACGCTCCGACGACCGACACCGCCTTGGTTATCGCAGCGAGCGCAATGGGCGTGGTGACGGAAGATCATGAGCCCGGGCTGTCAGGGTCGCTTGTGCCCGGGTTGCCAGGGTGGCTTGTGTATCATATAGGCCCAGCCATAACCGCACCCGCCAACCAGCCCACCAACTTACCGTCCGCCCAGCGGCACGACGCCTTACCTTTTCACACTGACTCGCCCTATAGCGATGATCCGCCTAGAGTGGTGGTTCTCGCTTGTGTTGAACCAGACCGGGACAGTGGTGGGCTGTCACTCTTCATTCCAGTCGACCGTATCATTTCGGAGATGAAAGCAGACGGTCGAGAGCGTGAGGTGCGTCTACTCCAGGACCCGTGCTTTCCGTTTGCCATTGAGTTAGAAGGAGATCGACCGCGGGTTCACATCCGCCACATCCTTCGCTTGGTAGATGGTGATATTTTCGTGAGGTATCATGCAAAGAGATTACAGGTAGGTAGCCAGTTGGCTCCAGAGTCGCTCGACGTCGAGCACAAAACCGCACTAGAAGTCTTCCAGGCTGTGCTGCATCGGCCATCGCTTCCGACTTCTTTCCTCCTGCAAGCGAATGACTTGCTGATATTTGACAATCTCCGCGTCTTGCACGGGCGTACGGAGATGAGCTTAAGGAGCAATCGTCACATAAAGAAACTCAAAGTCAGTGAATTTCGTTCCGTTCCTTAAGTGGATACATGCCTGGCGTAGCCAGCTAGTTTCCAACGCTCAGACTTTGTAACTGCCAATAACACAATAAGCGATCAACCTGCTAGCTAATTGGAACCGGTGGATGCGTCTGACACAGTTCCGCCTCGGCGGCTCGATGGTTTAGCTCAGGTGCCCGTTCTATCGCTCTCGGCTCACCAACACTTGCTCCATTTGACTGGTTGTGGTGATAAACCCTCGTCAACTAGCGCGCCTGCAAACGTAAATGCAGTTTTGTGGTCGTGGAACGTCGCGGACGTCGACCGAAGTGAAACCCGCGGCGGTCACCATCTCCGTAGCTAGTTCCTGGCCCCAGACCGCGCCAAGCCCAGCGCCGCCCTGGGCGAGAGAGATAGTCATGCAATGCATGAGGCTGATGCCGTAATACAGCGGCGCGAACGGGTTGCCAATGTTGTACTCCAGCTGGCTTGAGAACTTCAGGTCAAGCATGATGAAGAAGCCATCCGGCTGGAGCGCGTCGTGCACGCGGCGCAGCACGATGTCGGGGGCCCGCAGATCGTGGATCACATCGAAGGCAGTGATCACATCATACGGCGGCATCGGGGCCAGCTCGGTGGCATCGAATAGGTTGAATGCGGCATTGGATAAGCCCATGGCGGCCGCTTCCTTAGCGGCCTGCGCCAAGGCACATGGAGCGATATCCACGCCGACGAAGCGGGACCGCGGGTAAGCGGAAGCCATCAGGTTAACTGCATGCCCAGCGCCGCATCCGATGTCCAGTACTTGGACACCCGCGGCCAGCCGTTCCGCCAATCCAGTTACCGCGCCCAGAAATCCGTTGATCAGGTGCTCGTCGTAGATTGGGCGCCACAAATCATCCCTGGCGTCGATCAACGCGGGGTAGGACGCTGATGGTACGCCGCCACCGTCTCGGAAGCACTGTTCCAACTCAGCCAGCACTCCGCCGTAGACACCCACCATTCCGGTCATCGGCGCCAGATTGCGAGCAGATGAGCCGGTCAGCCACACCGCGTGCTCAGTTGGCAGAATGCAACGTCCATTCGTCGGATCGAGCGCGAAAAAACCGGCGGTGACCATCGCACCGAGCCATTCGCGGACGTACCGCTCCTGTAGTCCGGAACGCTCGGCCAGCTCATCGCTCGTTGCTGGACCACGCGCGGCAGCCTCAAAGAGCCCCGTCCGATAGCCGAGGGTGATCAGCATGCTCAAAGCGCTATCGGTGAGCACATCGAGCATTCGTCTTCCGAAGCTCTGTACGCGTTCTGGGTCCATAAGCCCTCCTCAGCATGAGCCGCGTATTGCCTCCACTGTACTTGGAAGAGTTGTAACTGGTCAGGTCCACGGCGTGGCTAGTTGATCTCGGCTCCGGACCCCTAGGCGATGCTCTGGCCTTCGGATCCACAAGCCTCCGAGCAGCGACGCTGAGCCAGTCGCCGTAGGAGCCCACCCCGGCCAATCCTCTCAGCATCATCCGGGCGGCGGGAAGTCGACGCTGGGCTCGGTAACCGGGGAGTGGGCAATGGCCACTAACGGTCGGGTCCGCAGCGTGCGGCTCAGATAGGCCAATGGTGTCAGCAGCACCGCGTCACCGCCGTAGCCCCCCAGGTGTAGCTCGGTGCCCTGCCCGACCAAGAACTCGGCCAGGTGATTGGCCGGGCCATGCATAGGTAGGGCATGGTCGGCTCGTCTGGCATCGGCACCCTGTCCAAGTCTTGGTAGGGCAGCGGGTAGCCCTGAGCATCGAGGGACATGTGGGTGGTGCTGGTTTGGGCCGCCGCAACTTGGCTGCCCAGGCGACGTCGTCGTTGACTGGGGAGAACGCGGGGTAGGGAACCGTGCAGAGCGAGGCACCGGTGGCAGAAACTGCTCGGCTGGCTCGGAACGAAAGTGAGGTCGAGCAAGTCCGCCGCTCAACTCACAGGTCACCCGGCGCACCATGCGGACCCGGGTGCCGACCGAGTCGACCAGCCTGGCACGGATAGACCAGCGGCGCAGCTGCGGCGAGCTCCTTTTCCCGGCCTAGCTCTCCTAGACTAGTCAACCGCATCTCGCTGCCGAGTCCGTCTGCGCGTCGGACTGCGCAACCAATCCTGCGCCGTATGGTGGACTTCAGCTGCTCGCGGGCACCGGAGAGCGGGGCGTGTTGATCGGTTCACAGTGTTGCCTGATCACAACCTAGGGACTGCCATGTCGGTTCGCCTCCCACAGATCGCTGAGTTGCGGCGTATCGCCGAGAGATGCGGCCTCGACCTGTCGGAGGAGGACCTCGGCTCACTACGGGAGCTCATGGTGGGTGTCTTCTTCTCTTGCGCCGAGGTCGAGCGACTTGCGGGGCCGGCGGTGGAGGTCGAGTATCCCCGACGCGCGGGCTACCGGCCCGCATCCTGGGACAATCCGCTGGGTGCCTGGTCTTGGCGGTGCTCGCTCGAGGGAGCGTCCGACGGGCTGCTCGCAGGCAAGACAGTGGCGATCAAGGACAACATCGCTGTGGCCAAGGTGCCAATGATGAACGGATCCCGGGCGCTTGCCGGGTACGTCCCGGAGGCCGACGCGACGGTCGTGACACGTATCCTCGGCGCGGGGGCAGAGATCGTGGGAAAAGCCGCTTGCGAGGATCTGTGCCTGTCCGGAGGCAGCCACACGTGCGCGACCGGTCCGGTGCGCAATCCGTGGGACCCGACCAGGTCGGCCGGAGGAACCTCCAGCGGGAGTGCGGCACTGGTCGCCAACGGAGACGTAGATCTTGCACTTGGTGGAGACCAGGGCGGGTCAATCCGCATCCCGAGCGGCTGGTGTGGCACGGTCGGCCTCAAGCCCACGTACGGCCTCGTCCCGTACACGGGAGCTTTCCCCCTCGAGTACACGCTCGACCATCTCGGGCCGATCGCCCGGACCGTGACCGACCTGGCGGCCCTGCTGGAGGTGATCGCCGGCCGCGACGGCCTAGACCCGCGTCAGCCTATGGATATGCGGCCCGCACCCTACACGCAACGGCTCGCACAACAGCCAAGTGGCGTGAAGGCAACAATCGTAACCGAAGGTTTCGGCTGGCCACAGCTGTCGCAACCCGACGTCGACCAAGCGGTTTGCGAAGCGGCTCGCATATTAGAAAGGGCCGGGGTGGTTGTCCGTGATGGCTCCATCCCGCTACATCGGAGGGCAATCCACATCTGGAACGCGATCTTCGTAGAAGGCGTGACCTCGACGATGATGAGGGGAGGCGCCTTCACCGGCGGGAAGGCACCTACCACGAGTATGCTCGACTACTGCGTTCATGGGCTGCGGACGCAGGCGCAGGAATTGTCCGAGAGTGTCAGGTTGGTCTGGCTCCTGGGCGAGTACTTGGCGGAGCATTACGACGGTCGGTACTATGTGATGGGTCAGCAGCTGGCGCCACTATTGCGTGCCGCATATGACGACGCGTTCGCCGACGCTGACCTGCTGGTAATGCCGACCCTGCCGGTGAAGGCCATGTCGCTGCCCGACCCAACCACGCCCTGGCACGAATACATGGTGCAATCCCGCAGGACAGACGTCAATACAGCACCCTTCAACGTGACCGGCCATCCTGCCATCACGCTGCCCTGTGCGAAGTCCGACGGCCTGCCGATCGGGATGATGCTCGTCGGACGACGTTGGGAGGATGCGCGCGTGCTCCAGGTCGCCCGAGCATTCGAAGAACAGGTGGGCGGTTTCGACCATCTCCTCGGAGTCCCCGGCGGCCGAGCATGACTCGCCGATACCCTTTATTATATAGCGTTACTGGCGGACAACGGTACAGCGACGAACCTGGCCCGATTGGCGGAAGAACTAGGACACTCCTTCCCTCGGAGAATAACGTGAGCGTCGACAATTGCCGATCACCGGAAGGAACACGATGTCATGAGGTACTCGCACCTCGGTCGGAGCGGCCTGCGGGTGAGCCGCTTGTGCCTTGGCACGATGAGCTTCGGGATGCAGACTTCCGAAGAGAATAGCCACGCGATCTTAGAGGCCGCGCATGAGAGCGGGGTCAATTTTCTGGACACAGCCAACACCTTCGGCGGACGCTCCTGGGAGGGATGGACCGAGCAGATCATTGGCCGATGGCTTGCACAGGGTGGAGGGCGTCGGGAGTGGATGGTCGTGGCGACGAAAGTGTACGGAACGATGGGTGAGTCTCCCAACGACACGTACCTTTCTGCCCGGAGTATCCGTCGCGCCTGTGACTCGTCGCTCAAACGCCTGCAGACCGACTACATCGACGTGTACCAGATGCACCACGTGGACCGAGGCACTCCGTGGGAGGAAATTTGGCAGGCGATGGAGGTCCTTGTGGCCCAAGGGAAGGTCCTCTACGTGAGCTCGTCGAACTTCGCCGGCTGGCAGATAGTTCAGGCACAGGAGACTGCCCGAGCCCGGCACTTCCTAGGCTTGGTGAGCGAGAGGTCGCTCTATAACCTCATGGCTCGTACGGTGGAGCTAGAGGTCATCCCGGCGTGCGAGTCTTATGGCCTTGGGCTAGTCACGTGGAGTCCTCTTCAACAAGGCCTCCTCGCCGGCGTGCTGGGAAAAGAAATGTCTGCCCGGCCGACCACTGATTCCGCAATGAAGCTCCTTGAACGTCATCATGTCCAGATTGAGCGTTACGAGAAGCTCTGCGCCGAACTTAGCCACCACCCCACCGCGGTCAGCCTGGCCTGGCTGCTCGCTCATCCTGTCGTCACCGCCCCCATTGTCAGAGCACGCACACTCGCCCAGTTCACCTCGGCCATGCGGGCTGTGGACATCGTGCTCGACGACGATACCCTGGCGCAGCTTGACCAGATCTTTCCCGGCCCGGGCCCGGCTCCCGAGGCATACGCTTGGTAGGCTACAATAAATGGATATGATGGATGATGGCAGCCCGGCGCAGGTGGTTGGGTTTTGACGGTGTAAACGGCGGCGTCTTAACCGCTCGCGGTCGGCACTCGTAGAAGTGAGGGCAAAGAGGTGCGGTTTGATACGCTTTCGGTCGCGGCTGGGACTGCGGAACTGCTCGAACGACTGCGAACGCACCGCCGTGAGGTGCATAAGCAGCCCGAGCTCGGCTTCGCTGAGCATCGTACTGCCGCTTACATCGAGTCCGTCCTCGACGAGGTCGGTGTACCGCACCGTCGTGTAGTCGGCACAGGCGTCGTCGGCGTCATCAAGGGTGACGGAGCTGGCTGCATCGGCGTGCGCGCCGACATGGATGCGCTGCCGGTGCCTGAGGCACTTGGCCGCGAGGGGTACCGGTCCAGGGTCGAAGGCATCTCTCACGCGTGTGGGCACGACGGACATGTCGCCATCCTGCTCGGCTTGGCCGAGTTACTCAAAGGGATCGATCAGCTGCCCGGTACCGTTGTGTTGTACTTTCAGCCTGCCGAGGAGGGGCCGGGCGGAGCGATGCCGATGATCGCCGCCGGCGTTCTCGACGATCCGGCGCCCCAGGCAGTGATAGCCCTGCACGTTTCGCCCCGCCACCCTGCGGGTGTTGTCGCCCTACGTAGCGGGCCGATCACAGCATCGAGTGACCAGATCACTATCACCGTCAACGGTGCCGGTGGCCATGCTGCGCACCCGGAAGCAGCGATCGACGCTGTGCCGATTGCAGCCCAAGTCGTGCTGGCCGTGCAGCAGTTCGTGGCCCGTGAAGTCGACCCGGTCCGGCCGGTCGTTGTGACCTTCGGAACGATCAACGGTGGCACCAGGCACAACGTTATCGCGAGCAGCGTTACCCTTGACGGCACAATGCGGGCGGTGCACCAGCACACCCGCGAGCTGCTCTGTCGTCGGGTGCCCGAGATCGCCCAAGCGGTTGCGGCGACGCATCGCGCCACCGCTACGGTGAAGCTGACTCCCGGGGGGCCCGTGGGCTTTAACGACCCGGGCCTCACCGAGCTAGTCGCCACCGCGAGTCGGGCCGCGCTCGGCCCGGAGAGGGTTATCTACGAACCTGACCCCACCCTCGTGGGCGAGGACTTTTTCGCCTTCGGGACCACCGGCCTTCCTGTGAGCCTATTCTGGCTCGGCGTCGCAAATCCGGCGCTTGGCATCACCGCGCCGGCTCACAGTCCTGAGTTCGACCTCGATGAGAACGCCCTACCCGTGGGGGTCCAAGTGTTCGCCGAGATGACCCGGCGATGGTTGGAGGGGTACAGCGGCAGCGCTTCCTCCCAGACCTCTCAAACACAGTAAGGTCGAGCGATGTCCAACTCCCAGAAAATTGAAGACGCACACATGGTAACCTCGACGACGGATAACGCGCCCGAAAGGTTCCCAACGAAGGTCCTAGCACGATGACAGATCGCCAGTTGCTGATCAGACAGCTGCTATGGCGGGCTACTCGTGTCTTCGGAGACAGGGAAGTGGTCACCCGTGTGGCGGGCAACTACCATCGCCACACTTACGCCGACCTAGGTGTGCGAGCACGCCAGCTTGCCGAGGCGTTACAAGCGTTGGGGGTAGTCGCGGGGGATCGCGTGGCAACCCTTGCCTGGAATACGCACAAGCACCTGGAGGCGTTCTTTGGTGTGCCCTGCATAGGGGCTTCCTTACACACCGTCAACCCGCGCTTGTTCCCTGCGCAGATCAACTCCATCATGAATCGCACTGGCGACAAGGTCCTTCTGCTTGACGCCGACCAAATTCCTCTCGTCGAACAGCTTGCTTCGGAACTGAAGACGATCCGGGCCTACGTTATCCTCGATAGCTCGGAGGCATCGGCCACTTCGTTGTCGCCCGTCTATGATTACGAAGATTTACTCACTGGTCAACTGGGACAGCTGCCTTGGCCAGACCTCCACGAGAGCACACCGGCGATCATATGCCACACGTCAGGAACGACTGGTGATCCAAAATCGGTAGTCTACTCTCATCGTACGATCGTGCTCAATAGCCTATTATTAGCAGTGCACGGCTCGCTCGGGATTCACCAGGATCACACATTTTTATCGATATCGCCGATGTTCCATGCAACCGCAGCCGGAGTTCCGTACGCCGCGGCCATGCAAGGAGCGAAGCTGGTACTGCCCGGAATCCATCCTGAATCCCAGCACTATCTCGAGCTGATTGAGCATGAGCGAGTAACCCACGCGGTGAGCGCGGTTACGGTCGGCGTAATGATGCGGCATGCCATCGAAGGGGCCAGCCGTGACTACGACCTCTCATCGTTGGAGGCTCTGTGGCTCGGCGGCCAGACGCCCCCCCAGGGTCTGATCGACTGGTGGCACAACCGGTACGGCGTCAATGTATTGGTAAGCTGGGGAATGACCGAGACACCGGCAACCTTCTTGACCGCGAGGCGCGGGGTGTCGTCCGGCGGCGCCAGTGGCACGACCCAAGGATTACCGCTACCGCTGATCGAGCTCAAAGTCGTCAACGATGCCGGCAAAGAGCTTCCATGGGACGGCGAGAGTGACGGTGAGTACTGCGTCCGCGCCCCGACGTTAGCATGCGAAGATTCCGAGGATCCCAACTATTACGATGGGTGGTTCCACACCGGTGACATCGGGGTCATCGATCCCGATGGTTACCTACAGCTTACCGACCGAGCCAAGGACATGATCAAGAGTGGTGGTGAGTGGATCTCCTCAGTGAAGCTCGAAAACGCGCTGATGAGTTATCCGAACGTGATCGAGGCATCGGTCGTGGCTATACTCCACGAGCAGTGGCTCGAGCGCCCGCTTGCGTGCATTGTCTCGACTGAGCCTGTCAGCCACCAAGAACTCAACACTTATCTCGCCGAGCGGTTCCCGAGGTGGTGGCTACCCGACGATTACGTGTTCCTACGCGAGATCCCGCGGACAAGCGTCGGGAAGTTCGATAAAAAGCTGCTCCGAGCCCGTTTCACCGATCCGGCCAACCGCCAGCCGCTTCGCCACGAGCCGTAGCTCCAGTTATTGTCGTTCTCCGCGTAGGGCTCGCTATGAGCTAGGGTAATCGGCATTAGGAATTGCGACGCAGGGATCTAGCGTAAGGAAAAATATATCTTTTTACGCTAGTGTCGCGTAAGGGCGCTGCTTTTAGTGTTGGGTGATCGTTTGGCTTTGGTGAGGATGGTGTCGGCGTCTTTGGTCCAGGTGAAGGGGTGGCAGCGGTCGTTCCAGGCATCGATGAAGGTTCGGATGGCGGTGATGAGGTCTTTAACGCTGGTGAAGCTGCCGCGGCGGGTGGCTTGGCGGGTGACGATGCCGAAGAGGATTTCGATCATGTTCAGCCAGGACCCCGAGGCGGGGGTGAAGTGCAGGGTGATCCGGGGGTTGCGCACCAGCCGGGCTTTGACCCCTGGGGTGTTGGTGGGTGGCGTAGATGCCCCTGACTTGCCGCAGCGCATCGCTCGGTGGTGTCTGATGGTGGCTCGGTGACGATCTGGTCGATGTCGCGGGCGATGTAGACATCCCACGCGCTTAGCTTGTCAAGCTGCGGCTTCGGTTGGGTTGTTGTGGGTAAGGAAGCGATGTGCTCGTTGTAGTGCTGCCGAGTGTCCAGGCAGTGGTGCAGGCAGCCGAGGAGTCGGTTGAACAGGTTGCGTTGGGCAGCGGTGTGGCGGTCGCCAGCGGCTTTGCCGCGGTCGTAGTGGGCTCGGGCGCCGGGTGAGGCGCTTAGGGCGGCGAAGGCCCAGAGGTAGCCGACGGCGGCCAGGGGTTGGTTTTTGACTCGGCGGTGGGTCACGCTCATGCTCTTGCCGCTGGCGCGGGTCACGGGTGCACTTCCGGCGTAGGCCTTGAGCGATCTGGGGCTGGTGAAGCGGGATCGGTCATCGCGGATCTCGGCGAGTACCCGGGTGCCGGTGAGAGATCCAAGTCCTGGCAGGCCGGTGATGATCTCGGCGTCGGATGGTTGTCAAAGTGTTCGGTGGCGGCGGCCAGCTCGTCGACGTTAGCGCAGGCGGTGTCGAGCTGGCGGGCCAGAGTCGTTGTCGCTTCACCTTGAAAGTGCCCTCCGGCGCAGCGAACTGGGGGTCTCAGCAACCAATTCATCCGCACCAGAGGGCATTTTCGTCTACCGATCGCTCACACACGATCAAGATCATGACGCGTCCAGGCTAGGATATTTCTTCGCGTGCCTTGGTGGCGTAGCCGGATAACGTCGGACGGCATCCTCAGCCCATCGCCGCGTTGATGCTGCGGTGACCGCACTGGTCATGTTTGTGGTTGGCGTGCAACATCACAAACTCGTAGCCGAGGAACCGGGAAACCACCGTCCGTGTGTCATCAGGTCTTGATCTGCGACAGCTCCATACGTGTAATTCACGAATAAGTTTCCACGTACGTGTAGTCCACGGTGTTGCTTGTAGTGCCGACGTCGCTAATAGCATACGCTTTGACGAGGCCTCGGCTCTCCGCCCTGGGACTAACGCATGTAACCTCCCTTTCGTTTACTACTGTTACATTATTGGCGTCTCTAACTCCGAATACGACATTTACGACATCCTGCAAGTTTACTCCGTAGATAGTCACCCCTTGACCTCCATTGACGGGTCCGTGCTTCGGGTCTATGCTAGTAAGCTGCTCCTGGACGCGCGTGCGGCTGGAGGTGTTAGACTCAGAGGAAACGGTCATTGCTGGCTCCTTAATTGCGGTAGTTTACCCTAGGTTTAGGGTTTTCCGGGTCAAATATCTACTGTAAGTTGCGGGAAATCTCGTATTATTCTCCCGTTTGTAAGTAGATATTCAGCCGGGGGTTGCGTGTTGGTCGGGGCGCTGGTGGGATGGGCTGGTGGACGCCCGCGCTTCTGACGCGCACAGCTGTAGACGTCTTGGATTGATTGTGACGAGGCGCCCGTTGTTCCAGTTTATTAAGTCCGCCATATTGCGCTCCTGGGTCTCCGGATGTACCTGTTTTCGGTGTGTATCAGCGCTCTTCGGGCCAGGGCGCGCCGAGCGTACTGGGACAGCACGGCCGGCGCGAACGTCCTGGCGGGTCCCGCAGCATCTGCGGCGCCCCCGGCCTGGCCTCGGCCATCCACCCTGCACCTTTCGCCCTGGGGCACGCGGCCTAATCCGCTTGGTTCTGCTGATCGTCACAGCAAGGACTCCTCATTGAGGTCCGGAGTTGCGTTGATGTACATATGTCCTACGGCGTTCCCACCGTCACTACGCCGGCGAGACGGTCCCACGACCCCCGCTGACCTCACCCCAATAACAGACCAAATTGGCTGTTGTGTCAACAGTGCCGGAGTCGAGTCTGTGAGTCATCGCGCGGTCGGTACGTGAGACGCCCGCCGAGGGGCCCGAGATGTCAAGCGTGCCAGGCCGCGCACTCACCGACGTCAGACCGTCATTAGGGAACGTATGCGACGTAACGGGCTCAGTCCCGACGACTTTAGGACGGGATGACCGAATTGGCACCGTTGATGGTCATCGTCCAGGCGGGGCTGAGCGGTGGTAGCGCGTCAGCTTCAGGCCGAACAGGTGAGACGAAGGTCACGTCAGAAACCATGGCGGTCGGTTTTTTTTATGCCACTCTGGTGTTGAGTCGACGTTGCCTGAGGCGCGTTGTCTGAGGAGGCGGCATGGCCGGCATGGAGGCGATCACCATGCTCGACAGGGTGGACGAGCTGTTGTCGCAGTGTGATCGACTGTCGTTCAGTGCCACCGTTGCGCGGCATCTCGTACACCGGCGCGCGGTGTCTGAGGTGTTGCTCACCGACTGGTGCCGGACCGGCGCGGACGCGTTCGTCTGCGCGGCCCAATGGTCGCGCAGCCACAGCTTCTACCGTGTACGCAATGGTCGGCACGATACGTTGCTGCTGGCCGAGACGATCCGGCAGGTTGGTCTGCTGCTGTGCCACGATGCCTATCAGGTGCCACCGGAGCATAAATTCCTGATGGACCGGATGACCTACGATGCCGACCTCGATGGCCTAACGGCCGGTGCCGCACCCGCGGAGATCGTCCTTGTGGTGCGGGCGCAAGAGTTACGTCGGCACACGCAATCAGCCAGTGCATTGCGGCTCGATGTGGAGTTCCTTCGCGACGAGGCCCCGATCGGACGGGGCACTGGTTGGGTCCGCTGTATCGAACCGCTGCTGTACAAGCGCATTCGATCACCACAGTGTCCACCAGCGACATCGTGGCAGCAGCGACCTCCACCGGTGGCACCTGTGGAGGTCGGTCTGGTCGAAGCCGACGACGTGGTGCTCGGTCAGTGTTGGCAGCCAGGGGAATGGCCGCTGCGGATTCTCACCGAGCACCCTGTGCTGTTTGATCATCCGCTCGACCACGTACCCGGAATGCTGGGCCTTGAGGGGATTCGTCAGGCCAGCCGGGCGATACTCGGCTGGCCGAATGCTCAGCTCACAACATGCGATATCACGTTCTCACGGTTCATCGAGCTCGGCGAGCCCAGCTCGGTCCGCGCCACTGTGCGGCAGCGATCCGCGGCCAGCGCCAGCGTGCTGATGGTGCTCGCGCAGGCTGGCCACGCCGCGGCCCAGGGCACCGTGACAATCACAAACATCAGCCGCGATAGCACGACTCTGAATGTCCCGTCCTGTCCGACCGGGAGAGACTCCTCAGCGTGAACCGAACTCGTCGTTCTGCTTCGCGGACCCGGTAGCGGCCACACTTCGAAAGTAGGGCAGCTTGCGGGCTGAAACCAAGGAAGACAGCAGGATGTCCCACATCTCCTCCACCCGCTGGTGCAGGTCCTGTCGAGCGCTCAAGACCTCGGAAAGTAGCTGGACGCCGGTGAACGCGCTGACCACGAACCTAGCCAGCGCCGCAGGCTTGACCGAATCACGAAGGTCGCCTTCGTCGATGGCGCGGCGCAGCAATTGTTCGGTCACCGCAACCCAATCCCGGTACGGGTTGGAGACAGACGCGCCGAACGTGCCGTGCTCGAGGGTAAGCCGGATACCGGCCCGAACGATGACATCATCCATGAGCTGGCGCGCCAAGCCCTGGGACAGGCGGATCACCGACTCCAGACCGGGCGCGTGTTGGTCAAGACGTTGGCGGCCTGGACGGACCGACAGCGCATGCTGCTGCTCGATCACCGCACGCGCGAGGTCCTCCTTGGAACTAAAATGGAAGTACAACGCTCCCTTGGTCACGCCAGCCTGGGCGATCACATCACTCAGCGTCGTAGTGCCGTATCCATACCGATCGAACACCTCGGCCGCGCCCCGCAGAATCTGCTCCCTCGTTACCGCCGCACGAGCCTGCTTAACCACACGATGTCCCCACGCCGCAATAACGTTACGTGCGTACGGTATCACGGGACCGGTCGGTTTGTTTCGAACACATCCCCGGGCCACGGCTTGCGAGTCGCGGAAGGGAGGGGCCACCCCACGCCCTGGGAGTGAACAACCGATGCCGCATGGCCAGCGCGCCCGACCGGATCAGCAAGCTCCATCAGGTCGGTATGTTTTGCTTACCGGCGCGACCGGGTTCATCGGCGCCGCGGTGGCCCGCGCGCTGGCTGGTCGCCCGGACATCGAGCTGAGCGTGCTGGTGCGCGGTCCGGCCCGTATACCAGATACGCGACAACTGCTCGGCGATCTGACCAAGCTCGATTCACTCATTGGGAGTTGCCAGGGCATCGACACGCTGGTGCACACGGCCTCATACGTCGGAGCTGACCCGGAGCAGTGCATTGCGGTCAACGACCGCGGCACGACCGCGCTGCTGCGCGAGGCAGCCCGGGCCGGCGTACGGCGGATTATCTACATCAGCACGGCGGCTGTGTACGGCCAGGGACCGCACCGCAACGTCGGACCGGAACACCTCGTGCCCGCGCCCCTCTCGCCCGCGAGTCGAACCCGGTTGGCAGCCGAGGACATGGTCCGAGCCGCTGGTGGGATCGTCCTACGACCCCACCTCATCTACGGAGCGGGCGACCGCTGGTTCGTACCCGAGCTCGTCAAACTCATCCGACTGCTGAGCGGCCTGCCAGACACCGACCAGGTGAAGTTGTCAACCATCGCCGTTGACGACCTAGCCGGCGCGCTGGCCGGGTTAGTTACCCGCGCCGACGCACTGCCACCGGGAACCGTCCTGCACGCCAACCACCCGACCCCGACCGTACTCCGCACCATGATCGATACGGTAGTCAGCAACATTGGCCTGTCCTGGACAAACCGGCATACCTCCCGCGAGGAGGCCAGCAGGGAAATCCGCGCGAACGGGGGTAGCGCACGGCATCTCGCCAGGATCTGCGCGGACCACTGGTACGCCTCGGAGCGCATCTGGCAGTTGGCCGGCCATGACCCCGGCGCTGGTTTCGCCGAGACGTTCCCACGCTATGCACCGTGGTATCGGGCTCACAGATCTTGACCGGGCAGCGTGGTCCAGCGCGCACTTTTGCGTCGACGCCAGACCCCATCCTTTGGTGATCCTGCCGGGGCACCACAAACATGGGCACGATCAACAATTGGACGGCTGGTACTCGACGACAGCTGCAAGCTGTGAGCACCGGCCGCGTCGGACCTAGCCACCTAGGCCAAAGTTTCGTTATTTTGGGCGGTGAACCTGTACCGTACCTAAACTCGTCACTCGTGCGATGACCGGGACTTTCCTTGGTGTAGTGATCAAGCCATGATCGCAGGTAGTGCTGTTTCGACTGCTGTATCTGATCTCCGTCAGGGTGTTCGGCTGGCTCAGGTTGCTCGCCCGCAACGCCGCCGGCCAAGGACGTCGCGATCGTGATCCTGCGCCACGAGGTCGCGGTGCTCCGTCGCCGCGTTAGCAGGCCTCGTCCCTCCTGGCCGGACCGAACGATCGTAAACATTCAGGCCCGTACATCGGGCCTGGTCGGGATGTGTGCGTGTCGATCACCAGGTGATGGGCTGGTGTGCGGTTTGATCTTCGAGTGTCCGAGCCGGAGGAGATGTCGCGCGACGAGCTGATCGTCGTCGTGCGACGCCAGGCCGGGCAGTTGGCTGCGCAGGACCGGCGGGTCAGCGACATGGCCGGGCAGTTGGCTGCGCAGGACCGGCGGGTCAGCGACATGGCCGGGCAGCTCTCGGAGCTGATGGAGGCCAATGAGGCGCTGGCGGAGAAGTTGGCCAGGCTTGAGCATCTGCTGTCGCGGAACTCGCGGAATTCCTCGAACCCGCCCTCGCGCGATGATGATCCGGGCAAGCCCGCCCCGCTGGAGAAGAACCGGCGCGACAAGGGTGGGCCGAAGCGGGCGCGGGGCAAGCAGCGCGGGGCGTCGGGAACTCATTTGGCCTGGACCGAGACTCCCGATGACCGCCGCGACCGGTTCCCCGAGGGCTGCTGTGACTGCGGGGAGGACCTGGCCGGCGCCCGGGATCTGGGGATCGTGGACCGCTACCAGCAGCACGAGATCCCGCAGGTCGCGGTGAAGGTCACTCAGTTCGACCAGCACCAGGTCGAGTGCGGCTGCGGGAAGCATCACACCGCCCTGCGGCCCGACGGGGCCCGTTGCGGGCCGGTCGGATACGGCCCCAACCTGGCGGCGTTTGCGGTGTACCTCATGGTGGTGCATTTCATTCCTGCGCACCGCGTCGTCGCGTTGCTGGAGTCGCTCACCGGGACCGCCCCCTCGGTCGGGTTTGTCCACGGCATGCTCAACCGCGCGGCTGGGCTGCTCACCGAGACCCACCAACGGATCCAGACGCTGATCACTCTGGCCTACGCCGTGTGCTGCGACGAAACCCCACTGCGGGTCGGCCCCAAGACACCCGCGGTGGGCAAGAAGAAGGCCGAGCGGTACCTGCTGGTCGCCTGCACCGAGCTCTACACCCACTACCTGCTCGGCGACCGGTCCCTCGCCACGTTCAAGGCGTTCGTGGTCACCGACCTGACCAACTCAGTGATCGTGCACGACCGCTACCAGAACTACGACAGCGCCGAACTCGGCACCCTGGTCCACCAGCTCTGCTGCGCTCACCTGCTGCGAGATCTCGACGACGCCGCACAGGTCTACCCCGACGCAGTGTGGCCCGTCCAGATCGCCGACGCCCTGCGCGAACTAATCGGTGCGGCCAGCCTCGCCCGTGAACAGGGCCTGCCCGCGATCGCTACCGAGGTCCGCGACGCGCTGCTGCGCCGGCTCCGCAACGGGATGCTGGTGGGGCTGTCCGACACCACCTCCCACGGCACTCGCCCCGGGGAACGCAAGGCCCGACTGCTGCTCGAAGTACTACGCGACCGCCCAGACGACGTGCTCCGCTTCGCCCACGACCTCAAGGTGCCCCCCACCTCGAACCAAGCCGAACGCGACCTCCGCCCCAGCAAGATCCAACAAAAAATCTCCGGGCGACTGACCAGCGAAAAGCGCACCCAGGACCGCTACACCATTCTCGGCTACCTCTCCACCGCCGCCAAACACGGCCTCGACAAGATCACCGTTCTGCGCGATGCACTGACCGGCCAACCCTGGATGCCCGCATTACCCGGCGCCCCCACCTGACACGACACCACGCCGACCACCACCACCGGACGCCACCAGACGACCGGCAACACGGCATGCCCGGATCATCAGAGCTGAATGTTTGGAGCGCCGGGATAAACCGGCATGGAGAAGGAGATGAGAGAGCTCTACATCGAAGGAGTAGCGACCCACGATGGCCCCGAGTCATGCGTCGGTGTCCGTGAGGGCGTCGGCGAAGCGTTGACAGGGGTACGTGCAGGCTGGGCTATTGAGCCGCGAAATCAAGGAGTTCGGGGTGCCGACGCCGTTAAACAGGCCGGAAGGCAACATCGCTGGCGGCGCTATGCGCGAGTCGTCAGGGGGCCCCGCGCGGTCGGAGAACCTGTGCATGTACGGAATCTTCATGCGCGAGAACCGGGAGATCCCACGATCGCCCGTCCGGTTGATGGCCGGGCGGGCCGCTCAGGGAACGCTGAGGCGGCAAGCCTGAGATGAACGAGCGTGGGAAGTCTGACAGCCCCGTAGTACCTGCGAAGCCGCCGAACAAGACTTCGGTCGCGGAGGTGGTGGAGGAAAGGGGGCTGGCCAAGGGGAACACGGCCAGCAAACCACGTCCCGGACACAGAGCCGGGTCAGACGCGTCACATGCGTTGGATCGTGTGCGTCAAGTAGCGCGACAGGACAAGGAAGCGCGGTTCACGGCGTTGCTGCATCACGTTGACCGGGCACGTCTGCGTGCGGCTTATTGGGCGATCAGTCCGAAGGCTGCTCCGGGGGTGGACGGGGTGACGTGGGAGGCCTACGGGCAGAACCTGGGGGGAACCTCCAGGATTTGCACACACGGCTGCACACAGGACGCTACCGGGTGAGACCATCACGGCGGGCGTACATCCCGAAGGCGGACGGGCGGCAACGACCGCTCGGCATCTCCTCGCTGGAGGACAAGATCGTTCAGCGGGCCGTCGTTGAGGTGCTCAACGCCATATATGAGGTGGACTTCCTGGGTTTCTCCTACGGGTTCCGGCCGGGACGCGGCCCGCATCACGCGTTGGATGCGCTCGCGGTCGGGATCGAGCGGAAGAATGTGAACTGGGTGCTCGACGCGGATATTCGCGAGTTCTTGGATGCATCGTCACACTACTCCTGTCGCTGATTGTCATGATCAAAACAGTCCTTCTGGGGTGGTTGGGGGCTCGATACGCAGGCCTTTCCTGCGTCCGGTGCGGACATGGACGGCGCGGAGCTCGCCGCGCTTGACACGCTGCAACAGCGTCTGGCGGGAGACGCCGTGTGCCATGGTGGCTTCGAGCATGGCAAGCCAGCCGTCGGGGGCGTCATCGACGAACAGGGCGCGTAGTTCGTCGTTGAGGCGAATCCGCCACGGGGCACCGGGGGTGGTCTGCTCGCCGGCGATGAAACCGTCGCCGAGCCAGCGGTGCGGGGTGGGGGGCGCGAGGCCCAGCGTGGCGGCGGCTTGGGCCACGGTGACCAGTTCTCCTTCGGTCGGCTTGGTGCCCTGTTGGTGGCAGGGGATGCCCCGGTGGTGTCGCAGGCTCTGGACTCTATTGGCGGTGTATGACAGGTCGCGGGCGGTGCGTCGGCCTTGCCGGTTGAGGATCCCGGCGATGACCGCGTCGGCGTGGTGAAGGGTCAGGCGGCGGATCAACTCGATCGTGTCGTCATCGGTGCGGATCTTGGGCTGGGCTCGTTTGAGCGGGACCGTCACGTCGCTGATCGCGCCGCCTTTCCAGCGGATCTGCAGGTCGGCGCGGCGGCCGGTGCCATCGGCTGTGATGGTGACGATGACTTCGTCGAGGAGGGTGTGCAGGAGTTGCTTGCGGTCCTTGTCGGTGGTGGTCGGCGCGGCCCAGATCCCGTTCAGGTCGTCACCGAGGGCCAAGACCGTGGCGCGTTCGCCGGGGCTGAGGGCCGCCGGGCGGCGTTTCTGTCGTCGTGCTAGTTCGGCCTCGGCGGCCGCCAGCGCGGCCAGGGTCTTCTCCCAGTCGGCTTCCAGGCCGCGGGCGACCAGCCGGTTGTCCGGGTCGACGGCCCGGTAGCGGCGTTCCGCCCTCGCTGCGTCATAGCGGCTGCGCTCGACTTCGCGGCGGTGGCCGGCCAGGGCGGTGTCGTGGCCGTGTTCGAGTTCGTCGACGGCGGCCAGGCACGCGGATAACGCGGCCGGGGCCAGCGCGGCTAGGAACGCGCCGGCGACAGCGGCGTCGATGGTGACCCCGCCGAACTGTAGGTGCCGGGTTCCCCGGCCGTCGACGAGCGCGCCGGTGCCGGTGCAGTAGTAGCCGGGCGTGGCTTTGCTCGGGCCTTGATAGAACACGGCGAGTTTCCGGCCGCAGATCCCGCAGGCGGCCAGGCCCTGGAGCAGGGCGCAGCCCTCGCGGACGGCCCCGGTGCCCGGCTCGTGGCGCACCGGGCGGGTGTTAGCGGCGATCTTCTCGGTGTTGGCCAGGTAGGTGTCCCAGTCGATGTAACCCCGATGGTGGTTCTCGATCAGGACCTGCCACTGCTCGCGTGGCAGGACCCGGCGGCGGGTCCGGATCCGGCCGTCGGCGTCCAGGCGGCGTTCGAACTTCGTCCGGCCGTAGACATACGCGCCGGCATAGGCCGGGTGGGTCAGCACGTTGTGCACGGCGTGGTAGGTCGGCTCGACCCACCTGATGTCGGTGCCGTGCAGGTAGGCCGTCGGGGTCAGCGGCCATTTCAGGCCCTGTTCGCGCAGCCAGAGCCACACCGCGCGGGCCGATCCGCACGCGGCGAACCGCTCGAACACCGCGGCGATGACGCCGGTCACCGCCGCGTCGGGGTGCAACAGGACCTCGGCGGGACCCTCGCCCCAGACCAGTCCGACCGGCAGGGCGCGCTTGAGCTCCCCGCGGGCGGCCTTGTTGCGGACCCCGCCGTCCAGGCGTGCCCGCAGGATGTGCAGCTCAGCTTCTGACATGGTGCCCTTCATGCCCAGGACGAGACGGTCATGGAACAGGCCCGGGTGGTAGAGGCCGTCTGCGTCGGCGATCAGGGTGTCGGTCATGCCGGCCAGGTCCAGCAGTCGATACCAGTCGGCGTTGTTGCGAGCCAGCCGGGACACCTCCAGCGCCAGCACGATTCCGACCTGCCCGAGGCCGACCTGGGCTGCCAGTTCGGCGAACCCCGACCGTCCCTGGGTCGACGACCCGCTGATCCCCTGATCCTCGTCGATGACCCGGACCGCGCCGCGCGGCCAGCCCAGCGCCACCGCCTTGGCCACCAGGTCGTACTGGCGGGTCGTGGACTCCCGGTTGCGCTCAAGCTGGGCCAGCGTCGACTGACGGACGTAGACGATCGCCGCCCTCTGCCGGTGGGCGGTGCTCACTTTGGGGTTCTCACTCATCGCCGGCCCCAGTCATCGTCGTCGCGGCGGCCTGGGCGATCAGCCGGGCCAGGATCCTGATCGCGGCGCCGACCCCCGTCTCGGGCAGCGACACGATCACTTCCGGTGGTGGCGCCGGGATCTGTTCGGGCATCAAACTCAGCTGCGCAGGCTGCACGGTCGTCCTCCTTGCACGGTGACTTCCGCGCAGCCTGCCCACGACCGGCATCGGCGCGGGCGCCGAGACCGGCAACCAGCTTGCGGGCCTCAAGCAGCTCCGCCGGCGCAGCGAGGATCGCTGTTGCCCGATCCAGGGCGTGGTCCTCGTTCGCCGTCGTGGTGTCGCGGTCGGTCCACACCGCCGGCATCAGGGTCTTGCTGCCATCGGGCAGCACGACCAGCAGCTCGTCGCGGCCGAGTCTGCGCATCGCCCCAATCACCTGCAACCGCCGGCCTGCTAAGGGATGCCGCGGCCGAGTCACCATCACCTCGTTCACCGCGCCGGCCCGTCGTCAAGCCCGAGGACAATGACGCCGACCTGGACGCATACAGCGAGGAATTCCTCGCCGCAAAGCCACCACCAATGGCGAATCAGCAGCCCAACGACCGCCTCCTCGCAGTAAATCCCAGCCACCTGGGCGACCAGCGCCCAGGCCAGGTCCTCGAAGCGGGTAGTGAGTGCCGACTTCGTTCACCAGCCTTGACCATCGCTGGTTGATGAAGTTTCTTGAGCACCGGATCGCGGACCAACGGGTCCTGCGCCTGGTCGGTAAATGGTTGAGCGCAGGGGTCATCGAGAACGGGGAATGGTCGCAGACCGTGGAAGGGGCACCGCAGGGACGCTTATGCGCAGCTGCGCATAAGGAACCCTATGAGCAGCGCTGGGTTATGCGCAGCGCCTGGCGGTTGGCGCTGGCGGGGGCGGTGGTAGCGATCGGACGCTGCGCATAACCCGGGCGG
>JBOHGH010000074.1:0-23368 GCA_050699975.1 Pseudonocardiaceae bacterium | reverse complement strand
CCCGGCCGACTTGCGGGGAGAGGCGTTCCGGTGGACCCAGTGGCGCACCGTGACCAAGACCGCGACGGTCAGCCTGCACGGCAACCTCTACGAGGTGGACCCGGCGTTACCCGGGGCCCGGGTGGAGCTGGTCTTCGACCCGTTCGACCTGACCGACATCGCCGTGCGCCACCACGGCCGGGCCGTGGGCAAGGCCGTGCCTTTCCAGATCGGCCGCCACGTCCACCCCAAAGCCCACGCCCAGACCCCCCACCGGCCGCCCCGACCGGCATCGACTACCTGCCCCTGATCGAAGATCGCCACACCCGCTCGATGGGTGAGCGGCTGCGCTACGCACAGCTGACCGACCCCGACCAGGCCGCCGAGCCGACCCCCGACAGCGACCCGGTGGGCTCAAGAACCGACCGGCGGCCACCACCAGACCCTGACGGACTGCTCTACGACCCCGACCTGCCCACCCCCACCGCCACCGCCCCCGATATCGGAGCCCAGACCCCACCCGATCCGGCGCTGGAAGCAGAGCTCGCCGCCATGACCCACCCCACCGACCCCACCGACCCCACCGAGGAGCACAACCGATGAGCCTGGACAAGCTGTGCGCGTTCTACGGCTTCACCCGAACCCCGTTCCGCCGCGATCTGGCCCCAGCCATGCTGCACCGCCACAGCGGGCACCCCGAAGCCGTCGCCCGGATCCGCTGGTGCGTCGCCGAAACCGCCCTCGGCGTCATCACCGGGGAGGTCGGCGCCGGCAAAACCGTCGCGCTGCCCGCCGCCCTGGCCGAGCTCGACGCCTCCCGGCACACCGTCATCTACCTACCCAACCCCGCGATCGGGTCCCGCGGCCTCTACGCCGCCGTGGTCAGCGCACTGGGCGGAACCCCCCGCTTCCACACCGCCGCGCTGATCGCCCAGACCATGGCCCACCTCGCCGCCGAGAAACACGAACGCGGCCGCACCGTCACCCTCGCCGTCGACGAAGCGCACCTGCTCTGCGCCGACCAACTCGAAGAGCTCCGGCTTCTCACCAACACCGAAATGGACTCCGTCGCCCCGTTCACCGGGCTGCTGCTGGGCCAGCCCACCCTGCGCCGCCGGATCAAACTCGCCGCATTCGCCGCATTGAACCAGCGCATCGCACTGCGCTACGCCCAGCCCGGCATGACCGAGATCGAGACCCGCGACTACCTCACCCACCACCTCAAGTTGGTCGACCGCAGCGACCCGATGTTCCCCGACGACGCCACCGCCCTGATCCACCAAACCAGCCGCGGCCTGCCCCGCGCGGTGAACAACCTCGCCCCGCAAGCCCTCGTCGCCACCTACGCAACCAACAAGACCATCGTCGATGAGACCGCCGCCCGCACCGCCGTCACCGAAGTAACCGCCGAATAACCGCGAACCGATCATGACGCCACCGTGAACACCACACCGACGACATGACCACCAAGGCCCCGCCCCGAACCCCGGGACAGGGCCTTCGGCATTCCCAGACAACCGCAGTCAGCGTGACGCCCTCATCCTCACTGTGAGCCACCCCGGGTTTGGTACCGCCCTTAGTTTGTGTGTGATGCCGCCGGGGTGGCGGCGTCGGTTGGAGCGTAGTAGGCGGCTTCGGCTTCGGCCGGTGGAATGCGGCCGAGGCGATGCATGAGCCGCCGGGTGTTGTACCAGTGGACCCAGGCTGAGGTGATCTCCTCCAGGTCGGCCAGGGTGCGGATCGGGCCGGGTCGGAACGGGGAGCCGGCGCGGACGCATTCGGTCTTGTACAGGCCGATCGTGGTCTCGGCGAGGGGCGTTGTCGTAGGCGTCGCCCACGCTGCCGATCGACGGTGTCAGGCCCTCCAGGAACAAGGTCTGTCCGAAGTGGACGGCGGTGTACTGGGAGCCTGCGTCGCTATGGTGGAGCGCCCCCTCACCCAGCGGGCGGCCCTGCCGGCGCCGGTAGGCGACGGCCTGCCGGATCGCCGCCTCGACCAACCCGGTGTGCTTGCTCGTCGAGCATTCCCAGCCGGGGATCAGCCCGGCGTAGGCGTCGATGACGAACGCGGTGTAGCCGAACCCGCCGCCGGCCAGTGGCACGTAGGTGAAGTCGGCCACGTGCAGCAGACCGGGCGCCGCGGCATGGAACTGCCGGTTGACCAGATCCGGCGCCCGGGTCGCAGCGGGGTCGGCCACCGTGGTGCGCACCTTGCGGCCACGAGTGGCGCCGCGCCACCCGTTCGCGCGCATCAGCCGCTCCACCGTGCACCGGGCCACCTCGATGCCCTCCCGGTTTAGGTACGCCCACATCTTCGTCGCCCCGTACAGGCACTCCGGCGGCCGCCGCCCCTGCTCATCCGGCTCGTAGTAGCCGGCCAGCACCTCGGTGATCGCGGCGTCCCACAGGGCCCGCTTCGACGGCGGCCGGGCCAGGTGCGCCCGGTAGGTGCGCGGGGCGATCTGCACACCCAGCACACCCAGTGCCCGGCAGATCGGTGCGACCCCGTACTCCTGCCGTCGCCAGGCAATGAACTCGCAGATCAGCGGCATTGCGGGTCGCACTCCCGCACGAAGAAAGCCGTGGCCTCTTTCAAGATCTCGATCGTGCGCTCCAGCTCGGCGTTCTTCCGCTTCAGCTCCCGGATCTGACGAGCCGACGCCGTCGTCACGCCCGCCGCCTCCCCAGCTTGCACTTCGGACTGACGAAGCCACTTGCGCAGCGTCTCCGCGCTCATCCCCAACCGGCCGGACACGGCCTTGATCGCCGCCCACTCGGTTGCGTAGTCACCCACGTGATCACGGACCAGCCGGACAGCCTTCGCCCGGGTCTCCCTGTCGTAGCTCCTGCCTGGCATCGCGCCATCCTTCCCAAGATCGGAAAGGGGTACGAAACCCGGGGCGGTTCACTGAACGTGGCGGCCAACAGCGGTTACGGCGCGGACGAAGGACGGGTCGAGACGGTTGAGGGCGTCGGTGAGGACTGCGATCGCGTCGGGGTGGCCGAAGCGGGCGAGTGCGTGGCCGCGCCAGCGGGCGAGGTGCACGGCGTCGAGCGTGACGTAGGGCCGCTCGTCGGACGCGTCGCCTGGCAGGAGTTCGGCCGCTCGGTCGAAGGCGTGCAGGCTGGCAGTCTGGTCGCCGTGGGCGGCGAGGGCTTCGCCATGAGCGGCGGTTAGCCATGCTCGCAGGATGCGGGGTGAGGTTGCGTCGGCGCGGCGCCGGGCACCGTCGAGGAGGTCCACCGCGTCGCCGGTTGCTGTGGCGTCGATAAGGACGAAGGCTTGCTCTGCGGCCGCATGCGATTCGTGCGGAATGGAGTTGGACTGTGCGGCGGGGGACCGGGATTGTTCGTAGTGTTGCCAGGCTTGGGCCATGTCGCCGAGGTCGAGTGCTTGCCATCCGGCGAGGGTGTCCATCTCGGAGAGCAAGCCAGCGAGCGGTTCCCGGGTGCTGTTGTCCGTCATTGATCTTGCCGATGATGCCGTCGTCGGTGTTGCCGATGATCGTGGTGTGAGAAGGCCCCGTCCCCTGGTTGTGGACGGGGCCTTGGTCGGTTCGGTGACGGGGTGCTCGGTGTGGTGATGGGTGGGGGTCGGGTCTGTGCTGCAATCAACGACAGTACGGGATGGTCGCGAGAAGGAAATCTCGGGTCAGCGGAGCTTTTGCGCTGCCAATAGCACAAGACTGCATCTGTTCTGACATGGGTTTGCAGTGGGCGGATGAGGGAACCGAACCCGCGTCTATCGCGCTGCCCCGCTTATCTATGCTAGCGTAGCCTAGCCGTTGGCCAACCTGCAGGCGAAGGGAGCTCGGCAGGCCGCTGAACAGAACTCGTTCACTCGTACAGGCCTCTCTGACGCTGCCGACGGTGCTCGCCGGGTTTCGGCGTTCTCAGGCTCTCGATGTACCTGGTCCCCGCTTACCGTCGAGCTGCGGTCGCCGCAGTTGACGGCTGCGTCGATCCGTCGGCACCGTGTGCTCGCCGGCAGCGCGATACCAAGCTCTCGACGAGATCTGAGGAAGTGTGATGACCATGAGGCCGGCACAGGAGGCTAGTTCCTCCATCGTGCTCGATGTTCGCAAGGTGGCCGGCAATATCGGCGCCGAGATCGTCGGGCTGGATCTGTCGGTGGAACTCGACGACGCTACGGTCGCCGGGATCCGTACTGCCCTGCTGACGCATAAAGTGGTCTTTTTCCGCGGGCAGCTGCTTACGCCCGAATCACATACTGCCTTCGCCCGCCGCTTCGGCACTGTTACCGCAGCCAATCCGATCCTGCCCGGGCTCGAAGGTCACGCGCAAGTCTTCGACCTCGACTATGGCGGGAAATCGATCCCGGCGAACGTCTGGCACACAGACCTGACGTTCCTGCATCGCCCGCCGCTCGGTGCGGTACTGCGCGCGGTCACGGTCCCACCCTGGGGTGGCGACACGTTGTGGGCCGACACCGCGTACGCGTACGCTCAGCTACCCGCCGACCTACGCGCGTTAGCGGACACCCTGTGGACGGTGCACACCAACATCCTCGACCAGAGCTGGACCGCAACCGTGCAACGTAACGAGAAACACGCCCGCTTTCAGCAGGTCTTCACACGGATCAAGTACGAGGCCATCCATCCAACGGTGCGGGTCCATCCCGAGACCGGTGAGCGAACTCTGCTCCTCTGCAGCTTCGCCAAACGATCCGCCCAGTTGAGCGCGACCGCCCTCGCCGATCTTTACCTGCGGCTGCAGTCGTACATTACGGTGCCGGAGAACACGGTGCGCTGGCGCTGGGCGCCCGGCGACGTCGCGTTTTGGGACAACCGCGCCACCCAGCACTACGCCCTCTACGACTACGGCGACCAACCGCGTCACATGCAGCGTGTCACCATCGCGGGCGACGTCCCGGTCTCCGTGGACGGACGGCGCAGCGAGGCATTGTGCGGTGACGACCGTGTGTTCAACGGAGACGTGCGCGTGCCCACCGATTGACGCACTTGACGATCACCGCGTGGTTGATCGCTCGGATGTGACCGCCGCGGTCTCGGAACGGCGACAGTGCGCGTCAGGTAATTCGGAGTGTCGGGCGGTAGATCGCCAGCCAGGTGGAGGTAGTGGACCCGTTCGAATGCCGTTGCGTATATCAGTGCGCATGGTGGCCGGGTCCCGTTGTGTGGCGGCGTTGAGCGAGCGGTGGTTGACCAGGTCGAACACTGGGTCGTCGGTGACGAGTAGCTCTTTGGCCTGCTGCTGCAAGGCGTTGGCGTAGAGCGGATCTTGGGTGGACGGGCATCGGCTGCGATACGGACTGTGGCAGCATGTCGGCGGCCGCGGCGCGGAGCAGGCTTTTCTCCCGACCGTCGAAGGTCTTGAGCGACCACGGAGTGTTGTCGACGTACTCAACGAGTCGGTGGTCGCAGAAGGGCACCCGGACTTCCAGACAGACGGCCATCCTCATCCGGTCTTTGCGGTCCAGCAGCAGCCGGAGGAACCGGGTCAGGTGCAGATAACAGATCACCCGCGTCCGCCGCTCGTGCTCGATCTCGCTCTCGGCCGGCTCGACCTCGGCGACCGCGCTGGCGTAGCGATCGGCGACGTAGCTGGGCACGTCGAGTTCGGCGGTGAGCGGGTCGTGCGCTCGGGTGTGTGGGTCGTTCAGCGCGCAGGCGATCCAGCGGAAGGTCTCTGCGGCCTGCACCTCGGGTTGGTGGAACCAGCGGTATCCGCCGAAGATCTCGTCGGCGGACTCCCCGGACAGGGCGACCGTGGAGTGCCCGCGAATGGTTTTGAACAGCAGATTCAGCGAGGCGTCGATGTCGCCGAGGACGCCGGGCATGTCCCGCGCGGTGACTACCGCCCGCCGTAAGGCCGGTCAGCCAGCGTGCACGACGGCTCCTGGTTGGATCAGCATCCGCCGCGCGGTGGTGGCCACCCGAGGGCGGTCCATCCGGTGGAAGGACTGCGCGAAGGTGGTCACGGTCGGCGGCGGAAGATCAGCGGGGAGCTCTTCGGCACGCAGATGCCGCCAGCGCACGTTGCTGATGCCTGCCCGTACGGCCTGTTCAGCGGCTTCGGCGAGCATGTCGGCGTCGACTCCGATGACCTCGCGAACAGCGGCGCCAGCAACAGCGTCAGTGACCCGGGTCCGCACCCGATATCGAGCAAGTACCCCGTGCCGCCCGGGCCCAGGAAGGTACGCCCTCCCAGCGCCGATCCACAGATTTCAAGCATTGCTCCCCACCGGCCGGGCGCGCGCACAAAATCCCCCAGCTCATATCCGGAAATCCAGCCCCTACCGACCGAGAGGAAACACACCATGGCCACCACCACCGCCCAGCGCCCGTCCACCATTAGCCCGGAGACTGCCCTGTTCTCGCGTCTACCGTGCTGGCCGTGGTGATGCGGGGGTGGCCGGCCCGGTGCCCATCGAGGTGAACGCTTACGCCATCGGGCAGGCAGATCACCGTCCGTATCGGCGATGCCGTCGTGTACCTCACCTTGCCGCTCACGCCGCCCCTCCCACCAGCGCGGGTTCAGCCGGCACCGGGGCACCGGTGTCGTCGAGCACCACGGCGATGCTGCGCCGATAACGTGTCGTGGTGTGCGGGTGATCGGTACGGAGGTGACAGCCTCGGCTCTCACTGCGCGCGGTCGCGGCCGCGAGCACGGCGGCCGCGACCAGGGTGAGTTCGGCGTCCTCGGCGTCACGCGAGGTCCGCAACCGCCGCAGCATGGTTGCCTGCATGACCGCCGCAGCAGTGGCCAGCCCGGCGGCGTCGCGCCCGATTCCGGTGTACGCACTCATCGCCCGTTGCACCGCGTCGCGCTCCGCCACCGGGCGCACTAGTCCTGGTGGTGGTGGCGGGCCGGGGCATGGGGATAATGCGAGGTCGGTCGCCACCGCCTCCGCGGCCCGGGCCCCCATCACCAGCCCCTCCAACAGACTATTGGAGGCCAGCCGGTTCGCGCCATGTAGACCGGTCCGGGCCACCTCTCCTGCGGCGTACAACCCAGGCACGGTCGTCCGGCCGCTGGTGTCGGTGACCACGCCGCCGCAGTGGTAATGCGCCGCCGGGGCGACGGGAATCGGTTCACGGGCCGAATCCACACCAGCTGCCAGGCAGGCAGCATGCACCGTCGGAAAGCGCCGACGCAGCACCGCGGCGCCGAGGTGGGTAGCGTCCAGCAGGACGTGGTCGGTGCCCGTCGCCGCCATCCGGCGGGTGATCGCGGCGGCCACCACGTCCCGTGGCGCGAGTGCACCGAGGGGATGCACGCCGGTCATCACCGGGGTCCCGGTGATGTCCAGCAACACCGCGCCCTCGCCGCGGATCGCCTCAGTGACCAGCGGTTGACGGCTCCGCAGGCCCGCTCCCGCGTGTAGCACTGTCGGGTGGAACTGCACGAACTCCAGATCGGCGGTCAGCGCCCCAGCGCGTAACGCCAGGGCCAACCCATCGCCGGTAGCGACATCGGGATTAGTGCTGACGGCATAGAGCTGGCCGAGCCCTCCGGTGGCGAGCAGCACGGCCCGGGCGCGCAGCACACTCCCATCAAGACCATCGCCCAGCAGCGCCACACCGACTGCTCGGCCGGTGTCGTCGCACAGGACGTCGGTGACCGGCTGCCCTTCGAGCAACGGCAACAGCCCACCACGTGCCGAGCCGGCCAAGGTCCGCTCGATTTCGGCTCCGGTGGCGTCACCACCGGCGTGGATCACCCGATAGGCCCGATGCCCGCCCTCCCGGCTGCGCTGCAGATCGCCGTTCGCAGCGCAGTCAAAGACGGCGCCACGGGCCCGCAGCGCGCTGACCGCGCGGGGGCCGGCGGCCAGGATCGTCCGGACGGCCGCCCTGTCGCACAGCCCGGCGCCAGCCGACAGCGTGTCCGCCACGTGCGCGTCCACGCTGTCGCCGGAGGGTGACAATTGGTCCAGGCTGTCGCCGGACGGTGACAAACGATGACCGGGCAGCACCACCGCGATACCGCCCTGCGCCCACCGGGTGTTGCCGTCCTCGACCGTGGTCTTGGTCACGGCCACCACCCGCAAGCCGAGTTCGACGGCCCGCAAGGCGGCGGTCAACCCGGCGACACCAGTGCCGACCACCGCGAGGTCCACGGTGACCTCCCAGGCCGTCACTCGTCGCCGCCCGGCCAACCGATAGCGATCATGCGCCGCACCGCGCTATGGGCGCGGGCAGCGATGTCGGCGGGGACGGTCACTTCGTCGACGCCGTCGCGCAGTGAGCGCAGCAACGCCGCCGGAGTGATCATCTTCATGTACCGGCAGGAGGCCCGGTCGTTGACCGCTTGGAAGTCGACTCCCGGAGCCGCCCGCCGCAACTGGTGCAGCATCCCGACCTCGGTGGCCACCAGCACTTCGAGGGCTCCGGTCGTTCGGGCGGCATCGAGCATGCCGCCGGTGGACAGGATCCGCACGCGTTCGGCGGGTACCGCACCGGCACCCGCGAGGTACAGGGCGCTGGTCGCGCAGCCACATTCCGGGTGGATGTAGAGCTCGGCGTCGGGCGCGGCAGCGGCCTTCGCGGCCAGCTGGGAACCGTTGATCCCGGCGTGCACGTGGCATTCCCCGGCCCAGATGTGCAGGTTGCGCCGGCCGGTGACGCGCTGGACGTGCGCGCCGAGGAACTGATCGGGCAGGAACAACACGTCCCGGTCCGCGGGGACGGAATCGACGACCTCAACGGCGTTGGACGAGGTGCAGCAGATGTCGGTCTCGGCCTTGACCTCGGCGCTGGTGTTCACATACGACACGACGACCGCGTCGGGGTGCTCAGCCTTCCAGTCCCGCAGCTGCCCGGCGTCGATGGAGTCGGCCAGTGAGCACCCGGCGCGCGCGTCCGGGATGAGTACCGTCTTGGCCGGTGCCAGGATCTTCGCGGTCTCGGCCATGAAGTGCACGCCGCAGAAGACGATGGTGTTTGCCGCACAGTCAGCGGCGATGCGCGACAGCGCCAGGGAGTCCCCGACGTGGTCGGCGATGTCCTGGATCTCGGGCAGCTGGTAGTTGTGCGCGAGCAACACCGCGTCGCGCTGCCGGGCGAGTTCGCGCACCTCCTGACGCCAAGCTGGGTCCAGCCCCAGCTCACCGCGGCCGGCGTTGGTCCGCTCCGGTACGGCAGTAGTGGCCATGCCGCCTCCTTCGCCATCGGCCACGCGGACCCCCGCCCCTAGTTTTCGCCTTACAATCTAAAACATAAATGATAACAGCGTTGGGCTCGCGATGCACGAAGTTCTCGTAGCGGTACCGAGGTGCGTCTGAGTAAATGCACCAGTTGGCGGTTGTAAAACCCAGCCATGGTGCGGGCTTCATGGGTGATCTTGTCGTAGTTGTCGTCGGGTGGCAACCCGGGTGTGGTGGGCGGCGTCGAGTCCGGCTTGCCGCGCGGCGCGGATCGCTGTGCCTGGGCCGTGGTGTTCGTCTTCGGGGGTGACGTAACCCACGCCTTCGTGGAGTCTGACCGTGTTGTAGTGCAGCCGCAGGCGGTCCAGTTCCCGTTCGAGCTCGCCGGCGTCGCGGATCTTGTCCAGGTGTGGGTGTTCTCCTTTGAGGTGGCCGAAAAATGACTCGATCCAGGCTTGGTCGTTCGGGGTGCCGGGCCGCCCGAAGTGCTGGGCGATGCGGGCGCCGGCCAGGAACACCGCGGTCGCGTTCGAGGTCATCTGTGGCCCGTTGTCGGAGACCGCGAGCAGGACCGGGACCCGCTCGTCGTTGTCGGGCACGACCCCGTGCGCGAGCTCGTCGAGCAGCACCTCATCGAGCAGGTGTTCCTTGCCATCGGCCACCAGAGCGCGGGTGAAGGCGACCTCAACCTGGGTGGAGGACTCCTCCGCGGAGACCACGGTGGACAGCCAGTACCGCGACACCACGTCCACGATCGCGACCGCACACCGTTTACTGGCGCGGAAATGCGTGAAATC
Source organism: Pseudonocardiaceae bacterium (assembly GCA_050699975.1). Classification (GTDB taxonomy): domain Bacteria; phylum Actinomycetota; class Actinomycetes; order Mycobacteriales; family Pseudonocardiaceae. The sequence continues at coordinate 13,462 of JBOHGH010000074.1, read as the reverse complement.
GTAGATCCAGATCACCCCCGGTACGAGCTCAGCCCACTGGGGCCAGGGCCGTTTCGGGCGCGGCTGGTGCGGCGGACGCCCGGGCAGGTGCACCCCCTCAGCGAGAAGGACACGCCACACGGTGGACTCGCTGACATAGACCAGATCCAGCCGGGAACCGCGGTGGGCGAGCTTGCGGTGCGACAGGTCGATCTCACCCCAGTCCTGGGCCAGCTTGAGCACCGCGGCGCGTTCCCAGTCCAGCAGCGCGTGCGCCGCCTCGGCCGGGCCCGGTGGGGCATCGTCGAGCCGGTCGAGCACCGCCCGGGCCGCCCAGCGCAGTACCCGCGCGTGGTCGACGCCCAGCGTGGCCGCCGCCCGCCGGATCGACCAACCACCCTGTCGCTGCGCATGACCGACGAGATCGAGAAGCCCGGCCTTGACGTTCGCGTCCACCCGGGGCGGGACCAGGCCGGCGGTTAGTCCCAACGCGATTTTCCCTGGTGCAGGTGCAACGTCACGGCCTGCTCGGTGACCGTGGCACGCAGCCGCTCGATCTCCCCACGCGCCGCCTCCAGCTCGGCCTGCTCGGGGCTCCTGCCCGACCGGCCGGGCACCGAAGCCGCCAGCGCGTCCAGCGCGCCCCGCTTGGCCGTCCGGCAGACATGCACGACCGTGGAACGGTCCACGCCCCATCGCTGGGCCGCCTCGCGCTGGGTGGCCTGCTGCGTCAGCACCTGCACGAATACTTCGTACTTCTCCGAGGGCGCCAACCGCTTGCGCGGCTTGCCACCCTGTCCAGCCCTGGAACCTGGCCTCGGCTCTGCCATCTACTCCAACCTCCAAAAGGGTGATCAACGTACCCACCTGGTGGTTGGGCTTTAGAACCGGATCTTGGTGCATTAACTCAGACGCGGAAGGGGGTACTGCAGGTTCGCGTCGAGCAGCCATAGGTGCTGTCCGGTTGGGTTTCCCCTCGTAACGTGGAGACATCGCCTTAGAAGGAGGCGGGGGCGATGGCGGAGTCACGACGGAAGTTTGATCAGGATTTCAAGGAGGGCGCGGTCCGGCCGGTCCGCGAGACTGGCCGCCCGGTTGCGCAGATAGCGAAGGACCTGGGGATCAATCCGGGCACCCGGCTAACTGGGTGGCTTTGGATCGTCAGGCCAAGGGCGGCAGCGGCCGGCTCGGCGAGGACGAGCGGATCGAGCTGGCTCAGCTGCGGCGGGAGAACGCTGAGCTGGCGATGGAGCGTGATGTGCTCAAGCGCTCGGTGGCCCTCTGGGTCAAAGACGCGATGGGTCGGCGGTAGCCGTGGCCAGGTTCATCGCGGTCCAGAGGGCCGAATACGGGGTGCCGCATGCGGTGGCCTGTCAGGTGTTGGGTGTGTCCCATGCCTGGTTTTACAAGTGGCGTCATGGCGACGGGTCGCCGCGGCGAGCGCGGCGGCGGGCGTTGGCGATGGTGATCGCGGCTTTGTTCGCCCGTCACCGGGGCACCTACGGCTCGCCGAGGATCACCGCGGATCTCCGGGCGATGGGCTGGCGGATCGGTGAAAACACCGTCGCGGCGCTGATGGCCCAGCAGCGGCTGCGGGCCAGAGGCCGCCGTCGTCGTCGGAGCACGACCCGCCCAGGCAAGGGGCGCTGGCGCGCGCCGGATCTGGTCGGGCGGGACTTCAGCGCACGACGGGTGAACCAGCGCTGGTTCGGCGATGGCACCGAGGTTGACACCGCCGAGGGCAAGCTGCAGCTATTAGTTACGTGGAATCACGCTGTGGGGTGGTCCTTGGCCCGGCGGCGTCCCCACGGGCTGAGAGGTCTCGTTGCCGGTGTCGATGGAGCTGAAGGACAAGTGGCCGGTGCTGCGCCGGCACGAGCGGGCGGTCGAGTGGCTGCGGATCTGGGTCGATCTGGGGCGGGCGCCGCGCACGATCGACGCGTACGCGCGGGGTCTGGCGGAGTTCTTGCTGGTCTGCGAGCGCGACGGGATCGACCCGGTCGCTGCCACCCGCGGCCAGGTCGCCTCGTTCGTACGGGAGTTGCGCACTCGCCCGAGTCGGCGCGGCCCGAATGTCGTTGCCTTGGACTCGGGCTCGGGCCTTGCGAACGCGACGTTGCAGCAGCGGCTGGTGCCGGTGCGGCTGTTCTACGACTTCCTGGTCGAGGAGGGCGTGCGCGAGTCCAATCCAGTCGGTCGTGGGCGTTACACGCCGGGCCGGCACTTCGGCGGCGGGCGGTCCCGGCCGCTGGTCGCGCGGATGGTCAAGGTGCCGTGGATCCCCGGCGAGGCGGAGTGGCTGCGGCTGCTTGAGGCGTTCCGGCTCGAGCCGATCCGTAACCGGTTGATGCTGGCGCTGGCCTACGATTCGGCACTGCGCCGCGAGGAACTGTGCTCGCTGCGCACCGACGATCTCGATCCCGCGCACCGCACCGTGCGGGTGCGGGCCGAGACGACCAAGACCCGTCGCGGGCGGGTGGTGCCGTACTCGGCCGCGACCGGGGTGCTGTTGTCGAGCTATCTGGCGCATCGGGCCGGGATCAGCCGCGCACGCGGGCCGTTGTTCTTGTCCGAGTCCCGGCGCAACCACGGCGACCCGCTGAGCCTATGGACCTGGTCGAAGGTGGTGCGCCGAGTCGCGTTGGCCGCAGATGTCCCGCAATTCTCCACGCACACCACCCGGCACCTGTGTCTGACCGACCTGGCCCGGATGGGCTGGGAGCTGCACGCGATCGCGACCTTCGCCGGGCACCGTTCGACCGAGTCGACGCTGACCTACATCCACCTGTCGGGCCGGGAGCTGTCGGCGAAGCTGAACCGGTCGCTGATGCACCTGCACGCGCAACGCATCACCATGATCACCGCGTGCGATGCCGACGGCGCAGGTCAGGCGTGAGCGCCGCGGTTCGTGCCGCCGGCGAGACGAACGACGATCACGACGCGTGGACGTTTGCGCTATCCGTCCAGCGCTACGACCGACGCGGGGAGTTGACCGAGGCGGAACGCCAGGCACTCGCTGAGTTGGGTCCGAAAGCGCTGCGCCGCAACCGGGCCTGCGGCATCCCACGGCGGACGGCGACGCACTGGAGGGCGTTGGCCCGCCTGATCGAGCCGTTGGATGCCGCCCGGGACGGTCTGCACCACGGCGAGGACCTCCGGTTCCGGCGCGCCGGGGCGCACGCCGCCGCGATCATCTTGCAGCACTGCGCGGACACCGACCGGTCCTACTGGGTATGGACGGCCGCCGACTGGGCGGACCTGTGCGGTGCCGGCGCCGAGGCGTTCGTCGCCGCGCAGTCGCTGCCGACCGAGACCACGGTGCGGCCGTTTGTGATCGCGCTGGGCTACCTGCTCGGCGGCTTCGACGCCTTCGAGTATCTCGGCACGTTCAACCGGCTGCACCTGGCCCGGCTCGTGTTCAACACCGAGACGGTCGAACAGTCGCTGCGCGAGGCCGGCACGGTCCTTCAACAGTGGGGCTACCGCAGCGTCCTGTCCGGCAAGCACCGACTGCGCGGAGTATTCAGCCAAGCATTGTTGATCAACCGCAGCCCGAGGCTGGAAGACCTCGACACCGCGGCGTTCGACCGGCTGCACGCACACCCGGCAACAAACCAGCACCACGGCGAGATGCTCTACGCGCTGCAGCGTGCCGTCGCCGCGCTCGGGCACTGCGACCCCCCGGCGCGAACCGGCTACAACCATGCGCCCGGCATCGACGGCACAGACCCAAGCTGGGCGGCGTGGGTGCAGCGCTGGCACGACACCTCGACCCTGACACCGCGGGCGAGGTGCACCGAGTAGTCGTTGGAATCCAGCCGGATGTAGTGATCCCGGGCCAGCCGCATCGAGGCCCGCCACCCGGTCGCCGGAGCCACCGGCGGCAAGCTCAGCATCGCCGCCTTGTCCGCAGTGATCCGGTCGATGGGCGCGCATCCCAATGCCCGGCGGACCCGCCGGTTGACCGTCGCCAGCCAGTCAGCGAGCTGGGCGTTGAAATCCGCCGGCGAGGTGAACGTACGGCCGGGCAGAAAGGAGCGCTCCAGGTAGTCATGCGCCCGCTCCAGCAACCCCTTGGCTTCGGCGTCGGCGGGCCGGCAGATCAACACTTTGGCCCCCAGCGTGCCGCGAAACGCCTGACAGTCACCGGTCAGCTCACTGCGCCCGCCACGCCACCGCCCGATAGCGCCCTCACCATCCCCCACCAACACCCGCGGCACCGCACCCAACCCGGCCAGATGACCCCACCAGCCGGCGAACAAGTCCTCGGCGGTCCGGGTCGGGATCAGCACCCCCGACAACCAGCGGGCATACCCCGTCACCATGGTCAACACCGGTAGCTGCTTGGCCGTGCGGGTCTGCCCACACCCCACCGGCAGCTCGATGTCGGGGAACCAGAAATCATGCTGACCGATCTCCCCGGCGACATACAAGGTGCGTGAAGCGGGGTCCGGCGGCAGATACACCGGCCGCAACTCGGCCACCCGATCCCGCAACACCGTCAACGACCTGCTCCAGCCGATCCGCTCAGCGATCACCGTGGCCGGCATCGTCGGCCACGCCGCCAACAACTCCCGAATCCGCGGCTCAACCGCATCCACCACCGAACCCCGCGACGGGCGCTCATACCGCGGCGGCCCCTCCGACGCCACCGCGCTCTGCACCGTGTTCTTCGAACACCCCATCACCCGCGCGATCACCTTGATCGGCATCCCTTCCGACCGGCGCAACCGGCGGATCTCAGCCCAATCCTCCATAGCCAACACCCCCACGTCCCCCTCCCTGATCAACGGACAATCAGGGTCTCGCCCCAGCGCCTCGCCACCAGGAAGGGGGTCAGTTTTCAACCGTTGCCAGGGGGTCAGTTTTCACGCGTCGCCGACACGCGGCACAACCTGCGGATACGCGGTATCTCCGAGCGCAACGCCCGAAAATGGGCCGGTAGCAGCAAGGGATACTGGCGGGTTGCCGGCTCCGGAATCCTCCACGTGTCTCTGCCCAACACCTACTGGACCCGCCTTGGCCTCAAGACCCTGAGCCAGACCTGGCAGCGTCTCTACACAACGGCTTGACGAACCGCCGGATGCGGGCCCGCATGTCCGGTGGTGTGAGAGGGGGCGGGGCGACCCCGCCCCCTACTCGATCCAGTACGGTGGTGGATCCACCCGCGGATCCGTGATCTTGTACCGTTTCGTCGGCTGAATCGCCTGGATCTCGCCTAGTCGCTGGCCTTGGGCGGCGCCCAAATCGCGGACCGCTGGTCGGATCGCTGCCATGACGGCGGCCATCGCGAGGGCGAGGCCGTCAACCCCGCGTCGAGTGTCATGCCGGTACCGGACGTGGTGCATTCCCGAGTCTCGGATCGCGCGGGTCTCCTCGGCGCTGTCGAGCTGGGCGCTGTCGTTTGTGAGTAAGGCGTCATAGCCTTTTCCTCTGGCATCGGGAAGCAGAAAACGATCCTTGGTACTTTTCTATCGGTGCCCGGTACCGGCCGCCTTCCTCGCTGAGTATGCGCCATGTCTTGAGGTGGGCGATTGCGTGTTCGACAGCGGCCCGGATTTTGCTCAGCGCGGTGTTGAACTCGGCTTGGCTGGTGGTGAGGTCGCCTCCGGGGGGTCGTTTGAACGGGACGAGTTCGATGCCCTCGACCCCGACATAGCCCAGATCGGCCACGGTCGATAAGTCAGCAAGCAGGGTCTTGAGGTCGGAGGCGGCGAAGGCGTGGGCGTCATGACGGGCCCCGTGAACCGGGACCGGGCCGACCGCGGCCAGCCGACCGCTCAGCGTGGCAGCGATCTGGATGTTCATCCCCGGATACCCGGCCTTAGCTGAGAACAGGTCGGGGATGTGCCCCCAGTCCCACGTCGGGCAGATCGTGCCGTCCACCAGCACCGTTGCTTGTCCCACGACCTGCTCGAGATCGGGCACGAACTCCGCGAGCGCCCGCCCGATCACCGGACGCAGCAGGTCCCATCGCCGACTCACGGTGGCCTGGCTGACACCGAAGATCGCGCCGGCTAACTCCTGGGTGATGCTCTTGCGCATCAGACACACCACCAGCGCCACCGAGCCGAACAAGCCCAGCGCATACGGGCGGCCACGACTGGCGAACTCACCCCCGAGAGCGGCGTGCACCCGGACCACCAACTCGGTGAGTTGCTCACCACGCAGCCCTGTCATAGCCTCATACCGCAACGGTTCCTCCGCGTTGATTTCGCTGTCCGGCAGACAACGAAACAACACGGCAGGAACCGTTGCGCTTCAAGCATGGCACGCGCCATTCACGGATTGTGAAAGAATTGTGAGTCAACCTCGACAGAAGAGCCGTCAGACCCACCTGAGTATTACCACCTCATAATGCTTGTGAATTAGCCTCCTGGTTGGGCTGGATGGTCGGCAGAGTGAATACAGCGGTGTGGCGTTTCGGGGCGCGCCATACCCGCCCTGCCGACCGTGCGGTCGATCGCTACGGTTTCGGGGTCAGGTAGCGACCGGCCGGGTCTGATTGGCTCGGTTATGCGCCCCTTCATCAATCCGGCTCGATGGCACGGTGGCTCGTGCTGGCGCGATAGTCAGGAAGGCATGCGCCCACTTCCAGGTGTCGCAAGGCGCGGAGACTGTGTGCCACCATCGGGAACAGGTTGGGCACTTTCCGCTGGCCGTTGCCTCGTGCTTGGACAGTAGAGCGACCCAGTACCGCACATAGCGGGGTAGCTCGGAGCGGGCGATGATCGCGATCACCCGGTCATCCGGGTTGTGGAGCGCGAAGGTATATTGACTGAGCCGGGCATATACGGCTTCTCGGTAATGCTCGTAGCTACTACGGTCGTTGTTAGCCATCGACGCTCGACGAGGTCTGGTCTCCGGTGGTTTTCTGCTGCCGAGACGCCAGTTCGGTCAGGCCGGTAGCGATCGCTGTGCGCAGGTTCTCGGCGCCGGTCGCGGTCACGCCCAACAGCACCGGGCACGGTGTGCCGTCCATCTCGACCAACACACATGACATTTCCTCGTCGACGCGCACGCGCAGTTCCTTGTGGCCACGGATCATCACGGCCGTAAGCCTCCCCAGCCACAGGTGCGGGTCGTGCTCCATCACGTCGTCCTCCCTCGTGTCTGGGCGACCACACTTCCGACGGAGACCGATCTGGCAAACGACATAACTGACTGAAATATCCAGACCATGCATAACCGCCCGTCAGCACGCCAGACGGAGGCTAGGATGCGGCCCGGGAGACGGAGGAGAGGTAGTGGCGAGGTCGGAACTGAAACAGCGGCGCTGCCAGGGGTGCGGAATGCCTCTCGCACGGGACAACTGCTCGCAGCTGTGCAGCCCGTGTTCCCGTCACTGGGTTCAAGCATCCAGCGCTCCAACCAAGCAAGATGGCTTCTGGCAGCGCGCGGCGCTACGAGACGCACTGGAGGCCCGGCACTTCGGCCACGTGCTCAACGTCTACCGACACGAGCATCGGCCGGTACTCACTCAGGCAAAGGTCGGTCGCTGGCTTGGCCTGACGCAGGGCCAGGTCAGCCGTTTGGAGCGCACCGCACAACCAACTCACGACCTGAACAAACGTGGGCTCGTGCCTTGCACATACCTGAGCACTACCTCTGGTTCCAGCTATCGCAACAACCAGCCCGCGCATGCGTACGCCCACGTGACGCCCATAGCCTCGACGATGAGTCCGAGACTGGAGGCGAGGACGTGCGACGACGGCAACTGCTGCGGACTGTGGCGGCCGGCGCGGGCAGCTCGGCGTTCGGTTGGTTCAGCGCGCAGGCCCCACCGCGGTCAATCACGCGAGCGGTGGGCATAACGGACGTGCAGATCATCCGAGAGATGACCCAGACGTTCCGTCGGCTGGACAACCGATTCGGTGGAGGTCACGCTCGCTCGGCGCTGACCAACTACCTCGCCTCGGACGTGCTCCCCGTGCTGCGCGAGGGCCGGTACCGCGACGACGTACGTCGCGACCTGGCCGCAGCGGTGGCAGAGCTCAACCAGTTGGCTGGTGGATAGCGTACGACGTGGGAGACGCCGATTCCGGACTTCGGTATCTCCGCCATGCGATGCACCTTGGTCAAGACATCGGCGACGACGCACTGGCGGGCGAGATGCTAGCCGGGATGAGTCATCAAGCCGCGTTCCTGCGCTTCCCGGCGCTGGCGATCGATCTGGCAAGAACTGCCAAGGACAACGGTAAGCGGGCGGGCGTGCCTGCGCTGGTCTCGGAGTCTGCTGTCATGGAAGCACACGGGCTCGCACTGGCGAACGATGCGCGCGGATGCCTGGCTGCCCTTCGCGAGTCCGAACAGACGTTCGCGGCTGCGGAAGATCGGGACCGCCCGGAATGGCTTGCCTACTTCGACGGTGCCTACCTGGCGGCGAAGTTCGGTCACTGCTTCCGTGACCTGGGGCGTCCGGCCGAAGCTGAACAGTTCGCACGACGCTCGCTGGAAATGATCGACGGCTACGACCGGGGTCGGCTGTTCAACCTGGCGCTGCTTGCCTCGGCATTGGCCGATCAGCGCAAGGTCGAAGAAGCCTGCGAGATTGGCTCGGCCGCGCTGCGTATTGCCTTCGACGTGCGGTCTGCTCGCACCGTCACTTACCTCACCGACCTGTCACGCCGGCTCGCGCCGTTCCGGGCCGAACCGGCGGTGCAGAGCCTCGACGAGCAGATGGTGGCCGCGGGCGTGCTAGCTCACTGAACCTGGTGGGTGTGGAATGCAAGGACGTGCAGCAGGCCGATCTGGGTGCCGGCACCGATGATCTCGCCACGGGCGATGCGGTCGCGGACCGAGTCCAGGGTGATCCACTCGACACGGGCAGCCTCGTTGATATCGGCGGGCGCCCCGGTGTCCTCGGCGCCCTCACCCAAGAAGAGTAGATTCTCGAAATCGGCGCTGCCGACCAACGGCTGAAACCGCGTCAACAGCGTCATGCTGCGGGGCCGCCAGCCGGTTTCCTCCTCGACCTCGCGTGACGCCGTGACCGCAGGATCCTCGTCGGAGTCGACGTACCCGCCGGGCAGCTCCCAGGTCCAGCAGTCGGGCACAAACCGGTGCCGCCAGATCATCAGAACCCGCTCCCGCGCATCGTCAATCAGCACCGTCATCGCGGCCTTCGGCATTCGCAACACGTACTGCTCGAAGCGCACCCCGTCGGGCAACTCCACCTGCGCGATGCTCAACCTCAGCCGCCGGGTGTCATCAACCAGCCGCTCACCATGGATGGTCCAGCGGGTCGGCTCCGGACGACCGTCATCGCCAGGTGAAACGTCAGACGTCGCCAGACTCGACACCCGTTCCCACCGGACACGCGACACCTGTACCACCGATGCCGCAGTAGCCGTTCTTATTGCGGTCTAGGTACTGCTGGTGGTAGTCCTCGGCGTAGCAGAACTGGGCCAGCGGCGCGATCTCGGTGCTGATCTGGCCGCGCCCGGCGGCGGTGAGCGCCTGCTGGTAGACCGCGCGGCTCGCCTCGGCCTCGGTGGCCTGGTCGGCGTCGGTGGTGTAGACCGCGGAACGGTACTGGGTGCCCACGTCGTTGCCCTGCCGCATCCCCTGCGTGGGGTCGTGGCCTTCCCAGAACACCCGCAGCAGCTCAGCGTAGGAGATCTGCGCCGGGTCGAACACGACCAGCACTGCCTCGGTGTGCCCGGTCCGCCCGGAACATACTTCCTCGTAGCTGGGATTCGGGGTGTGACCGCCGGCGTAGCCGACCGCGGTGGAGTACACCCCCGGGGTGCGCCAGAAGATCCGCTCGGCACCCCAGAAGCAGCCCATCCCGAACACCGCGGTGCGCAGGCCGTCGGGGAACGGCGCCACGATGCGGTGGCCGTGCACGGCGTGCCGCTCCGGAACCGGCATCGGGCTGGGTCGCCCGGGCAGCGCCTCCTCGGCGGTCACCATACGGGTCTTGTTGCGTCCGAACAGCGCCATGCCGCCAGGTTACGCCGAGGCCACCGGCACGGACGGCTCCCGCTCGGGAGGCGAGGGAGGTGAGGACGGCGCGGGCTGCGAGAGCCGGCGGAGTCGGCTGGCGGCACTGGGTCGACTGGCTTTGGGGCGGGGTTTGCGACGCCGGAGGTAACGGCGCAGCGACAACGTGGGTTGCTCGATGTAGTGCCATGACAGCCACCCGCACAGGTAGGACAGCGGCAGCGCGGTCACGGTCAACGACCACTGCTTATCGACGCCAGCCATGATCAGCAGTTGCTGAACCGGGAATGCCCACACATACAGGCCATAGCTGCCGAAGACCCACGAGTCGTAGCCCTCGAGCCGGGCCGGCCAGTGAAACGCGAGCACGATCGCTCCGTACCCGGCCATGAAGGGCAGCGTCAAAGCCCCCACCTCGGTGGTATGGATCGCGATCTGGAGCCCGACCAGCGACCACGCCACCCGAGGCGACAGCGGAATCCGGTCCCGATAGGCGTGCAGAACCATGCCGATGCTGAACGCGACGAGAAAGGCCACCATCGATCCGATCGGCACCTGCAGGAACGAGCCGCCATCTCCGGGGTTGCCGATACTCGCCTCGAATCGGCGATCCAGCGCGACCAGGGCCAGCATCAGGACGATCGTCAACCACGGGGCTCGACGGAACAGCCCCAGCGCCCCGAACGCCAGCACCAGCAAGTAGCCGGTGAGCTCCATCGGCAGCGTCCAGATCGAGCCGTTGACCGACCAGCGGTAGGGATTGTCGACGAATACACCGGGCAGCTGATGCTGCAACGTGTACAGACCCGCGTTGTTGACGATGTATCCCCAGGTGCCCTGAGCAGAGAGGTACCCCGTTAGCGTGAGGGTCGAGACCAGCGGCCCGATCACCAAGGCCGTGACGAGCACCACAAAAAGCAGCGGAGGCCACAGCCTCAGCACCCGTTTGGCCGAGAAGCGCCACCACGAAGGATCCTGGCGCCAGCTGTCGCTGATCTGGTAGCCGCTCATCGCGAAGAACCCCATCAACGCGACGTAACCGGGCGACAGGTTCCACGACGCGGGGAAGGCCGTCAGGCGCGACGGATCGGTCAGCGGTGCCGAATGATCGACTACGACGATCAGCGCACCGATCATCCGCAACCACGCGAAACCGGTGTTCGGATGCGCCTTCACAGGTGTTGCCACGCGTGGGGGCCGATCATCCCGCGCGTGCCTGGAACCGCTCATCCGGTCGCCCATCAGGGCGGGAGGGTAACAGGGCTGCTAACGGGGGGAGGTCGGCCGGGAACAGAGCGTGGCTGCTGTGCACAATGTGCCCCGACCCGATGTCCCCGAGGGGGTGGTGCAGTGACCCGGCCGAACGAGTTGCAGCAGCTCGACGAGGATCTCGCCGCGGGGCGGCTGTCTCCCGAGGACCACCGCCGCCGCCGCGACGAGCTGCTGCGCGACGCGGCCGGCGCATCCCAGGAGGCCAGCCCGTTCCCGCCGGCATTCCGTTGGGAGACCTCGCCGCCGGAAGCGACGACGCAGGTGATGCAGGCGGTGCCGCCCAACCCGTCCTGTCCCGCCAGTCCCTCCTACCAGCAGAACTCGGGCCAAGTCCGGGGCTTGTTCGAGCCCATCGAGAACCGCTCTGTCGACAACGCCACTGTCGACAACCCGTCTGTTGGCAACCCGTCTGTTGGCAACCCGTCTGTTGGCAACCCGTCTGTCGACCACTCAGCGCCACCCTGGGCGAACTCGGACCTGCCCCCGATCGCTGACCAGCAGAACGCCTGGATTCGGCAGGGTCCCGAGGTGTTCGAGACTTCCGCGCTGCAGAACCGGTCCAAGCAGATCATCGGGATCGCCGTGCTGGCGGTCCTCGTGGTGGGGCTGGTCGGCGCAGGCGTGGCCTACGTCCTGAGCGCGGGTCCCCAGCAGGATCTGGCAAGCGCGCAGCCGGCCCCGTTCCAGCCGGCCCCGTCCGAGCCGACTACTGCCGCTCGTCAGCTGCCGGCCCCACCGGCACCGAAAGCGGCGCCGGTGGACACCCCACAGGCGTTGATATCGCCACCCGGCGAGGCTCGCGGTGGTGGCGGGCTGCTGGACCTGCCCCGACTGGAGAGCACCAACCTGCTGCCCCGACCCATCCTGAACGCCCTGCGCGCCGGCGCGATGACCGACGGTGTGCTCAAGACCACCACCGACGACGGCAACACCATCGGGACGCTTATGCGCAGCTGCGCATAAGGAACCCTGTGGGGTCCCCCGGTCACGCTCGTGCAGCGTCCCATCGGGTAGCCGCAGTGGTGCTCGGAGCCACCGCTGCACATACAGCACTACCCAAGGTTGATCAGTGTGGGTGGCGACCGTTTTGAGGACCAAGTCCCACGGAACACTGTCAAAGAAGGCAGAGATGTCCAGGTCGATGACCCAATCCGCCGTCCAGCAGCGTCTGCGGCACTCCGCCACCGCATCGATCGCGGACCGCCTGGGACGGTAGCCGTAGGAGTCGGGGTGAAAGACCGGTTCGGCCTTGTCCTCCAGCACCCGCGCGACGACCGTCTGAGCGATCCGGTCCCCCACCGTGGGCACGCCCAAGAGCCGGACGCCCCCGTTCGACTTGGGGATCTCCACCGCACGCACCGGCGGTGGGAAGTACGTGCCCGAGGACATCCGATTCCAGATCTTGTACAGGTTTCCCTTCAGATCCTTCTCGAATTCCCCAATCGACACGTCGTCCACACCTGGTGCGCCTTTATTCGCCCTCACCTTCTGATACGCCTCCCAGACAGCCCACTTCGAAATATCGAACGACTTGCCTAGTACTTTCAACTCGCCCATACGACTCCTCCCAGGGACATTCCTGGTTGATCGAACGAACACAGTCACGAACGACCCGGCCCCTTCGCTCCACCTCCGTTACAGAGGTATCCGCACTACTACAAGCCGGTCCGCCAGCACCCCCGGCGACGGTACTCAACCCCTCACGACTTAGGGCCGCTTGGGGCACTCCCTCTCGCCCGCTTCGCCAGCCGGGTCTGTTTCCGGGTGCGCCTTCTCCTGTTCCACACGGAAGCCGCAGATCGGGCTCGTGTCGCCTGCATGCCGGACACCACCTGGCCAATAAACGGGCACCCGCCAGACTTATCCCGGGATCGCATTGACACCCCGGTTTCGATGTCGTCTCTAAGTTTCGACACGTCAGCAGCGATTCGCTTTCGCTCACCTTCCCGATCCCCACCTGACACCTGACGGTGCCTTTTCCTCATCGTTCACCACGACGGTCTTCAGCCAACGCAGCATGAGGTGGTTTGGAGTCTCCCCCCGCAGGGCGACTCCGAAGGGCCATGACCTTCATCTCCCGTGCAGCATCGCATCGAGAAGAACTCCTACATATCTCTTCCTTTCGCGTTCAGGACACAACAATGCCGCTAAGTTAGGCACGGGATACGGGTGCTGGCGCATCGCTCGATGAAGTCATGAATGACTCGGCGTGGCGACGGTCGAAAATCCCAGAGAATGCGTGTCACCTCGTTATTGTTATCGCGTG
>JBOHGH010000073.1:0-23608 GCA_050699975.1 Pseudonocardiaceae bacterium | reverse complement strand
CTCGCACACTACGAGGCCGCGCTGCGCCACGCTGACCTGCTCGGGGCACGGGAGCGGGCCCGGGTCCTGGACGCCTACGGGTGGGAGCTCTGCAACGCGCACCGCTTTGCCGACGCGGTGGCGGCGGGAAGCCAGGCGGTGGCCCGCTACCGGGAGCTCGACGATCCGGTGGCGCTCGGCGAGGCGCTGGTCCGATTGTCGTGGCACGTGTACATGACCGGCGGCACGGACGAAGCCGCGCAAGGTGTGGATCGCGCCATGCCGGTCCTCACGTCCACCGGGTGCCCGCAGGCACTCGCGCAGGCATCCGCCTACCGCGGCGCCACCCTGGCGCTGACCAACCGGGCCGAGGACGCGGTGATCACGTTGGAGCAGGCGCGGGATCGCGCGACCGACCTGGATCGTCCCGATCTGGTCGCCCTGTGCCTCAACTACCTCGGGGTGGCGTGTGCCGACCTCGGAGAGCCGGTCGCGCTGGTGCACCTGCGGGAAAGCCTCGCGATGGCCAGCAAAGGCGGGTTCCACGAGTACGCCGCCCGGACGTACACGAACCTGGGGGAGATCCTCTACCGGCTCGGCCGCTACGACGAACTCGCCGAGTGCCTTGACGCCGGCCTGGCGTTCACCAAGGAGCGCGGCTTCTGGTCGCACGCCTACAACCTGGAGGTCTACCGCTGCCTGCTGCTGCTTCGCCAGGGAGCGTGGTCAGCTGCCGAGGACGGCCTGCGCGAGCTCGTTGCCGGAACCGACGACCCGGGAATGCTGTATGTCTACAGTGTCCCGGCGCTCGGCCGGCTGCTCGCCCGCCGCGGCCGGCCCGACGCCGAGGAGCTGCTCACCGCCGCCTGGGAACGCGCCGTGGCGCAGCGGTCGCTGCGGGGGTTGGCCCACGCCGGTATCGCGCTGGTCGAGTGGGCATGGCTGACCGGCCGGACGGACCGCGCAGGTGCCGTCCGCGACGTGCTGCTTGCCCGTACTCAACAGCCCGGTGCGGCCGCGTTTCGCGGGGAGCTGCTGCGGTACCTGGCCCGGGCCGGCCTCGTGAGAACGGACTCCAGCACGGTCTTCGCGGGCTGTCCGCAGGCGTACGCCGCTGGCCTGCGCGGTGACTGGCGAGCTGCGGCCAGCGAGTGGGAACGCATCGGTGATCCCTACGAGCGGGCTCTGGAGCTGGCTGAGTCGGGTGAGCCGCAACCGACGCTCGATGCGCTGCGGGTGCTCGACGGGCTCAACGCCGCGGCGGTGGCCGGTCTGGTCCGGCGAAGGCTTCACGACATGGGTATCCGGCGGGTGCCCCGCGGCCCGCAGCCGGCGACTCGGGCCAACCCAGCCGGGCTGACCGCGCGGCAGCTCGACGTGCTCGCGCTGATCGAGCAGCGGATGACCAACGAGGAGATCGCGCAGCGGCTGGTGCTCTCGGTGCGCACGGTCGAGCATCACGTCTCGGCGATCCTGACCAAGCTGGGGGCACAGTCGCGCACCGAGGCCGTGGCGACCGCTGAGGCCAAGATAGGTGGCCGGGCCGCCGACATGGGTGGCCGCCTCCGATGTGGCGGCCCGTCATCGCTCGTAGAACTGTCCGCATGACAGCTGCATCCACCGACGCCGACATCGCCTTCTTCGACATCCTCGACCCGGCGTTCCGGATCGATTCGCCCGCGGTCAGGGCTGCGGCCGACGCCTGCTGGTGGGGCCGGACCCCGATCGGGCTGGCGGTCCTGCGCTACCAGGAGTGTCTGATGCTGCTGCGGGACCACCGCCTGCGCCACGGCAGCCTGGACGCAGTCGCCGCCTACGGACTCACCGAAGGCCTGTTCGTCGACTGGTTGCGGGCGTCGCTGCTCAATGCCGAGGGGCCGCCGCACCAGCGGCGCCGCCGCCTGGTCAGCAAGGCGTTCACGCCGCGCAGCGTCGATGGGTTGCGGCCCTTCATGCGAGCCAAGGCCCACGAGCTGATCGACAGCTTCACCGGCGCCGGCAGCTGCGAGTTCATGACCGCATTCGCCGACCCCTACCCGGCCTGGGTGATCGCCGAGCTGCTCGGCATCCCCGCCGAACGCTTCGACGCCTTTCTCGGCTGGGCCACCGACATCGGTCTCGGGTTCGGCCCGGCCGCCGCGGCGGAGCGCGACCGCATCGACGCAGCTGTCGCAGGTCTTTACGGCTGCTGCGACGAGTTGACCGCGCAGCGTCGGGAGGAGCCGGGCGACGACCTCATCTCCGTGCTGATCACGGCCGAGGAAGAAGGCCGGCGGCTGACCGCAGACGAGCTGCGCCAGCTGGTCAGCACCCTGGTCTTCGCCGGCCAGGACACCACGCGCAACCAGCTCGGGCTGGCGATGGACACCTTCACCCGGCATCCTGAGCAGTGGCGGCTGCTCGCTGCGCGACCCGAGCTGGCCAGCACCGCGGTGGAGGAGCTGATGCGAGTCAACCCCGCCGTCCCGGCCGTCGGCCGGGTGGCCACCGAGGACTTCACCTTTCAGGGAGTGGACATCCCGGCCGGTACCCACGTCGCGCTGTTCCTCGCCGCGGCCAACACCGAACCCGACACCTTCGGCGACGCACCGTTCGACATCACCGCGCAGCGCACCGCGCAGCTGACCTTCGGCGGCGGTATTCACTACTGCCTCGGCGCGTGGCTGGCCCGCATCGAGATGCGCGAGGCGCTACCGATCCTCGCCTCCCGGCTAGGTCACATCGCACTGGACGGACCCGTGGCGTCGCGGCCCTACATCGGCATCACCGGCCCCATCACCCTGCCGCTGCGATTCACCGGAAGCCTGCGGTGACGAACAGGGTGGACGTGGTGGTGGTGGGCGGCGGGATCGCCGGTTCCGCGCTGGCGACCGTGCTGGCGAGGGACGGCTATGAGGTGCTGGTGCTGGAGCGTCAGACCGCCTACCGGGACAAGATCCGCGGCGAGGCGATCGTCTGCTGGGGCGTGGCCGAGATGCTGCGGCTCGACCTGGAGAAACCACTGCTCGACGCGGGCGGCAGCTACGCCGACCGGTTCGTCGGCTTCGACGAGATCACCGACCCGGCTGACGCGGAGGCGGCCGCTGTGCCGCTGGACCAGCTGCTGCCCGGGGTGCCGGGCGTACTGAATATCGGGCATCCGGAGGCGTGCGAGGCACTCACCCGGGCCGCCGCGATGGCCGGGGCGACAGTGCTGCGTGGCGTCGGCGATGTGGTCGTGACGCCCGAGCCGAGCCCGACGGTCCGCTACACCCACGACGACGTCAAGCGCGAGGTCTCCTGCCGGCTGGTGGCGGGAGCTGACGGGCGACAGTCCACCGTGCGCCGCCAACTGGGTATCCCCCTCGTCCAGACTGCACCGCGTACCCTGGCCGGTGGGCTGCTGGTCGATGACCTGCACGCCTGGCCGGCTAACTGGATCTCGATCGGCACTGAGGGGGACCTCCTCTTTTTCGCCTTCCCGCGGGCAACCGGGCGGGTGCGGCTGTATCTGCTCCATGACATCGCCCAGAAAGGTCGCTTCACCGGCCCTTACCGGCATCATGAGTTTTTGGCCGCCTTCCGGTTCCGCTGCATTCCCGGCAGCGAGATGTTCGGCGCCGCGCGCCCGGCCGGGCCGTGCGCCTTCTACCCGATGAACGATTCCTGGACCGAAACGCCCTACGCGCCGGGCACCGTACTGCTGGGCGATGCCGCCGGCTGGAATGACCCGATCATCGGCCAGGGGCTGTCGATCGCGCTGCGGGACGCGCGAATCGTGTCGGAGATCCTGCGCTCGGGCCCGGACTGGTCGCCCGCCGCCTTCGAACCCTACGGCGAGGAACGCCGGGAACGGATGCGCAGGCTGCGCCTGGCTGCCCAGCTCCGGACCGACATCGCCGCGACGTTCAGCCCCGACGGCGCCGCCCGCCGCAAGGCCTACAACCGCGTCTGGCAATCCGATCCGGTGCTCGCCGGCTCCCGCCTCGCCGTCCAGCTGGGCCCGGAGAAGGTGGCCGCCAAAGCCTTCGAGCCGGAGGCCATCCACCGAATCCTCGCCCTGACCTAGAATCGCAACGTGACAATCACCGTCAACGAGCTGTCCTTCCACGTCGTCGACGAGGGGGAGGGGCCTGCCGTGCTGCTGCTGCACGGCTTCCCGGACTCCTCGGCGTTGTGGCGCCACCAGATCCCGGCGCTGGTCGAGGCAGGCCACCGGGTGATCGCACCCGATCTGCGCGGCTTCGGTGCGTCGGATCGTCCAGAGGGCGTTGACGCGTATCGCATGGAGCTCCTGGTCGGCGACGTGCTCGGGATCCTCGGCGCGCTGGGCGTCGAACGCGCCAGCGTCGTCGGGCACGACTGGGGCGCCGCGCTGGGCTGGGCGCTGGCGGGGTTGGCGCCTGAGCGGGTCGAGCGGCTGGCGGTGCTGTCCGTCGGCCATCCGGCCGGCTACTTCACCGACGCGATAGCCCAGCGGGAAAAGTCCTGGTACATGCTGTTCTTCCTGTTTCCTGGGGTCGCCGAGGACGCCCTACGCCGCGACGGGTGGGCGCTGCTGCGCATGTTCCTGCGCGAGCAGGGCGATGTCGAGCGCTACCTCACTGACCTGGACCGTCCGGGCGCGCTGACCGCCGCGCTCAACTGGTATCGCGCCAACATCTCCGCCGAGGCCTTCGGGCAGCTCAACCCGCAGCCGTTGCCACCTGTGGAGATCCCGGTACTGGGCGTGTGGTCCGACGGTGACCACTACTGTGGCGAGGCCCAGATGCAGGCCTCGCAGCGGCATGTCGCCGGATCATGGCGCTACGTGCGCGTCGACGGGGCCAGCCACTGGATCCCGCTGGACGCGCCGGAGACGCTCAACAAGCTGCTCGTGGAATTCGTGTCCGCGTCATAGGTTGGCTAGGTAGCGGATCCCGGTGATGCTCGGCAGGAAGCAGTAGGCGCCGCCGCGAGTGGTCACGAACCGGGCAAGGCCGGCCAGGACGACCGGCCCCTCCGGGCGTGGGATCGAGAAGGTTCCGGCTGCGTCGGGCTGGGCACCGATCACGGGATCCTTGGTGCGTCCGAGCCCCGCGGTGAATGTGCCGTCATTGGCCCATTGGGCCATGAGGAACTCGTACTGATCGCGCAGGCTGATTCCGATGAACATGCCGAGCAGGCCGCGGGCCCGCCCGTCGCGCGGGTGTGCTGGGTCATAGGGTGGGCCGTAAGGGAGCCCACGCCGGACGATGCGGTGCAGGTGACCGCCATTACCGGCGACGCGTTGCCCGCGCGGATACATCCGGCGGGTGTGCGATCCAATCGGGCACCGGTAACCTCGCTCATCACCGACGTAGTCGAAATCGTTCAGGGCTTCCGGCGGTATCGGCGGGTCGGGAGTGTCGGTGTCCGGTGACAGAACCAACGGCGTGCCGTTGCGCCAGCGTCCGCACAGCTTTGCTGCGATGAGTTCCTCCGACATCCCGGTCGCCGCCGCCTGTCGGCTGAGGAATTCCGCGAAACCGTCGACGTCTTGTTCGAGCACGCGGACCGCGGCAAAGCTGCCATTGATGCCCAGCTCCGGAGGCCCCGGTACCGGATAGCTGAATCCGACGTGCTGGCTGCGATACCCGAGCAGGAATTGGCCGACCGGGGCCCGCGGCAGGCGATCCGGCAACCCGACGTGGGGGACACCCTCGATGGTGGGTTGGGAGAAGCCGTCCCGGTAACCGAAGTGTGCGACGTTGCCAGGCAGCGCTGTGCCGTCGTGGCGCCCCAGCTCGACGCAGCCGCCAGACCAGGCCTGTTCCAGTTGCTTGGTCGTTGTTTCGAGGGCATCGGACGACTCGGCGTGCAGCGACACCAGCAGGTGGGGTCCTGGGTCGGCCAGCCACGGTAGCCAATGCTGCGGACTGCTGGTACCGACATCACCCACGCCGGCGGCGCGCTGTATGGCGCCTTGGGAATAATCCGCGGGAAAGCTGTCCAGGGACGCTTGCGACAACCCCAGTGCCGCCAGGCCCGCGAACGTGATGCCCAGGTTGACACAGCATTCCGGTTTCACCGCCCAGGGCTGTGCGGTGGTGACAGCGGGAATATCGGGATCGCCGTCTGCGAGCTTGGCGAGAAAGGTGCGGGCGGCCCGGGGCTCGCGCCCATTCAGACCTATATACCGGCTCACCGGCATGGTGTAGCCGCGCAAAATGAGACCCTGCACATCCGCCAGGTCGACGGCCACCATCGCAATATCCCCTTAGTGTGGTCAGATCAGCCCGAGGCGCTGGCCGGGTCGAAGATGTCGAGCACGGTGCGCTCGGGATAGGCGCTGTAGAACGTGCCCACGCAGCGACGGTCGATGGCGCGGATGTAGTCCAGGAACTCCTGGCGAAAGGTCTGCACCGGCAACGGCGGGGCATCCTTGACGTACGCGAGCAGGGCGTTGAACACGTCGCCGATCTGGTCGATGAATTCGTTGATGTATCTGTCGAAGTCGCCGTCGTAGGTGGTGATCACCGCGACTTGGTCGTTGTCCAGAAATGCGAATCTGGCGAAGTGCACGATGCCGAGCTTGTTGAGCGCAACGGTGACAGGGTTCTGATCCGGCGGCAAGTTCTGGAGGTGTTCGACAAGCTGCCGAAGCGCGGCGTAGTCCTCCGGAGACTTCGCCGTCATCACCGCGGTCAGCGGATTTTGTACGGGCTGTGACGGCTGATCGGTCATCGCATCTCCCTGCGGTCTTCGGACTGCTTGTCCGGACGGGCACATGGCTACTGCGGTAGGCGATGCCAGCGATGGCTGGCGCGCCTCAATTCGGCCGGTGGTGCGCGGCCTGCAGCCCGATACTGCCCTACCGGGTCCGCGCCGGGTTTCGACCCGTGGCACAGTGTGACCGGGTCAAGCACTACCTCGGCGTCCGTACACTGTAGATCCATGATACATTGTCCTCGACGCGTACAGTGTTGGAGGGTGCGCAGGGTGCCGCCATCGCCCAATCGGGTGCAGCCATGCACGTCGTACGACCTCTGGTGGTAGTGGCGAGCGAGAAGGGACCATCGTTGACCGACCAGCCGAGTACTTCTCGCATCCACCCCGACCGGCCGACCTGGGTCGATGTCGACCCGAGCAAGGACTACACGCGTCCACCGCCGCTGTCCCGGCCGCGGATCGTGCGGGCCGCGCTGCAACTTGTCGATGAGAAGGGGCTTGCCGCCCTGACCATGCGAGCGCTGGCCACCGAACTCGAGGTCTCGCCGATGGCCCTGTACAACCATGTGCGGGACAAGGACGAACTGGTCGACCTCATGGTTGACCTCATACTCGGCGAGGTGGACTGCTCGGTTACTGAAGGTGACTGGGTGACCCAGCTACGGGCGGTAGTGCACAGTTACCACCAGGCGCTGGCCGCTCACCACCAACTGGCCCGGGTCTACAGCTCCCGGGTCAGGATCGGCCCGCACGGTCTGTTGATCATCGAGCGGACGATCGAGCTCCTCCTGCAGGGAGGGTTCTCGCCGGCCGAAGCCGCCGACGCCTTCTTCGCCCTCTACACCTATACCGCCGGCTTTCACCAAATGGGCCACATCGCCCCACTTCGGGACACCACATCACAAGATGAGATCGGGTACTACTCGGCGCTTCCGCCCGAGCAGATCCCCTCCCTTCAGGTCGTGAGTCCGCACCTCAGCGGCGTGCACCGGCCCGGAAGATTCGACTACGGCCTCGACCTCATCCTCGCCGGCTTGCAGACCCAGGTCGCCCACTGAGCCAGCTCGTGGTGCGCTGTGGAGCTACCCACCGGTAACATTGCAGAATAGGTGAGTAGCTCCACAGCGGGCAGGAGGCCGAAGGGACCATGAACATCGTCGTCCTGATCAAGCAGGTACCGGACACCTGGTCCGAGCGCAAGCTGACCGACTCCGACCACACCCTTGATCGCGGCTCGGCGGACGTCGTCCTGGACGAGATCAACGAGCGCGCCGTCGAGGAGGCACTCACGATCAAAGAGTCGGGCGAGGGTGAGGTCACCGTCGTCACCATGGGTCCCCAGCGGGCCACTGACGCGATCCGCAAGGCGCTGTCGATGGGGGCGGACAAGGCGGTGCACCTGTCCGACGAGGGTTTACACGGGTCCTGCGCGGTACAGACCGCCAGGGCGCTGGCCAAGGTCATCGGCACCCTCGGTGACGTTGATCTGGTCCTTGCCGGCAACGAGGCCACCGACGGCACCATGGGCGCCATCCCGGCGATGATCGCCGATGTGCTCGGGCTGCCGGAGCTGACCCACGCCCGCAAGGTCACCGTCGAAGGCCGCACCGTGACTATCGAACGGGAGACCGATGACGCCATCACCGTCCTGCAGGCCGATCTGCCTGCCGTGGTCAGCGTGCACGAGAAGATCAACGAGCCGCGCTACCCGTCGTTCAAGGGCATCATGGCCGCGAAGAAGAAGCCGGTCAGCACGCTGTCGCTGGCCGATGCGGGCATCGAGCCGGGCGAAGTCGGGTTGGCCGGCGCCACGTCTCGGGTGACCGAGTCCACGCCGCGCCCGCCACGCGAGGCTGGGCAGGTCGTCACCGACGAGGGCGACGGGGCGGCCAAGCTCGCCGAGTACCTCATCGGCCAGAAGCTGATCTGACCTTCGAAGGGGAGAACTCCAGTCATGGCAGAGGTCCTGGTCCTCGTCGAGCACTCCGCCGGTGAGGTCAAGAAGGTCACCAACGAGCTCCTGACGGCTGCCGCGCGGTTGGGCGAGCCGTCGGCCGTCGTGGTCGGCACGCCGGGCACCGCGAGCAAGCTGCGGAACAGGCTGGCGGCCTACGGCGCGACCAAGGTCTACGTCGCGGAGTCCGACGAGGTGGACAGCTACCTCACCGCTCCCGCCGTCGGCGTGCTGGCGGCGCTGGTGGAATCGGCCCAGCCGGCCGCCGTTCTGGTGGCCTCCTCGCCGGATGGCAAGGAGATCGCCGGCAAGCTCGCCGTGCGCACCGGATCGGGCCTGCTCTCCGACGCCGTTGAGCTGGCCGGCGACGGCACTGCCACGCACTCGGTGTTCGGCGGCTCCTACCTCGCCAAGTCCAAGGCCACCACCCCGGTCGTGGTGATCACGGTCCGGCCCGGCTCGATCGACGCGGTCGAGGCCCAGGGCGCGGCTGCCGAACAGACCGTCGAGGTCCCCGTGGTGAGCGCGGCGAAGGCGGCGAAGATCGTTGAGCGCAGACCCATCGAGGGCGGTGACCGCCCGGAGCTCACCGAGGCCAGCGTGGTGGTCTCCGGTGGTCGCGGGGTCGGCTCGGCGGACAACTTCCACGTGGTCGAGAAGCTCGCCGATTCGCTCGGTGCCGCGGTGGGGGCGTCCCGGGCGGCGGTCGACTCCGGCTTCTACCCGCATCAGTTCCAGGTCGGGCAGACCGGCAAGACCGTCTCCCCGCAGCTCTACGTCGCGCTCGGCATCTCCGGCGCCATCCAGCACCGCGCGGGCATGCAGACGTCCAAGACCATCGTCGCAATCAACAAGGACCCCGAGGCGCCGATCTTCGAGATCGCCGACTTCGGTGTAGTAGGCGACCTGTTCACCATCGCCCCCCAATTAGCCCAAGCCATCACCAAACGCAAAACCTAACCCCCCGCGTGTCCGGCTCTCCTGCCCGGTGTGTCGTGCTCTCTTGCCCGGTGTGTCGTACTCTGGTGCGCGGTGGCGACGGCGCGCGCTGCGGCGGTCTTACGAGCCGCTACCGCGGGTAGGAGGGCCACCTTTCGGTGGTGCTGTTGTCGGTGTCCGTGGTGGGGGGCGCTTCAGTGGTCGTCGGTGTGTCTTCGGTGGACGTGGTGGGGGGCGCCTCGGTGGTCGTTGGTGTGCTGCCGCAAACCGGCAGCCCCGGCACGGGCGCGTCGTCGGGCCCACCGGCCAAGAACACGGTCGGGGCCCACACCCCGGCGTCGCCGAGCCCCACCCATGCCCACCAGTCGTTAGCGCGGTTCCCGACCGAGTACTTCGACCCCTTTGACTGGCACAGGAACGGGGTTTGTCTGGCGGGCAGTGGGCCGCGCGGCTCGGTCGTTCCGGGCAAGTACGCCGGTGCGGCCTGGGTGACGGTGCAGGCGTAGTAGTTGCTGATCTTAGTACGCCTGCTGGTCTTATCGATCGCGGTGCAGCCACCCGTACCGGGCACCGGCGGTCCGCCCTGCTGCGCTCCGGGCGCGGCGGGAGCGGGGCCTTCTAGCGCGGCCGGTGGAGTGGGGGGAGGCGGGGGTGTGTTCGAGGTCGGCGGGGTGGTCGAGCTGCTGGGAGGGGTGGTCGGGGTCTCTGTCGGCTGGTCCTCGTCTTGTTCTCCGGAGTCTTCGTCTTGTTCTCCGGAGTCCTCGCCCTGTCCTCCGGACTCCTCGCCCTGCTTCCTGCCGTCCTGGGCCTGGCCTGCAGACTCGGCCGGGTCCGGTTCCGGCTCAGGGGGAGGCGCCGGAGCCGGCTCAGGGCGAGGAGTCGGGGCGGGCGCAGGGGGTGCAACCCGGGCCGCCGGAGGCGGTGGCGGAGGGGGAGACGCTTGGGTGGGCTCGGGGGTGGGGAGCTTCAGGCCCACCACTCCAGCCCACCAGCCTCGGAGCTTTGAGTAGTCCGGGTCGACCCGCGTTGCCGAGCCCAACGTCTGGGACTGCTCGTCGGTCCATTTGATGAACGACGAGCCGCGCTGTTGATAGCACAGAACTCGCCCGCTCGTTCGGCCTGACTCGCTCGCGTACGCGCCTTCGGCTCGTTCGGCGCCGAGACAGTCGCCCGAGCTTTGACCGATGCCGGCGGCAGCCACGGCAGCTTGATAGCGCTGGTCAAGGGCCTTGGCAGAGCTGAACTTCGTGAACACGATCGTGTTCGCGTCTTCGTCAGACGTACAGGCCACCGAAGCTTGCACGTTCGCGGTGCCTCGTTCGGCGTCGGCGTTGCGCGTGCAGCTGTCCTCCCTGGTCAGGGCAAGCGGCACGTAACCGAGCAGCGCTTGCTCCGCTTCGTTGGGAAACCGGGAACCGAGGTAATTCAGGACAGCGGCAGCTGAACCTGCAATCACAGCAAGCGTCAACACGCCACATGCCGCCAACAACCACCACCTTCGCCCCGGGGGTGCCCTGGTCACGGGTGCCCGGACCGGCGTAGGGGTTGGCGGAGTGTAGGTGCTGGTCATGCCGGCGGAGGCGGGTGGCGGTGGTGGGCTGTCAACGGGTGGTGTGGGAAAGGATCTGCCGCTGTGGTCAGAAGCTGCCGGATCGGCGGCGACGGCCCGCAGGGCGAGTGCCAGCTCCCGGCAGGTGGCGTAACGGTCCTCTGGCTGCTTTGCCATGGCCCTGGCCACGATGCGGTCGATCTGCGGTGGAAGATCGGGGCGCCGGGTGGTTACCGGTGGCGGCTCATCGTGCACGTGTGCCCACATCAGGGCGGCGGCTTCTTCGCGGGGGAAGGGGACCATCCCGGTCAGGCACTGATAAAGTACACAGCCCAGCGCGTAGAGATCGGTCCGGCCGTCCACCGGCTTGCCCTGGATCTGCTCGGGAGCGATGTAGTCGATGGTGCCGACGATCTGGCCGGTCGAGGTCAGGCTCCGGCCCGAAGAGACGATCTTGGTGATGCCGAAGTCGCTCAGGTAGTAGTGCTCCTGGCCGTTGCGGCCGTCGATGAGGACGTTCGCCGGTTTGACGTCTCGATGGATCATGCCCTGGGCGTGGGCGGCGTCGAGGGCATCAGCTACGGCAGCGACGATGGAGGTTGTCTGCTCGTGGCTCAGCGGGCCGCCGGCCTCGAGCAGCGTCCGTAAATCGCCCCCGCCTACGTAGCGCATGGCGATGTAGAGCAACCCTCCCGCCTGGCCCGCGGCGTAGACCGGGACGATGTTGGGATGGTCGAGGTTGGCCGCGCTCTGCGACTCTCGGTCGAAGCGCCTGCGGAACAGGTCGTCGTCAGCCAAGGTCGGGGCCAGGATCTTCAGCGCGACCTTGCGGCGGAGCTGGACGTCCTCGGCCAGGTAGACCACGCCCATGCTGCCGCGCCCGAGCTGCCGCTCGATCCGGTAGCCGGGCAGCTCAGGGACGGTGTCGCCAACGTCCGGCCACTGGCCACCCGCACCAGCCATCGCGCTACGACCCCCGTTCCCCCGAACCGCACAAGCCTTCCTGACACTCCCTCTTCACCATGGTTATCCAGAGCAGGCCGCTATGCCAGCAGATACCTTTCGTGGCCATCGCAGGTGTGAGATTGGTCACCAGGCGAGGCAAGAGAGGCCGCCGACGCCACCGGGCTGGTCGACCTGTCGGCCTGGGTAATGCCCAACTCGTCCGCGGCGGGGTCAGCGTGCTGGTCGAGACCTCGTCACGAACCTCCGGGCGTGTCCTGTGGATCTATTGGTTCGTGATCAGCTCTACGGTTGCCAACGGCGGTCCAATGCGCTGGCCACCTCGTTGGCGGCGACATGATCGAGGACGCGCATTGTAGGCGTCACCGTTGATTCTTTTCGGCCTGCTCCAGCGCCTGCTTAATGGCATCGTCGACTAGTTGCTGGATGTCTTGTCCCCCGGTATTGCCCTGCTGCTGGATCGACCTCCTTATGTCATCTTCGACCTGTTGCTTGATGTCCTGGCCCCCGGTATTGCCCTGCTGCTGGATAGCCCGCCTTACGGCATCCTCGACCAGTTGCTGGATGTCTTGTCCCCCGCCATTGGCCTGGCTGCTGTCGTCTTGGTCTTTCCCGTTGTCGTTCTGGTTCTGGCTGCTGTCGTCTTGGTTCTGTCTGTTGTCGTTCTGGTCCTCCCTGCTGTCGTTCCGGTCCCGCTGTTTGGCTTCCTCGGCCTGCTGTTTGGCGTCTTCGACCTGCTGTTTGGCTTCCTCGGCCTGCCTCTGGGCTTCCGCCTCCTGCTGCTTTCTGGCTTCCTCGGCCTGCTGTCTGGCCTCCTCGACCTGCCTCTTGGCTTCCTCGGCCTGCCTCTGGGCTTCCGCCTCCTGTCGCTGTCTGGCCTCCTCGGCCTGTTTTTTAGCCTCCTCGGCCTGCTTTTGGGCGTCTTCGACCTGCTTTCTGGCCTGGGCCTGTGCCTCGGACTCAGCCATGGTGGGGAGACCCACCACTCCAGCCCACCAGTCGCGGAGTCTGACGTAGTCCGGGTCGGTCCGCGTTGCCACGCCCAAGGTATGGGACTCGTCATCAGTCCATGTGACGAACGACGAGCCGCGCTCTTGATAGCAAAGAGCTTGCCCACTCGTTCGGCCCGACTTGCTTGCATACACGGCTTCGGCTGTTTCAGCGCTGGTACAGTCGCCCGAGCTTTGACCGAGTGGGGCGGTCGCCACAGCCGTTCGGTAGTGGCTGTCGAGAGCTTGGGAGGATGTGAACTTGGTGAATACAACCGTGTTCGCTGCGTCTCCGTCGGATGTGCACTTCACGGAGGCCTCCACATTGGCAGCGTCTCGTTCGGCCTCCTCATTGCGGGTACAGCTGTCCTTCGGGTTCAACCCGAGCGGCACCTGGTCTAGCAGCGCTTGCTCCGCGTCGTTGGGAAACCGTGAATCGAGGTAGTTCAGGACGCCGGCAGTGCCTCCGGCCAGGGCGAGGACCAGCGCGCCAGCAGCAGCGACCCACCACCATCGCCACCGTGACGTCGGGGCGGCGGTCTTGGGGCACCGGGCCGGCGCAGGGGTGGGCGGCGTGTAAGTGCTGGTCATGCCAGTCGGCATGAGCGGCGGTGGCGGACTGTCGACGGGTTTGGCAGGAGCAACCTGCCAGCTGTCGTGAACGGCCGCCGGATCAGCGGCGAGCGCCCGGAGGGCGAACGCCAGCTCCCGGCAGGTGGCAAACCGATCCTCGGGCTGCTTGGCCATGGCCCTGGCTACGATGCCGTCGATCTGCGGTGAGAGGTCGGGGCGGCGGGAGGTCACCGGCGGCGGCTCATCGTGCACGTGGGCCCACATGAGGGCAGCGGTCTCATCCCGCGGGAAGGGAACATTCCCGGTCAGGCACTGGTAGAGCACACAGCCCAGTGCGTACTGGTCAGCCCGCCCGTCCACCGGCTTGCCCTGGATCTGCTCAGGAGCGATGTAGTCGACGGTGCCGACGATCTGACCGGTGGAGGTCAGGCTCCGGCCGGAAGAGATGATCTTGGTGATGCCGAAGTCGCTGAGGTAATAGTGTTCCTGGCCGTTTCGGCCGTCGATGAGGATGTTCGCCGGTTTGACGTCTCGATGGATCATGCCCTGGCCGTGGGCGGCATCAAGGGCATCAGCCACGGCGGCGATGATCGAGGACGCCTGCCCAAGACCTAGCGGACCGCCGGCCTCCAGCAGCGCCCGCAGATCGCCCCCGCCCACATAGCGCATGGCGATGTACAGCACCCCTCCCGCCTCGCCCGCGGCGTAGACCGGGACGATGCTGGGATGGTCGAGGTTGGCCGCGCTCTGCGATTCGCGGTCGAAACGCTTGCGGAACAGGTCGTCGTCAGCCAGCGTCGGGGCCAGGATCTTCAGCGCGACCTTACGGCGCAGCTGCACATCCTCGGCCAGGTAGACCACGCCCATGCTGCCGCGCCCAAGCTGCCGCTCGATGCGGTAGCCGGGCACCTCCGGGACGACGCCACCCACGTCGGGTAACTGGCCGCCAGCACCAACCATCTTGCGATCACCCCCGCTCCCGCGCCGGCACTCCACAACCGCGCAGGTCCTCCTAGCACTCCCAGAGTGCCATGTTTGTCCAGAGCAGGGCCGCGCTGCCAGCAATTACCTCCCTGGTCGTTGCAGGCAACGTGGTTGTTATCAACGCGGCCATACATCACCCAAGCGTGGTAGCCGGCTGAGGTTCGCCTCCTACTGTTGGCTCAGGAATCGACAGATCTTGCGAGTTCAGGCGTCCAGGCCACTTGCACGCGAACCGGTTGCACCTTGCGGCGTACCAGCAGCCCGCGCCCCGGCGGGAACGCGGTTGCCCGGAATGTGCCGAGTAAGGGACCCTCGCCTCGGTCTCCCGACAAGATGATGCCCGGGTTACCCAGTTCCTTGACCTGCTGCAGGACGGGTTCGAACAGCGCGCGCTGAGCGCCTGCGACGCGACGGGCGAGGATGAGGTGGAAGCCAAGATCACGGCCCTGGGCTACGAACTCGAGCAGACCCGACAATGGGTTGGAGGTGGTGGCGACGAGGTCGTAGTCATCGACGACCACATAGAACTCGGGACCTTGCCACCAGTTGCGCGCTCGAAGCTGGGCGGCCGTCACGTCACTTCCAGGCAGGCGCTTGATGAGCGCGGCCCGAAGCGCCGCAATGGCCTCGGCTGCCGCTGGAGCCGCTCCAGAGTAGAAACCCAGGTAGTCAGATTCGACTGTCTCCAGGAGCGTGCGCCGGTAGTCGATGATTGCTACCCGCACCTCTTTATGGCTGTGGCGAGCGCACAGCCCGGTGATAAAGGTGCGCAGGAAGTTGGTCTTGCCGGACTCACTGTCGCCGAAGACGAGGAAGTGCGGCTCGGATCCGGTGAGGTCGAGGTACAACGGTGAGAGATCAGTTTCCACCAAACCGACGGGCACGCCAGCTGCTTGATCCGCGCCGGGGGCCGGCAGTTGATCAACGTCCACGGTTGCGGGCAGCAGCCGGACGGGCGGCGCGGTCGGGCCTGACCAGGACGTCGCCACCCGGGCTACCAGGTCCTCTGTCCCCGCCTGGAGGTCTAGCGCGCTGATCTTGCCGTCGATACGGGGGACAGCTGCCTGGAAATGGAGCTTCTCGGGAACAAGGCCGCGACCAGAAACTCCGACCGGAACGTTGCTGGCGACCTTCCGGTCGATCGAGCTTTCAGCCGGCTCGGTGAGGCGCAGCTCGAGGATTCCGCCCAGACTGTCCCGGAGATTGGCGCGGATATCGAGCCACCTGTTCACGGTCACGATCACGTGGATTCCGTAGCCAAGGCCCCTGGCGGCAAGGTCCAGCACGGATTCCTCGAGGTCCTCGAACGTCCGGCGCAGGGCTGGCCAGTTGTCGATGACCAGGAACACGTCCGCGAGTTGCTCATCAGGCACACTGCCGGCTTGGCGCAGTGCCCGCAGGCTGGCCACCGAATCGATGCCGCGGCTGCGGAACAGCTCCTCTCGCCTGGCCAGAATGCCGTCGACCTCGGCGACTAGCCGGCGAACCTTGTCCGGCTCCAACCGGCTGGCGACACTTCCCACGTGGGGCAGGCCCTCAAGAGTTACGAGACCGCCGCCACCGTAGTCGATGCCATAGAACTGCACTTCTGCTGGCGTGTGAGTGAGGGCAAAGGCTGTGATGATGGTGCGCAGCAGCGTGCTCTTGCCCGTCTGGGGAGCGCCAACCACGACAAGGTTGCCACTGGCCCCGCCAGCGTCGATCTCCACCAACCCACGCCGTTGCTCAGCCGGCCGGTCGACCACTCCGATAGGCACCACCAAGCGGCCGACGCCATGCCATCCGGCGGCAACAAGCCCTCTCGGGGACTCGACGGTGAGCTCAGGCAGCAACTGGCCCAGGGTCGCCACTGGCTCCAGCGGTGGCAACCAGACCTGATGCACGCGGGGCGCGCCTGCGAGGCGGCTGACGACGACGTCAAGCACGCTGCGACGGGACCCCGCGCCCAGCTCCCCGCCCGGCTCGCGACCGTCGGGCGCAGCGTATGGCATGGAAACCAGCGCACCTTGGAACCGTGTGAAGGTGGTCATGTCGACCTTCAAGTAGCCCACGCCCGGCTCGGAGGGCAGCTCGTAGGCGTCTGGGACGCCAAGCACTGCACGGCTGTCCTGCGCGCTGAAGGTGCGCAGTCCCACGCGGTAGCGGATGTGGCTTTCCAGACCTCTGAGGCGCCCTTCCTCCAGACGCTGGGAGCTGAGCAGCAGGTGCATCCCCAGGCTGCGGCCCAGGCGGCCGATGCTGACAAACAGATCGATGAAGTCGGGCTTGGCCGCCAGCAACTCGGCGAACTCGTCGACGATTATCAGCAGTGACGGCAATGGCTCCAAATCGACGCCGGATGTGCGCAGCTGCTGGTATTCGTGCACCGAGCCAAGCGCGCCGGCCGCGTGCAGCAGCTCCTGACGGCGTCGCTGCTCGCCAAACAGCGCGTCGTGCATGCGGTCGACCAAGGAGAGATCGTTCTCGAGGTTGGTGATCACACCGGCGACGTGGGGAAGCTCGGCCACACTGGAGAAGGTCGCTCCGCCCTTGAAATCGACTAGCACGAAGCTCAGTTGCTCCGAGCTGTGGGTGATAGCAAGGGCGCCCACCAACGTGCGCAGGAACTCGCTCTTGCCTGATCCGGTAGCCCCCACCACCAAGCCGTGCGGGCCCATGCCACCGAGTGCGGACTCCTTCAGGTCCAGGTGGAGCGGCTGGGCATCAAGCGTCACGCCTACCGGCACTTTGAGGGATGGTGTGGTCCCGGGGCGCCAGCAGGTGCCCGGCTCGATCGCCCCGACGTCGTCAATGCCGAGCAGGCCCGGTAGCTCGACGGTCTCGAGCGACATCTCGGCTGGCGCGTCGCCGGACCACAGCTGGCGTGGTCGGTCCAGGCCGCTGGCTGTGAAGGCGGCATCGACCGCAGTGACAAATCTGGCGAATTCTGCAGTGGCGCCGCCCTTCCCGCCATCGCTAGCGGCATCGTCGTCATGCCACCTCCCGGCGCCAAACCGGAAGGGGCGAACCTCCACCGCGGCGCCGGGCAGTGCGGTGGCGCCGCGTACCTGAGCCGCCTGGAAGGCCACGACTTTGCTCGCGCCGAGGCGGGCAAAGCCCCGGCCTGGCCGGCCCGAAGGAACCGAGGCGGCCAGGTTGGTACCGATCGTGTTGATCGAGTCGTTCTCGGTCTGAGCTTGCAGGGCCAGGCGCAGGTTGACTTTGGTGCCAGTGGTGAAGGTGCTGACCGCACTCGACATGCGTTGTGATGCCAATAAGAAGTGAATGCCCAGGCCGCCGCCTCGCTGCGCGATGTCGGCAAGGTTGCCGACGAGCGTTCCACGGTCGGCGACCGCCTCGACGTCATCGACGACGACGAGCAGCCGTGGCAGCGCGTCGAGGCCACGGCCAGGGGCACGCGCAATACTGAGGTATTCGTCCAGGTCCGCTGCGTCCGCAGCATGCAATATTCGCTCCCGACGGCGGACCTCTGCCTCGAAGATGCGCAGCGCCTGCTCGCCCGCATGCTCGTCAAGGCCGGTGACAAGGCCAACGACGTGCGGGAGGCGCGCGCACTGGTCGAGTGCGCGGCTGCCCCGGCAGTCAATAAGCACGAAGTTGACGTGGCCGGGGTCAACCGCAGCGGCAAGACCGGCGACCACGATGCGCAGCAGCTCGCTCTTGCCAGACCCCGCTGTGCCCACGATCAGGCCATGGGGTCCGTCGGCTACCAAGTCGGCGCGGAGCACTCCATCCGTGGTGACCCCGATCGGTGTCATCAACGTGCTCTGGCTGCCGTGACGCCGCCACCTGGCGGCCACTGCCGGTGGGTCGAAAAGATCGACATCCAGAAGTGGGACGAGGCTCACAGAATCGGTCAGACCCG
This sequence comes from Pseudonocardiaceae bacterium, assembly GCA_050699975.1. Lineage (GTDB taxonomy): Bacteria > Actinomycetota > Actinomycetes > Mycobacteriales > Pseudonocardiaceae. The sequence continues at coordinate 5,144 of JBOHGH010000073.1, read as the reverse complement.
CCCCGGTCTCGATCATCTCAGAGTCCTCGAACCGGGTCAGCGCACGCGCCCACTGCAGCGCGATCTGCTTGCTCACCCCTGCAACCAGGAACCGTTCGACGACCTCGCCCTGCTCTAGCTGGCTGAGGCGCGCGTCGCCACTGGCGCCGAGCAGTTCGATGACGGTGGTGCACATGGCGGGAAGACGTTGCCGGGCCTCGCTCACGACCAGCCCTGCCACGGGCACACCCTCACCGCGGAGGACAGCGCGCGCCGGAGCATGGGGACCCGCAGTGAGGCTGTCTGCGTCGACTACCACCAGGGTGACCGGACCCGTTGGCTCCGTCGCCCTGCTGGCTTCACGGGCACCCTGGCCAGCGATGAGCAGGTTGTGAAGCACTGCGTTGCTGGCCTGGGCACCACATGCCAGCGGCCGGTTGGCATCAGCACTTGAGGCGTCGGCGGTATGCGGCAGCCACTTGGCCCACTCCCAGTCGTCCACCCGGTCAGGCTCGGTGAAAATGGCCACCCGCAGATCAGCTGGCCCGGACAGCGTCGTCGCCTGGAGAAGCAGGCTGCGGGCCAGCGCCAGGGCCGTTGTCCGGTCTCCCACCACTCCCACGACCCGTCCGGCAGCCAGGTCAATGGGGATTGGCACCTCATGGAGAACGCCGGCGACCGCCAGCACGTCGTTGACTTCTGGTGGGCGCTTCCCGCCCCCGCTGGTGACCTTCGGCAGCCAGGCGAGGGTTCCTATCCCGCCGTGGAGCTGCAGGAAATCATCGTGGTCGAGACGGCGCTCCCACAAGCGCGTGCCTGGCGCGCACGCCCAGCGCAGGAGCTCGGCCGGGTGCGGCATCGTCTTGTGCCTGCGTTCGGTCTCGGTCTGCACCCGGTCTTCGAGTGCCGCCCGGAACTCGGTCAGTTCGGCGGCGAACTGCCGGTTGCCGGAGCTGGTGGTTTGGCGGGCCCTTCGGCGCGACTCAAGCCAGGTGCCGATGGCCATCACCGGGCTCAGGAGGGCAAACAGCGCAAAGATCGCCTGACGGAAGTAGGCGACCATCACAGCGGCGAACAGGATTGGCGCGATGATCGCCACAATGCTGAGCGGCATGCGGGTCGGCGCGGGCGGCAAAGCCGGAAAGGCTTCCAGCGGCTCGGACTCCCGGGGAGGTGTCGGGCGAGGAGGCCGGTTCAGCGGTACCGTGCCCGCAGCGCCGCGCGGGTTGGCGTCGGGCAGGCGGTCATCGGCTGGTGGCCGCACTACAGAGACGAGTACCGCCCCGAGCCTCAGGGTGCCGCCGACCGGTACGGGGTGAGAGTCGTGGACCCTCACGTCGCCCACCCAGGTCCCGTTGTGTGAGCCAAGGTCAGTGACGGTGACCTGCCCGCCTTCGCTGACATACACCGTGCAGTGGCGGCTGGATACGGTGGGATGGTCGATCACTACGTCGTTAGTCGGATCCCGCCCCGCGTTCACGGTAGTGCCCTTGCTCAGCGGCCAGGAAGGGCCAGCGACGACGCCTCCAGTGATGGCCAGCGCCAGGTCGGATCTATGCCTTGAGGGCAGGCCAGGCGCGGCTGCGCCGCCGGCAGCCTTGGACAGCCGCACGACCGCTCCTTGGTGCAGGCCTGCCTGGGCCAGCGGAAGATGGGCCTGGACCGGCCGGCCATCGATCAGCAGCCCTGAGCGATCGCCGTTAGCAGAAGTGCCCAATGCCGCCGCCAGGTCGCCAACAGTCGCCTGCGGCTGGCTGACCGCAACTTCGACCTCGGCCTCGCCTGCGGCGCTCTGGACGACGACCTGCACGGCTACCCAGTATCCGAGCTCGTGCAGCTCAGGGTAAGCCTGAGCATCTCGGCTGCGGCCATAGACCAAACCCACCCTCGCATGACGCCAGGCTAGCTGGCCGACCAGGCGATTTCCCACCACAAATCGTGTTTGGTGCTGCCGGTACGGTCGTGACAGCAGACGCTAGTCCGCCATCCTGCGCTGGCAGACCACCTTGCGCCGTTCGTCGACGGTGGTCACGGACCCCCACGCCAGGATCGAATACTTCGAGCGGTTAAATACGCAGACTTCCTGGGGCGGCCAGCGTGGCATGCAAGATCTCCGAACCCATCTGTCTGTCTTCGCCGCATTTCACCGATTTATTCCCTTTGTGTAGATTGTGCCTGCATTGTTCACACTTTGGCGTGACGTCGCTCACATTGGAAACATGCCTGCGCCTCTGGTCGATAACGGATACGGTGAATTTGCCTCAGTGATATCCAAGTGAGAGGACAGAAATGAGCACACCCGGCGGTGGTTTCGGGACTGAGCTTCCGACCATGCAGCAGGCCTCGAGGCATGTGCACGAGGTGAACCAGCAGATCCAGGGCCAGCTCAGCAACCTGATGAGCCGTCTTGAGCCGCTGATGGGCGCCTGGGCGGGCGGGGCGGCGATGAGCTTTCAGAACCTCAAGCAGCGCTGGCATGACAACGCCACCACGCTCAACGAGGCCCTGCGCGGCATCGGCGATGGCCTGGGCCAGTCTGAGCAGACCTACCAGACCCACGAGGCCACCAACGTCCAAGACATCAACCGGGTCGGCGTCAACCTCGACTGACACCCACGCCCAAGCTTCTACTTCAAAGATCAAAGGAGGTTGTTATGACCACCCCCGGTGACCAGATCAAGGTGACCTTCGGCGCCATCGACTCCGCCGCGTCCGACACCGACACCGTCGCCAGCCAGATCGACCAGCAACTCGATGACCTCAAGGCCTACATCGCCCCGCTGGTGGCCAGCTGGACCGGTGAGGCGTCCACCGACTACCAGGCGCTGCAGACCAAGTGGGACACCAGCGCCGCCGAACTCAACGACGTGCTGCGCCAGATCGCCACCGCCCTACGCACCTCCAACGAGAACTACAACAGCGCAGAGCAAACGAACAAGGCAGTCTGGGCTCGATAGATCTCGGTGCCAGTCGAACGGCTGGAGGCGACACTCGTCCCACATCTCCGTGGTCGGTGAGGCTGTCACCTCGGGAGCAGAAGCGTTTCGAGGAACACCTGCTCTACTGTGGTGGCAACTACGCGTCAATGTTGCAGCAGGTCCCCAGAGCGGTGGGACGGGAGTAGGGGAAGGTATAGGTTGTGGATCAGTTTGTGATTATGCCTGGCTCTCTGGAGTCGGCGTCCGATGGTCTTGCCCGGAGTGCTGACGATCACGCGGCGGCGGTCCAGAAGCTCCAGTCGCGGATTACGGGCGCTGGCTCGCCCTGGGGATCAGATGAGATCGGTTCGTTGTTCGGCCCGGCCTATGACGAGGTGTGTCGGCTGGCCATCGAGGCCTTGAACACGTTGACAGCGGGAGTGCGGGGCACCGCTGATGGTCTTGCGGCGATGGCGCGCAACACCCAGCAGACCGACCAGGACGCTGCGACCGAGTTCGGGAACGTGGGGGCGGCGCTATGAGCACTATGCTGCCCGGCGAGCTAGTTGAGGTCATGGACATATTGGGCTTCAACTGGCCGCAGGCCGACGAGGACAAGATCTTCGAATGCAGTCGGGCCTGGGAGGACTACGCGGGCGACGTCGAACGCGTCATCGCCGACGCTGAGCGTGCCTGTCGGGAGGCAATAGAGCACAACCGGGGCGCGGCGATCACCGCGTTCGAAGGTCATTGGCGGGAGTTGGGTGGCCACGGCGACCTTCGCCACGCCGCCGACGCGGCGCGGGTGGTTTCGGAGGCGTTGGACCTGTTCGGTAAGGCGGTCTTCGCCATGAAGACTGCCACCATCACCCAGCTGGGCATTGCCGCCGCCGCGGTCATCGCCTCGGTGGCCAGCGCGATCTTCACCGCAGGGCTGTCCACGCTGGCCGGAGCCGGCGCGATACAAGCGGCGCGGATCGCGATCCGGGAGATCATCCAGGAGCTGATCGAGAAGATAGTCAAGACCATCATCCCTAAGCTCAAGCACGAAGCGGGCGAGATCTTCGAAAAAATAATCAAAGGGCTCCGCCGCTACCTGGACGATCTCGTCACCAAGCTGCGTCAGATGCTCCGGCGAGGGGACGGCCCGGTCGAGTTCTATTACCGGAAGAGCTGGACACCCGAAGAGCAGGCGCAGGTGCGCCGCTACATCGAAGCCAGTGAACGCGCCCGTAAAGAAGGGCGACTGTCCACGTCCGGACGTGTTTCGACCAAGGGCGATCTGCGGCGAGACTCCAACAAGGCTGCCCATGCCGAGAAGCAGCGCGCCGAACGGGCCGACACGCCATACCAAGGCCAAGCCGGTCACGCACCCGACTCCACCTGGACCGGTCGGTCCGACGCCTACGAATGGCACGATCAGACAAGCCGCGTCAACGCATCGCTTGGTCGCCAGGCACAGAACTATCCGGTAGGGTTCAAACCGAGCAAGTTCCGGCTCGGCGAACCGCGAGAGTAGATGTGGAATAGTAACCAATGAATAGCCCACAGACGCCATCAGGTGATGAAGCCCGTCCGACCGATTGGCCTGAGCTTATCGGCTTCTCGGCCACGCTGCGCCAACAGCTCAGCGAGCTAGAGCCTGACCTTAGCCCTTTCACCATCCCGCACCTGGGGGCGACTGAGGAGAAGCTGGCCGAGGCCGAGCAGCGGCTTGGCGTCAAGCTCGATGACCAGCACCGCGACCTGCTCGGTCACACCAACGGCTGGCCCTTTTTCTTCACCTACACCGACCTGCTGAGCACCGATGAGCTGGGTACGGGGCCGCTGTGGCAGAAGGGCCAGGAGCTGCTCGGTCTTTACTACTCAGAAGGACCGGTGCCGAGTGACTTCCCGCCACACGGCGAGTTGCTATCAATCGCGGTTGGCGAGTCGGTGACCGATGTCTTCGCGTTGTGGATGAGCGGTCCTGAGACGGACGGGGGGCACCCTGTCTTGTGGCTAGCTGGCGAAGAAGTGGATCGCTGGCCGAACGTGCGGCAGTGGCTGTTGTCAGTCAATCAGTACCTACAGAACGATATAGTTAAGCTGGGAGCGACTCCGCGATAGAGGCCAAATGAGGCTCCTCGCTGTATCAAGTGGGTTTGGTGATCAAGTGGGCTGGTTCCGGCGTGGCGGGTTGACGAGGGGGTGATGGTTCATTTGGTTGCGTGACTGTCCGTGATGGTCGGGTAGCAGGGGGTTGTA
>JBOHGH010000072.1:0-23643 GCA_050699975.1 Pseudonocardiaceae bacterium | reverse complement strand
CAACTCAACCTCAACGGCGCCGAGTTGGCCAACCAAGCCGGCCCAGCCCTCATCGGCGACGGGATCCACGTCGATGGTGGGCTGGTCCTCGCCGAAGGATTCACCGCCACCGGACACTGCGCACGCGGCGCGGTACGGCTGCCAGGCGCTCGCATCGGAGGCCAACTCAACCTGGACGGCGCGGAGCTGACCAACTACGCCGGCCCGGCCCTCATCGGCGACCACCTCCAAGTCGGCAGCGACATGTTCGCCGAGGATCTCACCGCCACCGGACACAGCACCGACAGTGCCGTGCGGCTGTCGGACGCGCAGATCAGCGGCCAACTCAACCTCAACGGCGCCAAGGTGACCAACCAAGCAGGCCGTGCCCTCATCGGCGACCACCTCCAGGTCGGCAGCGACATGTTCGCCGAGGGCTTCACCGCCACCGGACACAGCACCGACGGCGCCGTGCGGCTACCCGACGCCCAGATCAGCGGCCAACTCAATCTCAACGGCGCAATGCTGACCAACCCGGCTGGGCCTGTCCTCGATCTGGAGGACGCCGAGGCCAAGCACCTGTTCTTGCCTGCACAGGTCATCTGCCCGCACGGCACTGCACACGGGTCGACCTGCGCCACACCGGAGCGTCGGCTGGCACTGTCCGGCCTCGTCTACACGTCACTGCATACGGTTGGCTGGCACGAGTGGCTGCACCTGATCACCCATCACACCCATGACTATCGGCCCCAGCCCTACCAGCAGCTTGCCGCCGTGCTGAAAGCCGCTGGCCGCGAGTCCACCGCCCGGGATGTCCTCATCGCCCAGCAACGGGACCTTCATGATCGTGGTGAGCTCGGTGGACGGCTGGTCAAAGGGGGGCACCGGCTGTGGGGAGTGCTCGCCGGGTACGGCTACCGCAGCGGCCGCATCGTCGTCGCCCTCCTGGTGGTGCTCCTGATTGCGGCCGGATTGGGTATCGCCGCCGGGCACACGTCCGTTGGGCCAGGCCGCTACGTCACCGCAACCACCAGCCAGGCCGACAATCCCAACTCGCCATGCTCAATGCTCGAACAGATCGGAATGGGTATCGACCACAGCCTGCCGCTAGCCCCCACGGGCATCGGCAACCGCTGTGATTTTGACACCTCCAACCCTCTCGGGGCAGCTTTCACCGCGTCCGCTTGGATACTTCAAGCCCTCGTCTGGGCAGTGGCCGTCCTTGTCGCCGTCGGCTACCTCAGGCTCATCCGCAGGACCACCTAACCGGACCGCTGGCGGGGACGCCGAAGCGTCAGCCCCCGATATAGCTCATCTCCACCTTGGCGAGTCCGGCCGTCTCGGTCGTTCGCTGCGCCGAGTAGCGGTCGGTCCGACCCTGCCAGATACCGCTGATCACGGTGTGGAGTTCGTCGTCGCTGCAGCCGCTGCGCAGCAGCGCGCGGAGGTCGTGGCCGGCACCGGAGAACAGACAGGTGTACAACTCGCCCTTGGCGGACAGTCGAGCCCGGGAGCAGGTGCGGCAGAACGGCTTGGTGATCGAGGCGATCACGCCGACCTCGCCACCCCCGTCGAGGTAGCGGTACCGGGTGGCCACCTCACCGACGTACGTGGGTTCCAGCGGTTCGATCGGCCAGACGGCGTTGATGCACTCGATGACCTCGTCCGCCGGGACGACGTCTTCCATCCGCCAGCCGTTGGTGGCGCCGACATCCATGAACTCGATGAAGCGGACGACGTAGCCGTGCTCGCGCCCGAAACCGGCGAGGTCGACAATGCCCTGGCCGTCGTTCATGCCGCGCTTGACCACTGTGTTGACCTTCACGGGGGTCAGGCCGGCGTCAGCAGCGGCCGCAATGCCCTTGATAACCCGGTCCAGCGGGATCTTCACGTCGCTGATGGCCCGAAACGTCGGCTCGTCGAGTGAGTCCAGGCTGACCGTGACCCGCCTGAGCCCGGCATCCCGAAGCGCTTGCGCCTTTGCGGCCAGCAGCGACCCGTTAGTCGTCAGGGCCACGTCGTCCACGCCCTCGATGCCGACCAGCTGCTCGACAAGTCGCTCGATGCCGTGCCGGAGCAGGGGCTCCCCACCGGTGAGCCGCAGCTTCCTGACACCCAGCCGGGCGAAGACCGCCCCGAGCCGCCCGATCTCCTCGAACGAGAGCAGCTCCGAGTGGTCCATGAACGGAAAATCGGTCCCGAACACGTCGCGCGGCATGCAGTAGCAGCAGCGGAAGTTGCACCGGTCGGTCACCGAAATTCGCAGGTCTCGCAGCGGGCGTCCGAACTTGTCGCTAACGGGGGTCATGGGCTCCACACTCGATCTTCGGTTTGCACCGTGAAACGGTTCGGGTAAGCCTTTCAGGATACCAATTGACCCGTCAGCGCGCAGGGACGACCACGAACTGTCGCAGGTACAGGTCCGCGAAGGTGACTGGGCCGCGAGGTCCGGGCACCCGATCGACGTTGATCCCGGTCTCAGGAACCCTCCGTAGCTTGAACCCGTCGAGCAGCCGGGTACTGGCGTTCCAGAACGCCCCGGTGCCGGCGTAGCTGTCCAGGAATCCGCGCGCGGCGGCCTCGTCGCTGGTGACGATAGTGGCGGCCAGTCCGGAGGTTTCCTCGTTGGCAACCTGGGCGGCATGCGCCGGACCGGTGACCCGGCTCACGGTCAGCGTCGCCTCCCGGCCGGTGTCCAGCGCCCACTCGTGCCCGAGCGGGTGATCGTGCGGCGGTAGCGACAGCGCTATCCCGCGCTGCCGGGCGGCCTCGAGTAGCGCGTCATACAACTGGTCGGGGGCGCTGTCGGCCACCAGCAGGAGGTTGACCCGGTTGCAGACACCCAGCCGGTCCAGCCCGGCCACCAGCAGGTCAACGGCCAGTCCGGGGTCGGCCGCGGCGTCGACGTAGAGCACCCCACCGCCGGCGGCGTGGGCCAACACCCGCACCCCATGGCGGGCCCCCTCGGCGGCCAGCGTGCTGGTGGTCTCTCCACTGCCCCGTACGATGACCAGCGGAATCAGCTCGGGCTGCTGAACCAGGGCCACGGCGCAGTCCCGGCGTGGGTCAGGCACCAGTTGCACGGCGGCCGGGTCCAACCCGGCGTCGGCCAGCGCGGGCGCGATGACCTGCTCACGCAGCGCCAACGCGGAGCGCAGTGCCGCCGACCCGGTCCGCAGCACCCCGGCGTTGCGGGACTTCACCAGCTGCGAGGCGACGTCGACGGTGACATTGGGCCGGGCCTCGAAGGTGGCGCCCACTACTCCTACCGGGCGGCGGCGCTCGATCAGCCGCAGCCCGTCCGGACGATCTTCCAACACCCGGTCCCGCGCGGGGAACGGGACCTCGGCAAGCAGGGCGAGCTGATCGGCCATCTCGGTCAGCCGGGTCGTACCCAGGCGCAGCCGGTCGATCAGCGCCTGGGTCATCCCCGACTGCTCGGCTGCGGCGATATCGGCGGAGTTCGCCGCAAGCACCTCGGTGGCGGAGCCGGCCAGCCGGTGCGCCATGGCGTGCAGCGCGGCGCCGATCGCCTCGTCGGACGCGGTAGCCAGGGTGGGAGCGGCGCGTTGCGCCTGCCGCGCGCACCCGGCGACAACGTCGGCCGCCGACTCGGTGGACGCCTCAGTAACCATTCGAACCTCAGTGGTCGTTCGGAGCTGCACGGCTCTCGAGCCTACGGCGCACAGCCACTCCCAGTACTTCCGGGCGTGTCCGGTTTTAGTGCCCGGTGTGTCGCGCTCCCGTGCCGGTGTGTCCCGCTCCCGTGCCCGGTGTGTCGTCACGCAATGCGCCGCAAGCTGAGCACCACGTGCGGACACGCCGGACACGGGAGCGGGACACACCGGGCACCAAAGCCGGACACGCCGGGAGAGAGGGGTTACACGGGCACTAGGTCATCGGCGTGCACGACCTCGCGGCGCAGTTCGGGAGGCAGATCACGGGTGGAGCGGCCGATCAGCTCGGGCAGCTCGGTGGCGTCGAACCCGACCATCCCCCGGGCGACCACCACACCCTGTCCGTCGATCAACTCCACCACGTCACCCGCCCCGAAGTCACCCTCGACGCCGATAATGCCGGCGGCGAGCAACGAACGCCGGCGATGCACCACCGCGCTCACCGCCCCGTCATCGAGCCGTAGCCGGCCGGCTGCACCAGCTGCGTGGCGCAGCCAGAACCGGCGGGCGGACAGCCGCGCCCCGGTCGGCGCGAACGCAGTACCGACGTCGGCCGGGCCCAACGCTCGCCCGACCTGCGTGGCAGCGGCCAGCAGCACCGGCACACCGGCTTGTGAGGCCACCGTCGCGGCGTCGAGTTTGGAGGCCATTCCCCCGGTTCCCAGCGCACCGCGGTTGCCGACCCGGACGCCGTGCACATCGGCGGGGCTGAACACCTCGGGAACCAGACAGGCCGCACCGCGTCGAGGGTCACCGTCGTAGAGCCCGCCGACATCGGAGAGCAGGACCAAGGCGTCCGCCCCGACCAGGTGTGCCACCAGGGCAGCCAGCCGGTCGTTGTCGCCGAACCGGATCTCGTCGGTGGCCACCGTGTCGTTCTCGTTGACCACCGGCACCACGCCCAGCCCGCGTAACCGGGCGAAGGTGCGCTGGGCGTTGCGGTAGTGCGCGCGGCGAACCATATCGTCGGAGGTCAGCAGCACCTGCCCGACGGTGTGGCCATGCCGCCCCCAGGACTCGGCATAGGCATGCGCCAGTGCCAGCTGCCCGACGCTGGCGGCTGCCTGCTGGGTGGCCAGATCGCGGGGCCGGCGGCGCAGCCCTAGCGGCGCCAGCCCGGCAGCGATGGCACCGGAGGACACCAGCACCAGGTGAGTTCCAGCCGCGACGCGGGCAGCGAGCGCGTCGACCAGGGTGTCCAGCCTGGCCCGGTCCAGCCCGCCGGCCGCCGTGGTGAGCGAGGACGAGCCGACCTTGACCACCAGGTGCCGTGCCTGCGCCACAGCGTGGCGAGTAGGGCTCACTCCTGCTCCACCGCACCATCGGCGACCGGCTCGCGCCTGGTGCTCCGGGCGGCCTTGCGCTGGGCGGCGCTCACGCGCTCGTCGTCGTCCAACCGCCAATCCGTCCCCCGCCCGCCCAGGCGTACCGCGGCCGCGCCGGCCGGGGTGGACGGTTCCCAGTCGAAGGTGACGTCGCCGATGGTGACCGGGCACCCGGCACGGGCACCGGCGCGGGCCAGGGCGTCCTCGACACCGAGCCGGGCCAGCCGATCGGCCAGGTAACCGACGGCCTCGGCGTTGTCGAAGTTCGTTTGACGCACCCACCGCTGCGGTCGCGCGCCACGGACGATGAACCCCTCGGGCTGATCGGGGTCGGCCGCGATCTCGAAACCGGACTCGTCGACCGCTGAGGGGCGCAGCACCACCCGGGTGGGCTCGGGCGGCGGCTGATCGGATCGGTGCTGGCGCACCGTGGTGCCGAGAGCGAAGGTGAGCTCCCGCAGACCCTCGGTGGTCACCGTGGACACGCAATACACCGGCAGCCCGCGGGCTGCAAGCTCGGGACCCACCATCTCGGCCAGCTCCCGGGCGTCCGGCACGTCGATCTTGTTGAGCACCACCAGCCGCGGCCGCGACGCCAGTTCACCGCCCAGCAATGGGGTGTAGGCGGCCAGCTCACGCTCCAGCGCGTCCACATCGGACAGTGGGTCGCGCCCGGGCTCGACGGTCGCGCAGTCCACGACGTGCACCAGCACTGCGCAGCGTTCGATGTGCCGCAGGAACTCCAGCCCCAGCCCCTTGCCCTGGCTGGCGCCGGGGATCAGGCCGGGGACGTCGGCGACGGTGAAGATCGTCTCACCCGCAGTCACCACGCCAAGATTGGGCACCAGGGTCGTGAACGGGTAGTCGGCGATCTTGGGGCGGGCCGCAGAGAGCACCGAGACCAGAGAGGACTTACCCGCCGACGGAAAGCCGACGAGCCCGACATCGGCCACCGACTTCAGTTCCAGCACCAGATCACGGGTCTCGCCTGGCTCGCCGAGCAGGGCGAAGCCCGGCGCCTTACGGGCCCTGGAGGCCAACGCTGCGTTGCCCAGCCCGCCCGGCCCGCCGCTCGCGGCGACGAACCGGGTTCCGGCGCCCACCAGGTCGGCCAGCACGTCGCCATCGGGAGTGAGCACCACGGTGCCGTCCGGCACCCGCAGCACGAGGTCCTCCCCCACCGCGCCGTTGCGGTTACCGCCCTGTCCCTGCTTGCCGCCCGTGGCGCTGGCCTGGGAGCGGTAGTGGAAGTCGAGCAGGGTGTGCACCCCTGGATCCACCACCAGCACCACATCGCCGCCGCGCCCACCATTGCCCCCGTCGGGCCCACCCAGGGGCTTGAACTTCTCCCGGTGCACCGAGGCACAGCCGTGACCGCCGTCGCCCGCAGCGACGTGAATCGCCGCACGGTCCACGAAGCGGGACACCTCCGCACCTCCTCAACTTGATGTCAATCGATACCGCAACGCCGACGAGGGGCGGGCCGGTCATCTCGCCGGTCCCGCCCCTCGTGGGGAGCTCGCTGTGTGGGCCGGGATCAGGCCTCGGCCGGGACGATGTTGACCATCTTGCGCCCACGCTTGGTGCTGAACTGCACCGAACCCGCCTCGAGTGCGAACAGGGTGTCGTCGCCACCGCGGCCGACGTGCACGCCCGGGTGGAACTTGGTGCCGCGCTGACGGATGAGGATCTCGCCGGCGTTGACCGCCTGCCCGCCGAACCGCTTCACCCCAAGCCGCTGGGCGTTGGAATCACGGCCGTTCCGGGAGCTGGACGCGCCCTTCTTGTGTGCCATCGGTGCTCAACCTCCCAAGGTCACGGTGATCCAGAAGTCACCGGGAGATGCCGGTGACCTCGACGCGGGTCAGCTGCTGACGGTGACCCTGGCGCTTGTGGTAACCAGTCTTGTTCTTGAACTTGTGGATCCGGATCTTGGGGCCCTTGGCCTGCGCGATGACCTTGCCGCTGACCGAGGCCGCGCCAAGGGCAGTGCCATCGGTGGTTACCTCGGAGCCGTCCACGAGCAGCACGGCGGGGAAGCTGACCTCGGTCCCGGGCACGCCCTCGAGTTTCTCCACCTCGACGATGTCCCCGACGGCCACTTTGTACTGCTTGCCGCCGCTCTTCACGATCGCGTACATCGGGTGGGGCTCCTGCTGTTCGACTGAATCGGACTGAATCGGACTGACGCTGTGTCGGACAACACCATGCCGGACGACGCTGTGTGCCCAAACCTGCGTACACAAACCTAGGCCCGCCGATCAGGCGGGCCGCCAATGAGGGTACGGCCCGCCATCCGACCCGGTCAAACCGGGGTGCTCACCTCGTGTGCGTTCTCGCGGAGGACCGGGACGGACGAGTCGACACCCTCCGGCAGATCTGGGGCGGGCGGCCCGGCAGGTCGCGAGGCAGCCCGGCGGCGACGCGTGGCAGTGCGCGCCGCAGGCTGCGCAGACGCCCCCGGAGCATCGGTCGCCGAAGGAGCCGTCACTGGGACGTTATGAGCGGCATCGCCCGACGTGGTTCCCGATGCGGCCACCGAACTGGTCTCCGACGCGGGCTCCGACGAATCCGCTGTGGGAGACAGTGGTGCGACCTCTCCAGCGGGCAGGGCTTCGGCGCTTCCCTGCTCCGATGTCTCCTGCTCCGATGTCCCAGGATCGCCTCCCGACCCACCTCCACGGGGCCGCGCGCGACGGCCGTTCACGCCGCCGGAGTCCTTGGCTTTGGATGGCGGCCCGGCCGGCGCCGGAACCCCTTGACTTCGAACGTTCACCGGCTCCGCGGACACCAGCACGCCGCGGCCCTTGCAGTGCTCACAGGTGGTGGAATACGCCTCCAGGAGCCCGGTGCCGACCTTCTTCCTGGTCATCTGGACCAGGCCCAGCGAGGTGACCTCGGCAACCTGGTGACGGGTGCGATCCCGGCCCAGGCATTCGGTCAGCCGACGTAGCACGAGGTCGCGGTTCGACTCGAGCACCATGTCGATGAAGTCGATCACGATGATCCCGCCGATGTCACGCAGCCGGAGCTGCCTGATGATCTCCTCGGCGGCTTCGAGGTTATTGCGCGTGACGGTCTCTTCGAGGTTGCCGCCCGACCCGGTGAACTTGCCGGTGTTGACGTCGATCACGGTCATCGCCTCAGTGCGGTCGATGATCAGGTAACCACCCGACGGCAGCCACACCTTGCGGTCCAGCGCCTTGGTGATCTGCTCGTCGATCCGGAACTCGGCGAACACGTCGCTGGCACCGGTATACCTCCGCACCCGTGTCATCAGGTCCGGGGCCACATGTTTGACGTAGCCCTCCACGGTGTCCCAGGCGTCGTCGCCCTGGACAACGAGTTCGCGGAAGTCCTCGGTGAACAGGTCCCGCACCACCTTCACCAGCAGGTCGGGCTCCTCGTAGAGCAGCTCCGGTGCTTTGACCTTGCTCCCGGAACTGGCGGCGGAAGTACTGGAGCGGTTCTGGATGACCTCCCATTGAGCCTGCAACCGGCGGACGTCGCGAGCCAGTTCCTCCTCGCTGACACCTTCCGAGGCGGTCCGGATGATGACGCCGGCGTCCTCGGGGACGATCCGCTTGAGCACCTCCTTGAGGCGCTTGCGCTCGGTATCGGGCAGCTTGCGGCTGATCCCGGTAGCCCGGCCGCCCGGCACGTACACCAGGAACCGGCCGGGCAAGCTGATCTGGGTGGTCAGCCGTGCGCCCTTATGACCCACCGGGTCCTTCGTGACCTGCACGAGAACGCTGTCACCGCTGGACAGGGCCTGCTCGATGCGGCGCGCCTTGCCTTCGAGTCCGGCGGCGTCCCAGTCCACCTCGCCGGCGTAGAGCACTGCGTTGCGGCCCCGTCCGATGTCCACGAAAGCGGCTTCCATCGAGGGCAGCACGTTCTGCACCCTGCCGAGATAGACGTTGCCGACCAATGATCCAGAGCCCGACGCAGTGACGAAGTGCTCCACCAGGACGTCGTCCTCGAGCACCGCGATCTGGGTGCGCTCAGGGTGCTCACGCACGACCATGGTGCGCTCGACGGCCTCCCGCCGGGTGAGGAACTCCGACTCGGACAGGATCGGAGCCCGCCGCCTGCCGGCCTCCCGGCCATCCCGTCGCCGCTGCCTCTTGGCCTCCAGACGGGTGGAGCCGCGGATTGCCTGCACCTCGTCCTCGGCCGCCGGGCGGTCCGTGGTCTCCCGGACATGCACCACGGTGTCCGGCGGGTCGTCCTCGCGGGCGGCAGCTTCATCGTCGCCACCGTCTCGACGGCGTCTGCGGCGACGGCGGCGCCTACCCCCACCGTCACCGGATTCCTCGGTCGGGCGATCCTCGCCCTCCTGCTCCGCGGAGTCGCCACTGTCGGACTCGCCGTTGTCGTCGTCTTGCTCGATCGAGCCGTCCTCGGTGTCTTCGCTGGTCTTGCCCCGCCCCCGACCCCGCCGGCCGCGTCGCCGTCGGCGCCGGCCAGCTCCGTCGGCCTCCGCCTCGCCCTCGCCCTGCTCGTCGGAGTCGTCGGGCTCGTCGGCGGCCACCGGCGTCGAGACCGGCGGCAGGAACACCGGTGCCGCCGCGTTGAACACCGGCGCCAGTGGCACCCCAGGTGCGACCCGGTCTTCCACCTCGCCGGCTCGCAGGTCGATCTGGTCGGTTTCCACAGTGTCGGATTCGGGATCCGGCAGCAGCACCTGCACCGCCCGCAACGCGGTCCCCCGGTCGATGCTGGACTGCGGGCTGCGGATCGCGATGCCGAGGTCGGTCAGCGCGGCCATGACTTCCTTGCTGCTCACCGAGAGCAGCTTGGCCAAGGCGTGCACACGCAGCCTGTCCGGCAGGGAAGCAGCAAGGTCAGCCCCGCCGGGCCCGCTGGTCGTGGATGTGTCTGTTCGCCCGCCAATGCCTCCGGCGGGCGTTGTCGTGTTCGCCATTCAGCTCCTCCAGCCCCCGGGCGCGTCCCAGATTTCGGGACGCGGCCGCGCAGGGGCCCTATGCGTCATCCGCCGCCGAGTCCGGCGACGGCAATCCTGTGTTCCACCGGCAGCTCCGCGGTCCGGAGCGGTCAACCGGCGTGTCCCGCGACATCGTGCTGATCCGGCCCGCCATCGCACCCCGCCACCACCGTCCGGGCGAATGCCCGGTCTGCAGCGAGCGGGTCGACGAGATCCCCGTCGTCGTCGAGCCGACCTTGCGCCATCCGGATCGCTTTCGCGGGCACCGACAGCGGGAGTCCGGCGACGACGCCGAGCGCGCTCAGCACATCGTCGGGTCGGACCGCAGGGTTAACCTGCCGTACAACCGCTGTCAGTATCCCACACGTGGTGGGCGGATCGAGCATAGGCGCCAGCGCGGGAAAATCCTCAACCTCCAGCGAGACGATCGCAGCCCGTGCGTCCAGCGATCGCCGTCCGTCCTTGATGACGCGTTCGACCAGCAGTTCCGGGACGGCGAGCAGCGCCTGGGCGGCCTGCCGGAGCTGCTCACTGTGCAGCCCGGGGACCTCGATGCACCACCTGCTGGCCTCGATCCGCTCGGCGAGTCCGCCGGGACCGGCCAGGACCCCCTCGAGCACCGCGAGCCCCTCCGGCAAAGCCGCATCCAGCGCGGCACGGACCAGCTCGGGATCGACGTGGTCAACGAGCTGGATCTCGAGGTACTCCGCCTCACTGGCCACCCCGGTGGGCGCGGCACCCATCCAGGAGACCTTCGGATGCGGGCTGTAGCCCTGCGAGTAGGCCATCGGGAGGCCGGCCCGCCGTAGCGCCCGTTCGAAGGCCCTGGCGACGTCGCGGTGCGAGGTGAACCGCAGCTTTCCACGCTTGGCGTAGCGCAGCCGCACCTTGCAGACCGGGGCGGCGGAGGGGTTGGGGCGCATCGAAGCCTCTCGTGAGCGGGTAACGGTGTTCTAGCACGCAATGCCACTCACGGCTGGCCACTCACGGCTGGCTTGTCATCCCCCGGCGCACCTCACTACGGTCAGGCGTCCAGTCCGCCTGTCCATCTGGAGGCTGCGGGTGTTGCTCCGTCTGCTGCGGATCGCCGCGGTCGTCGGGGCTGTGTTCGCGCTGCCCGGGTCGCCGGCCCCCGTCATCGCCCACGCCGCACCCGCGTTGCCGGCCCAGCCACCGGACTGCGCTGCGGACGGCCCGCTGCTGCGCTACGTCACGCTGTTCGACGTCGGGACGCCCGAGCCGCGAGCGGAGCGGGCGATCCGGGCGGCCTGCGGCACCAGCATCGCCTATTACCCGCAGATCGGGGTCGCGGTCGTCACCTCCGCCGAGCCGGGGTTCGCCGCCCGATTCGGTGCCGCCCGTGCCTACAGCGCGCAGGCCGAGGCGCTCGCCGCGCCGCAGCGCACGCAGCTCGCCAACCCGAAAGAGAAGGTCACAACCGTCCCACGCACCGGGGATCGGCTTCCCGCGGCGGCGCAGACACTGGGCATCGACCGTTCAGCCGAGCAGTGGGGCATGGAGCTGATCCATGCCCCACAGGCCAGGACGATCAACCGGGGTAGCCCAGAGGTGCTCGTCGGGGTGCTGGACTCCGGAGTCGACGCGACGCACCCCGACCTGGCCACCGCTGTCGACCCCGCCCGCTCGGCGGGCTGCTTGTCCGGCAAGCCCGACCAGGCGCCCGGTGCGTGGAGCCCGAGTTCCTCTGCGCACGGCACCCACGTGTCCGGGACGATCGCCGCGGCCGACGATGGGCGCGGCGTCACCGGGGTGGCGCCCGGGGTTCGGCTGGCCTCGGTGAAGGTGGTGGACGACGACGGGTTCATCTACCCCGAGTACGCCGTCTGTGGCTTCATGTGGGCCGCCCGGCAGCACATGCGGATCACCAGCAGCAGCTTCTTCGTCGACCCGTGGTTGCTGACCTGTTCCAATGTGCCAGGTCAGGCGGTGGCCCACGAGGCCGTCCGGCGTGCTGTTCAGTACGCGACGGCCCATGGGGTGCTCAACGTCGCCGCCGCCGGCAATGAGCGGATGGACCTGGCTGATCCCCGGCAAGACGTGCGCAGCCCGAACAACACACCTGACCCGCAGCCGCGCCCGGTGGACAATCACTGCGATGTGCTGCCAGCCGAGCTGCCCGGCGTGGTCGCGGTGTCCGCTGTCGGCGCGCAGCGGGTCAAGTCGGAATACAGCTCCTACGGGCTGGGTGTGGTCGCGGTGACCGCCCCGGGCGGGGACTTGACGCAGCAGCCGGAGGTGTCGCCCAGTGGGTGTGTGTTGTCCACCATCCCCGGCGGGTACGACTACGCGTGCGGCACGTCCATGGCAGCACCTCATGCCTCCGGGGTGGCCGCACTGCTCGCCTCCTCCCAGTCTGAGGCCCGTCCCGCGGAGTTGGCCACCCTGCTGCGCCAGCAGGCCGACCCGCTACCGTGCCCGGTGTATGGCAAGCCCGGGCATGACGACCCAGACGCCGCGTGCGCGGGCGGTACCGACAACGGGTTCTACGGTCATGGCCTGGTAGACGCGCTGAGGGCAGTGACCGCGCAGCGGGGTTCAGTGGCCGACCGAGGCTCGCTGGCCGACGGGACTGATCGGTAGCAGCTGCCGGTCGCTGGGTCCGACCTGGATGTCGGTACCCATCGACGGGCAGACCCCACAATCGAAGCATGGGGTCCACCGGCAGTCGTCCTGTTCGCGGCCGGCCAGCGCGTCCTGCCAGTCGTCCCAGAGCCACTCCTTGTCCAGACCGGAGTCCAGGTGGTCCCAGGGCAGCACCTCGTCACGTCCGCGTTCGCGGGTGGTGAACCACGCCAGTGATACGCCCAGCGGGGTGAGCTCTTCGGCGCAGGCGGCGACCCACCGGTCGTAGCTGAAGTGCTCGCTCCAGCCGTCGAACCGGCCGCCGTCGCGCCAGACCCGTTCGATCACCCGGCCGACTCGGCGATCTCCACGGGAGAGCAGGCCTTCGATCAGCGCGGGCTTGCCGTCGTGATAGCGCATGCCGACATTGCGGCCGATCTTGCGATCACTATTGATCTCCGCGCGGAGTTTCCTGAGCCGGTGGTCGACAACGTCAGGATGCTCCTGGGCGACCCACTGGAACGGGGTGTGCGGCTTGGGCACGAAAGCGCCGATCGAGATCGTGCACCGGATGTCCTTACTGCCGCTGGCCTCCCGGCCAGCCCTGATCACGTTGTGCGCCATCTGGGCGATCTGCACCACGTCGTCGTCGGTTTCAGTGGGCAGGCCGCACATGAAATACAACTTCACCTGCCGCCATCCCGCGCCGAACGCGGTGGAGACGGTGCGGATGAGGTCTTCTTCAGACACCATCTTGTTGATCACCCGGCGGATTCGCTCGGAGCCGCCCTCGGGGGCGAACGTCAAGCCGGAGCGACGGCCATTGCGGGATATCTCGTTGGCGAGGTCGATGTTGAACGCGTCCACCCGGGTTGACGGCAGGCTCAGGCTGGTTCCGGTGCCCTCGTACCGGTCGGCCAAACCCTTGGTGATCTCACCGATCTCGGAGTGGTCCGCGCTGGACAGTGACAGCAGCCCCACCTCGCTGAACCCGCTGGCCTGCACACCGCGTTGGACCATCTCCCCGATGCCCTCGGCGGACCGCTCCCGCACCGGGCGGGTGATCATCCCGGCCTGGCAGAACCGGCAGCCGCGAGTGCAGCCGCGAAAGATCTCCACACTCATCCGCTCGTGCACGCTCTCCGCGATCGGCACCAGCGGCTGCTTGGGGTAGGGCCATTCGTCGAGGTCCATCGTGGTGCGTTTGGCTACTCGTTGTGGGGCCCGCCCGCCGCTGGCGACGTCCCCTATCCGGCCGTCGGGCAGGTAGCTGACGTGGTAGCAGCCCGGCAGGTAGACGCCATCGACCTCGGCCAGCCGACCCAGTAATTCCCGGCGGCCTCCTGGGCGACCTTGCGCCTTCCAGTCCCGCACGATCGCGGTGATCTCACCGACGGCCTCCTCGCCGTCTCCCAGCACCGCGGCATCGATGAAGTCGGCGATCGGCTCTGGGTTGAACGCGGCATGCCCCCCGGCGATGACGACAGGATGGTCCGCGGTGCGCTCTCTTGCGTGCAGCGGGATCCCGGCGAGGTCCAGCGCGGTGAGCAGGTTGGTGTAGCCGAGTTCGGTGGCGAAGGAGACCCCGAGCAGGTCGAAAGCGCCGACCGGCCGGTGCGACTCCACGGTGAACTGCGGCACACCGTGCTCGCGCATCAGTTTTTCGAGATCCGGCCACACCGCATAGGTCCGCTCGGCGAGGACGTCGGGCTGCTCGTTGAGCACCTCGTAGAGGATCATGATTCCCTGGTTGGGCAGCCCGACCTCGTAGGCGTCCGGGTACATCAGTGCCCAGCGCACCGTGGTGGTGTCCCAGTCCTTCACCGTGGCGTTGAGCTCGCCTCCGACATACTGCACCGGCTTGGAGACCCGGGGCAGCAGCAGCAGCTCCAGCTGCTCGAATACCGACTCAACAACCATGCGGTCAGCGTAGTTGGCCGCCCTTCAAGGACTACCAACCCGGCTCACCGATGCCGTTAACAGCTACCAACTCTGGCGGTTGGGCTTCAGGCCGCTCGTCGACGTAGGGTGCGCTGCACTATCGCGGCCACCCCATCAGGGTCCCGCATCACATCCCACCAGGTAAAGCGGAGCACAGTCCAGCCAAGTTCGGGCAAGCCGTTCTGCCGCCAGCGGTCGCGGAATACGGCTTCGGGCAGGCCGTGCGGGTCCGCCCCGTCATACTCCAGGGCAACCTTCTCGCGCAGGTAGGCGCCGTCGAGCCGAGCCACCAGCGTGCCGTCCGGCGCCCATAGCTGGTACTGCGGGATCGGCAGGGGCACCCTGCGATCCCGCAACACCAGGCGTCCGGCCGTCTCAAGGATCGACTCCGTTACGGGCGCCACGGGGGCGGGTTGGTAGTCCTTGAAGAGCCCACTACCGGAGGAGGAGCGTCTGCAGGCGGCGGGAAGCCACGACGGTACCGACGGTGGCCATCACCACGAAATACGCCAGGTTGCCGAGCATCGACCAGCCGACCACTCCGGTAGTGAGACCGCGCATCAGGGCCACCGCGTGGTACAGGGGGAACGCCTGCACCAACCACTGCAGCGCGGGCGGATACACCGACAGCGGAAAGAAGGTCGCCGAGAACAGGAACATCGGCAGCACCGCCAGCTGTACCAGATCGAAGTCCTGCCAGGAGCGCATGAACGAGGTGGCAGCCATCCCGACCGCCGCGAAAGCGAACGCCACGAACAGCGCCGCCGGCAGGGCCAGCAACGCCCAGGGCGAGGAGATCAGTCCGAGACCGAGCATCACGACCAGGAAGCCAGCCGAGTACATCCCGCCCCGGATCAGCGCCCAGCCGATCTCTCCCAGCGCGATATCCACCGGCCCCAGCGGGGTGGCGAGCATCGCGTCGTAGAGCTTCGCGTACTTGAGCTTCATGAAGAAACCGAACGTCGCGTCATACACCGCCCCATTCATCGCTGACGCGGCCAGCAGGCCAGGCGCGATGAACGCCGCATAACTCAGGAGCTGCCCGTCCGGCCCCGGCACGGCGCCGACCAGGCTGCCCAGCCCCTGCCCCATCGCCACCAGGAAGAACAGTGGTTCGAAGAACCCGGAGAGGATCGCCAACCAGACACTCCGCGACGCAATCGAGGACCGCAGGATGACCGCTCGGGACCGGCCGGCGTACAACCCCGGTGGCAGCACTCGCAGCAGCAGCCCGAATCGCGCCGGGGCGACCTCCGGCGACGCCTCCCGCACCGCAGTCATCGGGTCAACCTGACCCGGTACCGCCACCGTGACAGCAGCACTCCCGCCAGTAGCAACGCCGTCAAATAAGCGACATGCCCCACCCCGGGCCACAGCGCCAGGGTGCCCAGCGCGGCGCCGCGGGCCAGCTCGGTGCCGTGCCACAGCGGGCTGATCCAGGCCAGTGGCTGGATCACGCCGGGCAGCTGCGAGATCGGGAAGAAGGTGCCCGAAAACAGCGTCATCGGCACCACCACGAACCGGAACACGGCGGTGAACGCGGTGCCCTCGCCCTCCTGCGCGGCTGCGAACGCTACCAGCGGCGCGCTGAACGCCATGCCGCATAACACCGCGAAGATCAGCGCGGCGAGCATCCCGGGCCCATGAATCACCCCGAACAGCGCGACCACCAGGAGGTACGCCGCAGCGGACAAGGTGAGACGCAGCGCGATCCAGGTGAGCTGCCCACCCGCCAGCTGTCCGGATGTGACCGGGGTAGCGGTGACACCCCAGTAAGTACGCTGCCATTTGAATGCTGACAGGATCGGGTAGGTCGACTCGAAGGCGGCAGTGTGGATCGCGCCGATCACCAGCAAGGCGGGTGCGAGATAGGCCAGGTAGGAGACCCCGCCGGTGAACTGGGCCGCGCGGTCACTCGCGTCGATCAAGCTGCCGAAGCCGACGCCGAAAGCCGCCAGGAACAACAGCGGCTGCAGCAGGCTGGAGATGGCGGTGGCCCGCCAATTGCGCCGGTACCAAACCCACCGCTCCTCGACGACGAGCAGCGCGGCCCGCCATCCGGGCAGCACCCGACCGGTACAACGAACAGTCTCGACCGTGGTCATCAGTCCACCAGCGATCGCCCGGTGAGCCGGAGGAACACGTCCTCCAGGGTGGATCGTCGGACCAGGCTGGACACCGGTCGCACCCCACGCTGGTGCGCGGCGGACAGCGCTGCCTCACCATCGACGACGTAGAGCAGCAGCCGGTCGGGTAGCTTCTCGATCCGGTCGGCCAGGTCGTCCACCGCATCGAGCCAGCTGTGTTGATCGCCAGGCCGGAACCGCAGCTCCAGTACCTCGCGCGTGGAGTACCGGGCGATCAGCTCGCCCGGCGAGCCTTCCGCAACGATCAGCCCGCCGTTCATCACCACGAGCCGGTCGCACAGCTGCTCGGCCTCGTCCATGTAATGCGTCGTGATGATCAGCGTGACACCTTGTTGCTTGAGCTGGAACAGCCGGTCCCAGAGCAGGTGCCGGGCCTGCGGGTCCAACCCGGTGGTCGGCTCGTCGAGCAGCATCAGCTCCGGGTCGTTGACCAGCGACCGGGCGATGGTCAACCGCCGCTTCATACCCCCGGACAGCAGATCGACGGGGTCGGCAGCCCGGTCGGTGAGCTGCGTGAAGTCCAGCAACTCGGCGGCTTTGGCCCGCACCGCGGCACGGGACATGCCGAAGTAGCGCCCATAGATATGCAGGTTCTCCCGAACCGACAGCTCGGTGTCCAGGTTGTCCTGTTGCGGCACCACCCCGAGCCGCGCGCGGATCCGCGGCCCGTCAGTGTCCGGGTCCATCCCCAGCACCCGCAGCTCACCAGCGCTGCGTGGGGACACGCAAGCGATCATGCGCATCGCCGAGGACTTCCCCGCACCGTTGGGACCCAGGAAACCGAACGTCTCAGCGGCCCCGACATCGACGTCGATTCCGCGCACCGCCTCGACCGTGCCGAACCGCTTGCGCAACTCGCGGGCGTGCACGAGAGCGCCACCTATGTCGGACACGCGATCGACGCTACCCGGCGCCCCCGACAGTTTTCGGCAGGTTTTCGGCCACGGCCGACAGACCTACGGCTCCGTGGACCGGAGAGCCCCGCAACCTTCTACAGCTCCGGAAACCACAGCGCGATCTCGCGCTTGGCCGAATCCACCGAGTCCGACCCGTGCACCAGGTTCGACTGGGTCTCCAACGCCAGGTCACCGCGGATCGAGCCAGGGGCGGCCTTGTCCACCGGATCCGTGCCCCCGGCCAGCTGCCGGAAGGCCGCGACCGCCCGCTCGCCCTCGACCACGGCAGCGACGACGGCGCCGGAGGTGATGAACTCCAGCAGTGAGCCGAAGAACGGCTTGTCGGCGTGCTCGGCGTAGTGCTGCTCGGCCAGCTCGCGCGGAACTGTGCGCAGTTCGAGCGCGGCCAGCGTCAGCCCCTTGCGCTCGATCCTGGCGATCACCTCGCCGATCAGGCCGCGGCTGACACCGTCGGGCTTGACCAGGACCAATGTGCGCTCGCTCACTGCTGCTCATTCTCCTTATGGCGATGACGTGCTGGGGCGACCGGAGCCTAGCGGCTGGTCATCGGTGCGATGATCTCGATGGTGGGGAAGTACGTGCGGTACCGGGTGGGGTCTCTGGTGAGCAGCCGCATCCCCAATACCGCAGCATGGGCTCCGATGAAGAAGTCGGGCAGCGTCCTGGCCCGCACGCCACCTCGTCGCCGGTACTCGACGTGGCAGCGGCCGGCCAGGTAGGCGGCCGGCCAGGGCACCTCCGATCGGACCAACCCTGGGTCGGCCAGCACTGCATCGACCTCTTCGACCGTGGCGTAGGTCGCCGACACCTCCGCGTAGATGATCGAGTTGATCACCAGCGGCCCCTCGTCGGCCACTCGGGCAAGAGTATCCGCAGACCAGGGCAACCAGACCGGGTCCTCCCGGACGACGTCGAGCAGAACGTTCGAGTCGACGAGAGTAGCGACCTCAGTCGTCGTCACGCAGCAACGCCATCAGCTCGTCGGTACTCATGTCGAGGTGAGCGGTCGCGGTGCCACGTAACCGGGTGACGAGACGCCGTCCGCGGGTCGGCGCGCCCGGGACCCGAACAATTCGGGCGCTGTCCCCGTCGACCAGGACGTCGACTTCATCACCGGGCTCAAGACCCAGATCACGCCGGACCTGCTGGGGGATGGTGATCTGGCCCTTGCTCGTGATCCGCACCCGGTAAGAGTACTACCGTGTCTTACCGGAAAAGGCACTGCCCGCAACGCGGTCAGGCCCTCAGCCGCCGCACCACCGCCCAACGCACGTACAGCAGGTAGCCCCAGACCAGGGCGAACAGGATGCCGAGCCCGCCCAGCGCGGGGTGGGCGAACCAGCCGGCGACCATCGCGACCTGCAGTATCAGGGCCAGTCCCAAGCCCCACCGGCGACGCTGCGCACCGGCGGCGATCAACATCGCCAGCGCCAGGCCGGCGGTGTACCAGCCGGCCGGGCCACCTATCCCGCCGCCGAGCCGGTCGACGACGAGCAGGGCCAGCCCGACGACGATCGCCTCCATCACCAGGGTGCCCGCAAAGACGCCGCGCAGCCCCCGCAGTGGATCGCTCACTGCGGTTGCCGGCCGAACAGGGTGCGGGCCTCGCCGATCATCGCCACTGAGCCGGTGATCACCACGCCCGCGCCCGAGATGTGGTTCTGACCCGCGGCGACCTCCTCGGCCGAGGCGACGGCCGCCTCGATCGCCGCCGGCAGCCGTGGCTCGACCCGCAGCCGGTGCTCGCCGAACGCCTCCTGGGCCACGGCGGCAAGCTTGTCGACGTCCATCGCGCGCCGTGAGCTACTGGCGGTGACCACGACCTCGTCGACCACCGGCTCCAGCTCCGCGAGGATGCCGGCGACGTCCTTGTCGCGCATCACTCCCACCACCGCGACCAGCCTGCGAAAGCCGAACTCCTCGCGTAGGGCGGCCGCCAGGGCCCGCGCGCCATGCGGGTTGTGCGCGCCGTCGAGCAAGACCGATGGCGCCGAGCGGACCCGCTCCAGCCGTCCCGGCGCGGTCACCGTCGCGAAGGCGGCACGCACCACGTCGTGGTCCAGCGACCGGTGCCCGCCTGCTCCGAAGAACGCTTCGGCAGCGGCCAGCGCGAGCACCGCGTTGCGGGCCTGATGCTCGCCGTGCAGCGGCAGGAAGATCTCGTCGTACACCCCGCCGAGACCCTGCAACCTCACCTGCTGCCCACCGACGGCGATGTCGCGGTGCAGCACACCGAACTCCATGCCCTCTCGGGCCACCGTCGCGCCCACCTCGACGCTGCGGGCCGCGATCACCCGGGCCACCTCGGGGAGCTGCTCAGCGAGCACTGCCACCGAACCGGGCTTGATGATCCCGGCCTTCTCCGCGGCGATGCCCGCGATATCACTGCCCAGGTAGTTGACGTGATCCACCGCGACCGGAGCGATCGCCGCCACTGCGGCATCGGCGACGTTGGTCGCATCCCAGCTGCCACCGAGGCCGACTTCCACGACCGCGGCGTCCACCGGCGCGTCGGCGAAGGCCGCGAAGGCCATCCCGGTCAGCACCTCGAACTTGCTCACCGGGACCGGTGATCCGGCGTCGACCAAGGTCACATACTGCTCGATGTCCTGGTAAGCCTCGACGTAACGCTCCGGGCTGATCGGCTCACCGTGCAGGCCGATCCGCTCGGTGACGCGCTGCAGGTGCGGGCTGGTGTAACGACCCACCCGAAGCCCGATCTCGCGCAGCAGCGCATCCAGCATCCGCGCCACTGAGGTCTTGCCGTTGGTGCCGGCGATGTGCAGCACCGGGTAGGACCGTTGCGGCATGCCGAGCAGGTCGACCAGCGCCGCGATCCGGCTCAGCGACGGCTCGATCCGGCTCTCCGGCCAGCGACGGTCCAGCTCGGTCTCAACTGCCCGCAGCGCTGCCAGCGCATCGGTATCGATCGGCACCACGCAGGGAGTCTACGGACCGGTCAGCCAGCCGCTTGCTCGCGGAACTCCCGCACCGCGTCGGCGATGGCATCCACCTCCAGCACGTCGACCATCAACCCGACCTGGTCCTCCCACATTTCAGCAGGAACAGCGGTACGCAGGTCGTCCTCGAGGATGTGATACACGGGGAGGCCCAACTGGACCCCGGCCAATGGTCCTGCCCAGCTCGGATCACCGAGCACCACCGTCTCGGCGGCGATCCCGGCGCTCTCTGCGTCCGGCGCGCCGAGCACGACCAGCAGCGCGTCAGCGCCATGCTGATCGGCCAGGCGCTTGATCGTCTCCTGGGTGGACAGGTCCATGGCCCCGGCAGCCGTTCAAACGAAGCACTCGGTGGCCACGTAGGCCACGGAGGCACCTGCCGCCTCGATACAGGCCGCGATCGCCGGTCCCGCGATCCCGTCGCGTTCACCGATTACGATGACCTGCTTGCCGTCGAACATTCACGCCTCCTTTGCTGGTAACTCGGCTAACGCTGCGGCCAGCCAGATATCGACCTGACCTGCTACGAGGTTGGGGTCGGCGATCCGAGCTACCTCCTGGCCGTCCTGGAACAGCAGGATGGTGGGCAGCCCACGTACTTGCAGCGACATGCACAACCGCCGCGCCTTGCTGGCATCCAGCTTGACGACGGTCAGGTCTGGATTCGTGCTGGCGATGCTCGCCATGTGCGGCGCCAACGCTACGCACGGGCGGCAGCTTTCGGCCCACACGTCAACCAGCACCAGACCCGAGCCGACAAGGTCATCGAAGGTCTCTTTCGTCGCGTCCACCACACCCATCAACTCATCCTCCGTTGCGTTCCAGCAGGATGCTCATACCGTCGGACCGCTGGCTCATCCGCCCGAGGAACAGGCTGCCCTTGGCCAGCAGCAACACCCGGCTGGCCGGTCCTGCCTGGAGCCGCCGGAGGGCATGGGGCAGATAACACACCGCCGAAGCCAGGTGACCCTGGGTGGGGGCGTAACCCGGCATGCCCCGCTCCGCGACGAATGAGTCGATCTCATCGCGGGCGATCTCCTTGCGGCGGGCAGCCAGCGCCGCGATCGTGCGGTAGTTGCGCGCCGCGACGTCTCCTGAGCCCTGCGGCTCGGTGATCTCCGGGTTGTGCAGCTCGGTGGCGTAGTCGTCGACCTCGCGCATCCGGGCACCGATCGCCTCCAGCGGCCGCACGGCCAGGTCGTGCAAGATCTGCGCACCAGAGCCGCCCGAGGACACCCGGTGGCGCCCGACGGCGTCGAGCCTGATCCGGGGTGAGACGCCGTCGTCGGCGGTCACCAGTACCGCTACGCCGCCGATCACGTCTTCCAGCACGGGCAGACCGTGGCGCAGATGCCCCTCGAACTTCATCCCGAGCTTGGGCTGGGAACCTCCGGCGATGACCACGACGTGCTCGAACACCCCCGCCACCACGAGGCTGGCGGCGATCACCAGCGCGGGGATCGGCGCTGCACAGAAGTTTTTGACGTCCGCCCCGGAGGACTCGGCCAGGCCGACGACCGCCGCGATCGTCTTGCCCATGTTGCCCCCGCCGCGCTGGTAGCGGTCGCCGACCGCTTCCTCCGAGCAGGAGATCGTGTAGCCGATGGCCGCCGGGTCGACGCCGTTGTCGTGCACCAGATGCAGCAGCGCCAGAGTGCCACTGGCCTTGCAGACCAGGTTCTCCAGCAGCACGTGGGCGACCAGCGACTCATCCTCGGCGTGCGCACCGCGCAGCGCACCCGCCAGGCAGTCGGGTGCCAGGTGCACGGGCAGCGCGCCGCTGGCGACAGCAGCGGTGACATCCCCGGCCGCCGCGGAGATCCGGCCCAGGTCCAGGTGCGCCGCCAGCGGGTGCTCAGCCAGCCGCTTGGCGGCCCGTTCGGCGACCTGCGGGGTGAGCACCAGCAGGTCGAACTCGTCGACCGCGGCCATCAGCCCGAGGAACTCCTCCTCCGGCATCAGCTCCCCGAACGGCGCGAATCTTTCCCCGCCCGAAAGCCCCGCACCGACCCACGGCCGGGGCGGCAGCTCGCGGGGATGGCATGCGCCCAGGAACGCCTGGTGCGGCGGGTAGCCGACGGCATCGTCGAAGCTGCGCAAGCCGGCCAGGAAGCGGGCCGTCAGCTCGGCGTCGCCAGCCAGAGTTCGCATCGGCTTGGATCCGTGCCGGGCCAGGCCCGGGGTGTGTGCCAGCACCAGGCTGGCTGCTCGGACGACTGCTGCGTCAGGCATCGGCCCGCTCCGCGGCGTCGACCTCGAAGATCGTCGGGCGCTCGACCGCGGTGGCGACCGCGTCCAGCGCGCGCTGCACCAACCGCCGCCGCCATGCCTGCTCGGCCGGCGGCGGCAGGTTCGGGTCGCCCGACGGGTAGGGGATGCCTCGACCCGGCACGATGCGCGGCGCGCCGACCTGCTCAGCGATCGTCACCAGGTTGGTGATCAGGGCTGTGGGGATACCGGCCCGCTCCAGCTCCTTGGCAAGCGTTGACCCGCAACGCGTCCCGGTGCCTCAAGTGGCGGTCAGGATCGCCGCCTGCACACCCGCCTTGCGCAGCTCCGCGGCCCACTCGACGCCGAAGCTCCGCGCGGTCGCCACCGGCATGCCGTTGCCCACCGTGACCAAGAACTCATCGTGCAGCCGGCCGATCACGCCCTCGCGCTCCAGCGTGCGGGCGGCGTCCAGCGGCAGTAGCCGGTTCGGGTCGGCATTCGCGGCGGTCGTCGCGAAGCCGCCGGCCACCGACTCCCACACACCGGAAGCGAGCGCGTCGATCCCGTCGATCTGGTAGCGCAGCCAGCGGGTGGCGCGAGCCGACTCGAGCCGGTCCGGGTTCCCGACGGGCACCACGGCGCCCTCGGTCACCAGCGCGACGGTGACGCTGGCCGCCTTGTCGACCGGTGCCGCCGGGTCGACCGCGTCGAATCCACCAACGGGGATCTCCGTGCTTTCCCGGTCGCCGCCGAGCCTGCGCAGCACCAGCTCGACTGCCCGCGCGGCGGCGCGCTGCTCGACCAGCCGGCCGATCCGGGCGCCACGGGTGACCCGGCCATCCGCCGCGGTCAGCGGTGCGCCGGTGGCCAGCTTCATGACGGCAGCGGCGACCCGCTGCAATGTCGGGCGCATCTCGCGGGCGGTAGCGCCCGCGGCCACCACCGGTGTGGTGCC
>JBOHGH010000071.1:0-23654 GCA_050699975.1 Pseudonocardiaceae bacterium | reverse complement strand
CACCAGGGCTGCCCGCGCCGCTTCGGACAGCCCTGGTGTCGAACTCGGCGACAGCAGAGCGGGTCGGTCACACCCGTATTTCGAAGCAAATAGCGGTCTATTGAGGTCGAAAACCGCGATTCGGCTCCGAATGGCGGTCCGGGAAGATGAAGATCAGGTCGTGGCCGTCGTAGCCCGGACCATCGAGGTTCGCTGCGCGGGTGAGGCCCGCGCGAACGGCGACTCGTGCGGATGCTGTGTTGGTTGGGCGCACGCGTGCAATGACCGGGTGTTGCGGCTGGTGTTTCCCGGCCCAGGCGACGACGGCTGTTGTCGCTTCGGTGGCCAGCCCGTTGGACCATACGGCAGGGTCGAAACGGTAGAGCAGATTGAGAACCGTCCGCTCTCGGAACAACATGACCTTGAGCCCGCAGAAACCAGCGGGCCTGGCCGAGCCACGATAGCACACGACCCAGTAGCCGAAGCCATAGTGCGTCCAGTGCTCGTTCCATCGCACAAACAGAGTCTCTGCCTCCCCGCGGCTGGCTAGCGCGTCGGACGGGTTATGCTCGCAGGCGCGCGGATCTCCGTGAATGCTCAGGATGGCGTCGATATCCTCGGGCGTAGGGCGACGCAACGACAGACGCTCGGTCAGCAGCTCGTTGTTGTGTCCGTGTTCGGTCAACACCGGATCGAACTTAGCCGAACACCGCGTGTCCGTGGCGAGCGTAACCCGACTTGTCACCCGGCACGTCATTAGCACGAACCTCCGACAATCCCGGATACAGACCGGGCGCGTCTGTGCAGTTGTGCACATCAACCCCGCTATCCACATGTCGATCATGGCTGGCTACCGGCGCTGCTCCTGACCGCGCAGCCTGGGCGGTGCCGGCCGAGGGGGTCGGCTCCCCGCCGCAGACGGCGGGGAAGTTGCGAGGAGGGCATGTGAGATGAGACACACACCGGTGACCGTGGTGGGAACGCTGGTCAGTGACATGAGACCGCGGCGGGTTGGTCCCGACGGGACGCTCGTGCTCAATTTCCGGGTCGCGTGCAACGAGCGCCGCTTCGACAAGACGTCCGAGTCGTGGGTAGACGGGGAAAGTCTCTACTTGTCGGTGAACTGCTGGCGCAGGCTCGCCGAGAACGCAGCCTCCCTGGTCAAGGGTGACCCGGTGATCATCAGTGGGAAGCTGCGCACCCGGGAGTGGACCACCGAGCAGGGCGAGCGCCGATCGGTCGTCGAGCTGGAGGCCAACGCGGTCGGTCCGGACCTGGCGCGTTGCGCCGCCACGGTGCGTAAGCAGCGCCGGGAGCAGCCGCCGGGTAAGGGTGACGAGAACGCCGACGCGTCACTCGAGGCGGACCTGCCGGATCGGGCGGAGCTGCTCGGCAGGGTGGACCCACCGCATGAGGTGAGCCTGTCCGAACTGGCCGAAGCGGCTCGCCCGCTGGTGCCCGTTCCAGTCTGACCGGCGCGCTGAGGCCGGGTGGTGGTCGGCCGCGCTGCCCGGCCCCAGCGGCCACCTCTACGATCGCGGCCGTGGCGGAGTTCATCTACACCATGAAGCAGGTGCGCAAAGCGCACGGCGACAAGGTCATCCTCGACGGCGTCACCCTCGCGTTCTATCCCGGCGCGAAGATCGGCGTGGTCGGACCCAACGGAGCCGGCAAGTCGAGCGTACTCAAGATCATGGCCGGGCTCGACCAACCGAACAACGGGGAGGCGTTCCTTTCCCCCGGCGCGACCGTGGGCATCCTGGAGCAAGAACCCACGCTCAACGAGCACGAGTCTGTCCTGGGCAACGTCCAGGAGGGCCTGGGGGACATCAAGGCCAAGTTCGACCGGTTCAACGAGATCGCCGAGAAGATGGCCACCGACTACTCCGACGAGCTCATGGAGGAGATGGGGCGGCTGCAGGAGGAGCTCGACCACGCCGATGCGTGGGATATCGACTCGCAGCTCGAGCAGGCCATGGACGCCCTGCGCTGCCCGCCACCCGACGAGCCGGTGACACACCTGTCCGGCGGAGAGCGGCGTCGGGTCGCGTTGTGCAGGCTACTGCTGTCCAAGCCTGATCTGCTGCTGCTCGACGAGCCCACCAATCACCTGGACGCGGAGAGCGTGCTGTGGCTGGAGCAGTTCCTGGCGAGCTACCCGGGTGCGGTGCTCGCCGTCACCCACGACCGATATTTCCTGGACAACGTCGCGCAGTGGATCCTCGAGCTCGACCGCGGCCGCGCCTACCCCTACGAGGGCAACTACTCCACCTACCTGGAGAAGAAGGCCGACCGCCTGGCGGTGCAGGGAAGGAGGGACCAGAAGCTCCAGAAGCGCCTGCGCGACGAGCTCGCCTGGGTGCGATCGGGCGCAAAAGCCCGGCAAGCCAAATCTCGAGCCCGGCTGCAGCGTTATGAGGAGATGGCAGTCGAAGCCGAGCGCACCCGCAAGCTGGACTTCGAGGAGATCCAGATCCCGGCGGGACCGAGGTTGGGCAGCGTGGTGGTGGAGGTGTCGCACCTGGACAAGGGTTTCGATGACCGTCTGTTGATCAAGGACCTGTCCTTCACGCTGCCCCGCAACGGCATCGTGGGGGTGATCGGTCCCAACGGTGTCGGTAAGACCACCCTGTTCAAGACCGTCATCGGGCTTGAGAAGCCCGACTCCGGCACGGTCAGGGTGGGCGAGACGGTGAAGCTGTCCTACGTCGACCAGGAGCGTGCGGGGATCGACCCGAACAAGACGGTCTTCGAGGTGGTCTCCGACGGCCTTGACCACATCCAGGTCGGCAACACCGAGATGCCGTCCAGGGCATACGTCAGCGCCTTCGGGTTCAAGGGTCCTGACCAGCAGAAACCGGCCGGCATACTCTCCGGCGGCGAACGCAACCGGCTGAACCTGGCGCTGACCCTCAAACAGGGCGGCAACCTGATCCTGCTCGACGAGCCCACCAACGACCTCGATGTCGAGACGCTGAGCTCGCTGGAGAACGCGTTGGAGCAGTTCCCCGGCTGCGCGGTGGTGATCTCCCACGATCGATGGTTTCTGGACAGAGTGGTGACCCACATCCTCAGCTGGGAGGGCACGGAGGAGAATTCCGCCTCCTGGTTCTGGTTCGAGGGCAATTTCGAGGCCTACGAGCAGCACAAGGTCGAACGGCTCGGAGCGGAGGCGGCGCGGCCGCACCGCGTGACCTACCGCAGACTGACCCGGGATTGACCGGGCATGGGGCGGCCGATAATCGGGAGCGACGATGGGGGTGGGAGGTGAGCAGCACGGCGCGCGACGGAGTCCGGACCGGCATGCCTGCCAGCAACGGCGAGGCCGCATCGCTGGTCGAATCGGCAATGCTGTTGCGCTGGCGAGCGCCCGAGCTGGCGCTGCTGCTGGCCGACCGGGCTGTGACAGCCGCACAGGACGACCAGCTGGCGGTGCTGCGGGCAGCCCACCTCGCTGGTTTTGCGCTCAACCGCCTCGGCCGGCACTGGGAAGCGGCTCACCGACTGTTCCCAGCGATCCGGGATGATCACACACCTGCTGGACTGCGGCACGAGCTGCACGTGGAGCTGGCGCACTGCGCGGCCGCGCTGGGTGAACCTGCCACCGCCCTTGGGGCGGTGCGCGCGGTGCTGGCGGCAGGGGACGACGTTGCCCCAGCGTTGAGGGGCACCGCACTCGTCGCCGCTGCCGAGGCGTCGGCCGCGCTGGGCCGGGGAGACCTCTTCACGCCCGCGCTGGACGAGGCCGACGAGCTCTATCGGGAGGACCAAGCCCTCGACCGCGACACTGCGCTGCTGTTGCGAGCCGCCGCGCGGGCCGCCGACGCGGCGCGTCACCGTCGATGTGGCGCGACCGCAGAGGCCGAGGCGCAGGCCAGGGCTGGCCGCGAACTGTTGGCCGGTCTGGCTGATCCCGAGCACGACAGCGGTGAGGTCAGCGCGCGGCTGATGCTTGAGATCGTGCTGGCCCTGCTCGACCGTGACGAGGGCGACGCCGCGGCCCAAGAGGTGCGGCCCCTGCTGCGCCGTCCGGTGCGCGCCGCGGCGGCCGGCGCGGTCGGCCGGTTGCGGTTGGCTTTGGCTACCCGGGTGCACCTCGCCGAAGGCCGTCACGAGCCGGCGCTGACCCTGCTCGCGGACGCGGTTGAGGGCGCCCAGCGCCATGGGGTGGACGCAGTCCTCGCCGAATGCCTCGAGGGCTTGTCTCACGTGCACGAGGCGCGCGGCGAGTTCGCTGATGCCTTGCATTGTGTGCGCGCCGCCCGAGCAGCTGAGGGTCGCCACCGCCGCAACGTGGAAGCTGCCCGGTCCACGCTGCTCGAGCAGTGCGGGTCTGTGCGCCGCGAGGTAGCAGGCTTGGTCGACCAGGTCCTCGCCCTGCTCGGAAATACCGGGACGGGGTGCGCCGGATCTGACTCGGATGTCGGTTTGCTGAGTGTGGAGATCACCGCCGGGGTCGCGCCGCACCACGCCTCCGAGTCGGATCTGGATGTGGAGATCCCGGAAGCGCAGATCTTGGAGTCGGAGACCCCGAGGGCGGAGACCCCGAGGGCGGAGACCGCGGAGGCGGAGGCCGCGGAGGCGGAGGCCGCGGAGGCGGAGACCCCGCAGGCGGAGACCCCGCAGGCGGAGACCCCGCAGGCGGAGATCCCGCAGGCGGAGACCGCGGAGGCGGAGATCCCGCAGGCGGAGATCCCGCAGGCGGAGACCCCGCAGGCGGAGACCCCGCAGGTCGAAACTCCGGAGGTCGAGACCCCGGAGACGCCGACCCCGGAGGTCGAATCGCCGGAGGCGGAGAATCCTGAACCGTCCGCTCCAGCGTTGATGCACCCTGTGCCGGGCATCTCCCGGGCCAAGATAACCGCGCGCTTGCAAGAACCGGCCAATCCGGCGGCAGCGGCCCCGGTCGTCAAGGACGCTGGACCCGCATCCCAGGAACAGGCCGACCTGCTGTCCACCGAGTCACCGACCGGTCTCAACCCATGGCAGTCCGGCGCACGTCACCGTCGCGGCGCTGGCACTCTGGTGTGCGTGAGTGACCTGCTGCCCGCGTCGGCGTTGTCGGCAGGACGCTCCGGCCGTCGCCGCGCCGAGGAGCGTCTTGAAGGAGCACCCACTGCCGAGATGCGCCGGATCGGCGACGGTGGGCCCGAGGAGAGCAGCGCTGGCAGTAGACAGGCTGCGGACCGTCCGACCCTGCCGTCGGCCCCATCGGTCAGCTACCCGCTGCTGGTCCGGCCGGCATCGGGTTCGTCGGCCGCTATGGAGGGCGAGCCCACCGATGCTGGGCCACCGGAGGAGGCTGAGGAGTACCCGCCGAACCGGCAGGAGTTCTCAGCGTCCGGACCGCCGCCGGCCCCGACACCGCGGGCGATGGAATGGGAACCTGGGAGTGCTGGCTCAGCGGATGAAGGAGAGTCCCGGCAGATGGGGCTCGGTGATCTGCTGGCCGAGGCGCTTGCCGCATACCAGCAAAGCCGTGACGTCCGCGGTGACGACGCCGGTTCCACCGGACCGCGCGGCGATGATGGTGGCACCGCCGCCGGCGCCAGGATTAGCCGCGACGCGCCTCCCTACGGTCGTCCAGGTGTGCGCTGGACGTCCGGTCTTCAGCTCGCTCCGCCGATCGACCGGCGCGAAGACGATCCTTCCGAGGCGCTCACCAACCCCCTGTTGCGGCTGCCGGAGCTCACCGCTGAACCGCTGTGGATTCCTCCTGAAACGAGTCGCCGCACCGCTGCCGGGGACTAGGGGACTGACTAGGGTGGTTGGCGGTGGTGGCGCTCGGATGAGTGCCACCGAGCGTGGAGCCAGCAACGATGACCGCCAGCGCCAGTACTCCTCGTCCCGGTGCCGAGGCTGGCTCGACGTTGTGCGCCGACTTCGCCGAGCTCGTCGCGCTCTACTACCGCTTCGTCCCAGCTGAGGAGCTGAGCACTACCGATCCCGGCCAGCTGGTTGCAGCTGTCCGGTCGCACCTCGCGCTGGCCGCCGATCGGGCGCCTGGCCGGGCGCTGGTCCGGCTACTCGACCCCGCTGTCGGTACAGACGGTTGGAGATCGCGGGACACCGTGGTTCAGATCACCACCGACGACATGCCTTACCTGGTGGACTCGGTAGTCGCCGAGCTGGCCCGCCTTGACGTGTCGGTGCGGCGCCTCGTGCATCCGATCGTCTTGGTCCGTCGTGACCTCACCGGAACCCTCCGGGAGGTACTCACCGGCTGTGATCCTGACGAAGTGCCCACCGATGCGCTGGCCGAGTCCTGGATGCACGTCAGTATCGACCGCATTACCGATCCCGAACGGGCCCGGCAGGTGCAGCAGCGGCTGCTCGCAGTGCTCACCGATGTGCGGGAGGTCGTCGAGGACACCCAGCGGATGACGGGCACCGCGTCCGCGCTGGCCGACGAACTGGACACCGCACCGCCGCTGCTGCCGACCGAGGAGGTGGCCGACGGCGCTGCACTGTTGCGCTGGCTGGCCGACGGGCGTTTCACCTTTCTCGGATACCGGCGATACGAGCTGGTGTGGGAGTCGACTGACGGCCAGCCGCAGGGTGCTGCGCCCGGGCTGCGGGCCGTGCTCGCGTCCGGGCTCGGCGTGCTGCGCAGGGACAGTCTGGCCGCCAGAGGATTCAGCACCGGACCAGACGTCGACCCGCTGTCCCGGGATCTGCTGGTGCTCACCCAGGCCAGCGCACGCTCCACCGTCTACCGCCCGGTCTACCCGTACTACGTCGGGGTCAAGACTTTCGACGATCGCGGCGAGGTCACCGGCGAGCACCGCTTTCTGGGGGTGCTCGCCACCACTGCGCTGCACGAGGGTGTGCTGGACATCCCGGTGATCGGCCGCCGGGTCCGCGACGTGATCCACCGGGCCGGTGTTCCGCTCCAGTCGTACTCGGGACAGCGGATGCTGGAGGTGCTCCAGACCTACCCGCGGGCCGAGCTGTTCTCCACCGACCCGAACTCGCTGTACCAGACGGTGACCGGGGTGCTGTCGCTGGCGCAGCGGCGCACCTTGCGGCTGTTCTGCCGGCGTGATCCCTACGGCCGGTTCTTTTCCTGCCTGGTTTACCTGCCGCGGGACCGCTACACCACCACCGCACGGCTGGCTATGCAGGACGTGCTGATGCGCGATCTGCACGGCACCGGCCTGGAGTACAGCGCGCAGATAGGCGAATCCGTGCACGCCCGGGTGCACTTCACCGTGCACACCGACCCGGACGATTCCGGCGTGCCCGGGGCACCGGACGTCGGGGCAATCACCGAACGGCTCGAGTGCGCCGTCCTCACCTGGGATGATCGACTACTCGACGCTGCCCGCTGTGCTGCTCCGACCAGCGGCCCATCGACCATCGAGCTCGCGCAGCGCTACCTGGCTGCGCTGCCGCAGGCATACAAGGAGGACTTCGACGCCGCGACCGCACTGGTCGACGTCTGCCGGCTGGAGTCGCTCACCGTGCCGGGCGGTCTCGACCTGTGCTTCGACATCCCGGACGCCACCGAGCCCAGCGAGCGACGATTCACGCTCTACCTGGCGGGGCAGCGGATCACCCTGTCCCAGGTGCTGCCGCTGCTGCAGCAGATGGACGTCGAGGTCGTCGACGAGCGGCCCTACGAGGTGATCCGTGGCGATGGGGTGCACTGCTGGATCTACAACTTCGGGCTGCGGCTCGATGCCATCGTGCTGGAACAGCTGGCCGGTCAGGATGTCGCGGAGGTTCAGCGGCGGTTCTGTGCGGCGTTCGTGGCCGCCTGGCGGGGCGCCTGCGAGGTGGACCGGTTCAACGCCTTGGTGCTGCACGCCGGGCTGGACTGGCGACAGGCGGCAGTGCTGCGCGGCTACGTCCAGTACCTGCGGCAGGGTCGCAGCCCCTACAGCCAGCACTATGTCGAGGACGTGTTGATTGGCCACAGCGGCATCGCCGCTGCCCTGGTCACCCTCTTCGAGCGCCGCTTCGACCCGGCTCGGGACATCGGGGACGGCGGGCTGGCCACCCAGATCACCACCATGATCGACCAGGTGGCCGGGCTGGACGCCGACCGGATCCTGCGGGGCCTGCTCGTCCTGATCCGCGCCACGCTGCGCACCAACCACTACATCCGGGATGCGGCCGGTAATTCCCGGCCCTACCTGGCCCTCAAGCTCGACCCGAAGGCGGTGCCGGCGCTGCCCGAACCGCGCCCGGCCTTCGAGATCTTCGTCTGCTCCCCGCGAGTGGAGGCCGTGCACCTGCGCTTCGGCCGGGTCGCTCGTGGTGGGCTGCGCTGGTCGGACCGCCGGGAGGACTTCCGGACCGAGGTGCTCGGGCTGGTCAAGGCACAGGCGGTGAAGAACGCCGTGATCGTGCCGGTCGGGGCCAAGGGCGCCTTCGTGGTCAAGCGCCCGCCCACGCCCACCGGCGACCCCAGACAGGACCGGGAGGCCGTCCAGTCCGAAGGCATTACCTGCTACCGGATGTTCGTGTCCGGGCTGCTCGACCTCACCGACAACCTCGTCAACGGCACGAGCCGGCATCCCGATCAGGTGGTGTGCCATGACGGCGATGACAGCTACCTGGTGGTCGCGGCCGACAAGGGCACCGCAACGTTCTCCGATATCGCCAACGAGATCGCCGCGTCCTACCGGTTCTGGCTCGGTGACGCGTTCGCCTCCGGCGGCTCGGCGGGCTATGACCACAAAGCCATCGGGATCACCGCCCGTGGTGCCTGGGAGAGCGTCAAGCGGCACTTCCGCGAACTCGGCATCGACCCCCAAACCGAGGATGTCACCGTGGTCGGGATCGGGGACATGTCCGGCGACGTGTTCGGCAACGGGATGTTGTGTTCCGAGCACATCAGGTTGCTCGCGGCGTTCGATCACCGGCATGTCTTCGTCGACCCCGATCCGGACCCGGCCAGTTCTTACACCGAGCGGCGCCGGCTGTTCGAGCT
The DNA here is from genome assembly GCA_050699975.1 of Pseudonocardiaceae bacterium. Classification (GTDB taxonomy): domain Bacteria; phylum Actinomycetota; class Actinomycetes; order Mycobacteriales; family Pseudonocardiaceae. The sequence continues at coordinate 14,737 of JBOHGH010000071.1, read as the reverse complement.
GCCGCGTTCGTCTTGGGACGACTACGACCGTTCGCTGATCAGCACCGGTGGCGGGGTGTGGCCGCGGCCCGCCAAGCGGATCCCGCTCGGCCCAGAGATGCGACGGGCTTTGGGCATCACCGGGGAGATTACCGAGCTGTCCCCGCCGGAACTCATCCGGGCGATCCTGCTCTGCCCGGCGCAGCTGTTGTTCAACGGCGGGATCGGCACCTACGTCAAGGCCTCCGCCGAGACCCACGCCGACGTCGGCGACAAGGCCAACGACGCGGTCCGGGTGGACGGCGCGCAGCTGCGGGTGCGGGTGGTCGCCGAAGGCGGCAACCTGGGCCTGACCCAGCGCGGCCGGATCGAGTTCGCCCGAGCCGGTGGCTTGCTCAACACCGACGCCATCGACAACTCCGCCGGGGTGGACTGCTCCGACCACGAGGTCAACATCAAGATCCTGCTGGACCGGCTGGTCGCAGACGGTGTGCTGAGCACCGCGGACCGCCGCGAGCTGCTGGTCGAGATGACCGATGAGGTCGCCGCGTTGGTGCTCGCCCACAACGCTGACCAGAACATCCAGCTCGGCGTGAGCCGGGCGCACGCCGAGCCGATGGTGTCGGTGCACGGCCGGCTGGTGGCCTACTTGGAGCAGCACCACGGGCTCGATCGGAGGTTGGCGGTCCTACCGACCCGGGCCCAGTGGGAAACCCGGGAGTCCGGCGGCGGGGGGCTGACCTCGCCGGAGCTGTCCACCCTCATGGCGCATGTCAAGCTCGGGCTGACCGACGAGGTGCTCGCGAGCGGCCTACCCGACGCCGAGGTGTTCCGCGCGCGGCTACCGGAGTACTTCCCCGCGCCGCTTCGCGACCGGTTCCCCGGAGCCATCCGCGACCATCCGCTGCGCCGCGAGATCACCACCACGCTGCTGGTCAACGACGTCGTCGACCGTGGTGGGATGACCTACGCCTACCGGCTGGCCGAGGAGCTGTCGGCTGCTGCCCCCGACGCGGTGCGGGCCTACGCGGTGGCCAGCGTGGTATTCGACCTGCCGGCGACCTGGGAGGCGATCGCTGAGCTGGGCCATGCGCTGCCGGTGTCGGTGGCCGATGCCATGATGCTGGAGCTGCGCAGGCTGCTCGACCGGGCCAGCCGGTGGCTGCTGCTCAACCGGCCACAGCCACTTGCGGTCGCCGCCGAGATCAACCGGTTCCGCCCGATCGTGCAGGTGCTGGCCCCCCAGGTGCCGGGCTGGCTGTCCGGCGGCGAGGCGGACAGTGTCGCGGCCGCCGCCGGCCGGCTCACCGGGCAGAGGGTGCCGGATGAGCTGACGCTCCGGGTGGGTGCGGGGTTGAACACCTTCGGGCTGCTCGACGTCGTGGAGGTGGCCGAGTTGGCCGGACAGCACGTCGAGCAGGTAGCCCCGCTGTATTACGCCTTGTCGGCCCACCTCGACATCGACCGGATGCTGAGCTCGGTGAACGAGCTGGAGCGGGATGACCGATGGCACGCGCTCGCACGCCTGGCATTGCGCGACGATCTCTACACGGCCCTACGGGACATCACCCTGGAGGCACTGCACACTGGTGATGTCGGGATCGACCCAGGGACGACGATCGCGCGGTGGGAGCAGGCGAACTCCTCACGGCTGTCCCGGGCCAGGGCCATCCTCGATGAGATTGCCGATGCCGGGAGCCTGGATCTGGCGACTCTGTCAGTTGCGGTGAGGGCGCTGACGCGCTTGTGAGTGGCAAACACTGTTATAGCACTGTTTGCCACTCACAAGCCCGACCGGAGGGAGGGCAGGACTTGGCGGCGTTCAGCACGGAGGTGGCGGTGCGATGGTCGGATATGGACGTGTACGGGCATGTCAATAATGCCTGTGTGGTCACGCTCCTGGAGGAGGCTCGCACCGAGCTGCTGTTCGGTGAGGGCGCCAGACGTGGTGCCGAGGCGCTTGCCGACGGCGTGGTCGTCGTCGAGCTTGCGGTGCGCTACCGGCAGCCGCTGGTGTACACGTCCAGGCCGGTGCGGGTGCGACTGTGGGTCAGCGAGCTGTGTGCTGCCTCGTTCGCCTTGGACTACGCGGTGGCGGCTGAGGACGGCGACGCGGTCACGGCCTCGACGCGGCTCGCTCCCTACGACACCGAGGCGCGACGGCCGCGCCGGCTGATGCCCGTGGAACGAGAGTTCCTGGCTGCGTTTCGTCTAACACAACCGATGGGACACGATGGCTGAGCTGCGGATTCCAGACCCCGTCGAGAGGGACGATCTCGGCGCCTTCGTCGCCCGCGCGGTCCGCCTGGAAGGCGACGCGATCGTGCGGCTGCGCAGCGGGGACGGCCGGGTGCACGCCTGGGTGGTCACCCCGTTCGACACGCTGGTGACTCGTTCGGTGCGGGGCGAGGCGCGGCCCGGTGATCTCACTGTACGGGGAGCGGACCTGCTGGCCGCGGTGGCGGTGGCCGGCGTTGCGGTGGTCGACCCCGGCCGGGCGCAGGATGCACTGTGGCGCTCTGCGCTGCCGCCGGAACAGGGCTGGCGCGAGGTGGACCAGGTGCCCGCCGAAGTGCTCGCCGACCTCGCCGACCAGGGTGCCGCTGTCGCCAGGGACAACCCCGGCCCGCACGGCTCCCCTCCCGCCGCGCTGCTGGATCAGAAAGTGATCACCGTCAGTGGGGCCGGATTCGATGTGGGAGTGCCGCTGCGCTGCCTGTTCGCGCTGTCCGGGATGGGTTTCGTGGGCGGCCACGCCGCCGCCGAGACTGTCCGGGTGTCGGCCACCGACTCGTGGCTTCGGCTGGACGCCCGCTACGGCGCGGTGATCCGCCGCCGGCACGCCCTGCTGCCACTGCTCGTGTGACGTTCGGGGTTACGACGGTGGGGGCTCGACGAGCCATACGGCGGTATCGGGCGGGAGCGCGTCGCCCCGGTACGAGAGCGGGCCGCTGGCCAGCAGCACCTCGCCGACCGGTAGCGGAACCTGAATGTCTGAGGCATTCAGAGCGCAGACCAGCCCGCCCTCCTTGCGGAGGAAGGCGAAACATCCGGGCGGCGAGCCGTACCACAGCAGCTCGGTGCCGGCGAACGCCTCGTGCTCCCGGCGCAGTTGCAGTGCTTGCCGGTACAGCGACAGCGTTGAGCTGGGGTCCTCCAGCTGTGCCGCCACGGCCCGGTCGGCCCAGTCACCGGGCATCGGCAGCCAGCTGCCGGGGGTGTCGGTGAACCCGTAGGGCGGGTTATTGCCCTCCCACGGCAGTGGCACCCGGCCACCGTCGCGCCCGCGCTGTGTGCGCCCGGAGCGCTCCCATACCGGGTCCTGCAGTGCCCAGTCGGGCAGCTCGACGTTCGGCAGACCCAGCTCGTCGCCGTTGTACAGATACGCCGGTCCGGGCAGGGCGAGTTGCACCAGCGCCATCGCTCGAGCGCGCCTCAGGCCCACCTCGCCGCCGCCGTAGCGGGTCACCGGGCGAACCACGTCGTGGTTGGCGATCGTCCAGGTGGCCGGTGCCGGGCTGTCCTGGACAGCGACCAGCGAGTGCTCGATGGCCGCGCGCACGCTGCCAGCGTCGAAATCCGCCTCCAGCAGCCGGAAGTTGAACCCCAGGTGCAGCTCGTCGGGACGGATGTAACGGGCGAACGTGGCGTCGTCGGTCACCCAGATCTCGCCAATCGCTACCCGCGCCGGGTACTCGTCGAGCACCTTGCGGATCATCCGGTGGATGTCGTGCACACCGTCGGCGTCGAAGCGGGGATCGGTGACGTCGGTATCGAGCAAGCCCGGGCAGGTTTCGATGGGCTGGGGCATGTCCGGCAACCCAGCAGGTTTGGCCATCCCGTGCGCCACGTCGATGCGGAATCCGTCCGCTCCCCGGTCCAGCCAGAACCGCAGGGTCCGCTCGAGGTCAGCGGCCACCTCCGGGTTTTCCCAGTTCAGGTCGGGTTGCTCAGGCGCGAACAGGTGCAGATACCACTGGCCGCCACCGTTATCGCGGTGAGGCAGCCGGGTCCACGCCGGACCGCCGAAGGTGCTGGTCCAGTTGTTGGGTGGCCCCGATCCGCTGAAACCGGAGCCGTCCCGGAAGACGTAACGGGCCCGCTCGGGGCTGCCCGGCGCTGCCGCCATGGCCGCCTGAAACCACTCGTGCTGGTCGGATGTGTGGTTGGGCACCAGATCGATGATCACCCGCATCCCGTGCTGGTGGACCTCGGCGACCAGCCGATCGAAGCCGTCCAGGTCACCGAACAGCGGATCCACGTCGCGCGGATCGCTGACGTCATAGCCGTGGTCGACCATCGGGGAGCGGAAGAAGGGGGTGAGCCACAGCGCGTCCACGCCGAGCAGCTCGAGGTAGCCCAGCCGGCTGCGCACGCCGTCGAGGTCACCCACCCCGTCACCGTTCGCGTCGGCGAACGAGCGGACGTAGACCTGGTAGAACACGGCATCGTGCCACCAGATCTCGCCGTCGTTTGCGACGTCGCGGTCGTCGGCTTGTCCCATCGGGTGTCTCAAGTCAGCGAGTTCTGCATGCTGTTCGCCGCCATCTGCAGGTAATCCCAGAGCACCGCCCGGTAGGCCTCGTCGAGATCGGCCTCGTCCACCGCGATGCGCATGCAGCCCAGCCAGGCGTCCCGTTCGGTCGGCCCGATCCGGAACGGGACGTGCCGCATCCGCAGCCGCGGGTGCCCCCGTTGCGCGGAGTAGGTGTGCGGCCCACCCCAGTACTGCATGAGGAACATCCGCAGCCGCTCCTCGGCGGGACCGAGGTCCTCCTCCGGGTAGATCGGGCGCAGCACCTCGTCTTTCGCCACCAGCTCGTAGAAACGGCCGACGATCCGGCGAAACGTCTGCTCGCCGCCGACGGCCTCGTAGAAGTTCTCCGGCACAGCCACCCCCCTATCCTGCCCTGCCGGATCAAGGGCAGCACGCAGTCTGGATGCCGACTGCGGTAATCAGGGCCGATTTAGTGCACTCTGCATCCAGACTGCGGCGGGAGCTCAGGCTGGGGGAGAGGTGAGGCCGGCTGGGGAGGGTGGCGGGATCCCGGCTTCGGCGAAGGCCGCCTTGATGCCGGCCAGCAGGGCCCGCTGCACTGCCCACTGGCGCCCGGCCCGCACCTTGGTCGTGATTCGCAGCGTCACGCCATCGGAGCTGATCGACTCGACCCCGAGCATCTCCGGCGGTTCGAGCACATCAGGGGCCAGCGCGCTGCCCGCGGCGGTGAGTTCGGCGGCGGTCCGGCCGGCGAGCTCGGTGGTTGCCGGGATGTCTGCGTTATGCCCGACGGGAAGGTCGACGACGGCCACCGAGTAGCCCTGGCTGGAGTTGCCGACCCGCAGCACCTCGCCGTTGCGGACGTACCACACGGTGCCCTTGGTGTCTCGTAAAGTCGTCACCCGCAGGCCCACGGCCTCCACCGTGCCGGTGGCCTCGCCCAGGTCGACGATGTCGCCGACACCATATTGGTCCTCGACCATCATGAACATCCCGGACAGGAAGTCCTTGACGAGGTTCTGCGCACCGAAGCCGAGCGCGATGCCGAGGATCCCGGCCGAGGCGATGATCGGCCCGAGATTGATCCCGAGCTCGCCCAGCACCAGGGTGATCGCGACCCCGTAGACCACCAACGTCGTGCCCGACCGCAGCACCGAGCCGATCGTGCGGGCCCGCTGGGATCGCCGTCTCGACAGTAATCCCGTGCCGCGCCAGGATTCAGGGGCTTGCTCCCGCAGCGGACGGAGCAACCCGGGCGGCGGTCCCTCTGAGGTCACCCGGGTCAGCCGGTTGATCGCACGGTGCGTCATCAGCCGGATCAGCACCGCGAGCGCGACGATGAGCAGGATCCGCAACCCCGTCCCGACTACGGCATCGGCGTAGCGGGACAGCATGTCGTTGTGGGTGAGCTGGAAGATGCGCGAACACCACGAGCCCGCCTCCTGGGCGCAGTCGGGCTGGAAAATCGCGGGCTGGGAAAGCGACTGAGCGATCATCCGGTGTATACCACCTCCAGATCGAGCCCGGTGTGCTGGCGAGAAAGGTACGCGGGTCGGCTGGGTCCTCCAGCCACCGGTAGGGGTCTGCGACGGCGCGTCCGTGCGGCTGCTCGGTGAGCTCCAGGCGCCGCGCCGACAGATACCGGGTCGACGGATCCTGGGCTAGTGGATGCCTCCGGTCAAGGCCGGCGTCAGCTCCGGTCACGCGTCAGACTGTATCCGCGGCCCCTTCCCACCACTGTTCGTGGCCGGTTCGGCTGGTGGTCACCGACACGTGTCGACATCAGACACGTGCACTCACGCCCCCTTCGTGGTGGACTATGTGCGCGCAGTGCCGGAGGTGGTCGCGTGCACGACCGACAACCCAGCCCGGAGGGTCACCCAGCGGGGGCGGCCCGGCGGACCGCCTCGCGCTCAGGAACCTCAACCGGGCTCCTCGATACCACCGTTGTCGATACCACTGTCGTCGTCGCGGACAAGGCGACCGCCACCGGGGCACCAGTCTGGGGGCGCCGCCGGGTGTTGCTGCTCAACGCCACCTTCGAGCCGCTGACCGCGCTGCCGTTGCGCCGGGCCGTCGTGTTGGTGGTGTGCTCCAAGGCTGACGTGGTGCACGGTGACGCCGCGGGGTTGGTGCTGCGCTCCGCGACGACCAGCATCGTGGTCCCCTCGGTGATCAAGCTGCGCACCTTCGTGCGGGTGCCCTATCGGGCGCGGGTCCCGATGACCAGGGCAGCACTCATGCACCGCGACCGCTACCGCTGCAGCTATTGCGGAGCCCGCGCGGAGACCATCGATCACGTGGTGCCGCGCAGCCGTGGTGGCGAGCATTGCTGGGAGAACTGTGTGGCCTGCTGCACCCGCTGCAACCACCGCAAGGCCGACCGCCTGCTGTCCGAGCTGGGTTGGAAGCTGCGGTTGGTGCCGCGCCCCCCGCGCGGGCAGCACTGGCGGCTGCTGGCCACGGTGCCCGACGCGGACCCGCTGTGGTTGCCCTACCTCGCCGAGGTCGCCTGAGTTGGTGGCTCTCCAAGGACCACCAACCCCCGCCTCAGCTGCTCGCAACCGCTACCAACGTGCTGCCGCCACACCGGGCTGCTGCCACGCTGGGCCGCTGCGAAACTCCGGCTCGCCATAGGGTGGTCCCGTGGCGGACCTGCACGAGTTGACCGCGTTGGAGCAGGCTGCGGCGGTGCGGCGACGCGAGGTGAGCCCGAGCGAGCTCGTCGAGCATCATCTACGGCGGGTGGACGGCCTGGGCGCGTTCGCCACGGTCACAGCCGAGCGTGCCATGGAAGCGGCCCGCGCTGCCGATCTACTGGTGAGCAGGACACCTGACCCTGCCGAGCTACCCCCGCTGCTCGGCGTCCCGACCGCGATCAAGGATCTCACCGCGACCGCCGGAGTACGCACCACGTTCGGGTCCGCGATCTACGCCCAGTACGTGCCGCCGCTCGACGACGACGTGGTCCGGCTGCTGGCCGATGCTGGGACGATCAGCCTGGGCAAGACGAGCACTCCCGAATTCGGGCTGCTCTGCTACACCGAGCCGGCCGGCTTGCCGCCCGCGGTGACGCCGTGGGACACCTGCCTGCTGGCGGGTGGCTCCTCCGGCGGGGCGGCCGCGGCGGTGGCGGGTGGGCTGGTGCCCTTCGCGCAGGGCAGTGACGGTGGGGGTTCGATTCGCGGTCCCGCGGCGGCGTGCGGCGTGGTCGGTCTCAAACCCGCCCGTGGGCGGGTGTCCCGCGGTCCGGCGGCAGGCGATGTGACGTTGCTCTCAGTGGCCGGCCCGCTGACCCGCACCGTTGACGACGCCGCCGCGCTGCTGGACGCCATGTCGGTGGTATGCCCGGCTGAACCGGTGATCGCGCTACCACTGCCGCCCGGGCAATGTTTCCTCCAGCACGCCCGGCGTGAGCCCGGACGGTTGCGAGTAGGGCGTTACGCCGATTCCCCGCTGCCCGGAGTCGAGCTCGCCGCGGAGTGCCGCCAGGCCTGGGAGGACACCTCCACCCTGCTGGACCGGCTGGGGCACGAAGTGGTGGACGCCACCTCGCCATTCGACCTTGAGGTGTTGATGCCGCCTTTCGAGGTGCTCTGGTCGGTGGGAGCGCACTCCGTGCCGGTACCGCAGGAGGCCCAAGATGCGCTGCTGCCGTTCACTCGATGGCTGCGCGAGCGGGGGGCTGCGGTCAGCGGACCGGAGTTTCTCCAGGCGATCGCGCGAGTCCAGCACGCCGGACGGGCTGCGGTCGCGGCGCACGCGGAGTTCGACGCCGTCCTCACCCCGACGCTTGCGCAGCTGCCCCGACCGGTCGGATGGTTCAGCTCGGCACCCACCCCCGCGGAGGACTTCGAGCGGCAGAAGCGGTATACGCCCTACAACGCGCTGTACAACGTCACCGGTCAGCCCGCCATCTCGCTGCCGCTGCACTGGACCGACGACGGGCTCCCGGTGGGAGTTCAGCTCGTGGGCCGGCCCGCCGGGGAAGGATCCCTGCTCGCCCTGGCCGGGCAGCTGGAGCGCGCCCGACCGTGGGCGCAGCGGCGACCGCCTACCTGGTGAGGCGCAGGTAGGCTCCGGTCAGCTACCGTGATCCCGTGACGTCCGAGATCATCCTCATCCTGGCGGGCGTCCCGCTGGCCATCATGGTCCTGCTGGGGCTGCTGACGCTGCGGCCTCACTTCGCCCGGCGTCGCCGCTACCGTCCCGGGCAGGAATGGAATTACCCGCCAGTATTGTGGACGGCGAATCCGGAGGCGCTGCGCGAGGCCAGCTCCCAAGGAGCAGGTGCAGCACGGGGAGGCGCACGTGGCCACTGGTAACGAGCAGCACGGGAAGGCCAAACGGCGCGGCCAAAACCAACACAATCCGACCAAAGTCGATCATGACCAGGTCGATCGGGCCGAAGTCACTCAGACCCAGCGTGGCGATGGCCAGCACGAACTCGCGCTCGGCGAGGCCGTGGTCGGCACCGGTCGGACCTCGGCCGCCCGGCGGGTCACACCGGTGCTGCCGACCCTGCCCTTCAGCACCTCGCAGCTCGCGACACTCGACGACGCGCTGGCCCGGGCCAGCCGCAGCGTGGGCCTTTACTTCAGTGTGTACCTCGGCGACCTGGGCGCCGATACCCGGGCGCGGGCCGTGGAGCTGCACGAGTCGATGGGCTACCGAGCCGACGATGCGGTGCTGGTGGCCGTCTCACCCGGCCAGCAGGTGGTCGAGGTGGTCACCGGCTGCAAGGCCCACACCCGGCTCCCCGATCGCGGGTGCAAGCTTGCGGTGGAGAGTATGGTCTCGGCGTTCAAGGAGGGCGACCTCACGGGTGGCCTGACCTCCGGGCTACGGATACTCGCGGACCAAACAGACTCCTAATGCTGTCTGGCATCGAGGACTGCCCGGCCACATACTCAACCCTGAGGTGAAGTGGGATGTTCTGCCCGAGCGGATTCGACCGGAGGACTGGGTCACAGAACAGGCCGACCCAGCTGTGCCCGGTTCTGTGATGGCCGCCGAAGCCCGACGGCCTCCAGAGGGGTTCTACCCCGGTTACTGACCGCTCAGGCCCCCGGCGTCGAATGTGCGTGCAGTCAGGGCCCGGACCACGCCGGCCCGACCCTCGGAGACCAGTCGGCGTAGCGACGACGGGTGCTCACCGGCGTCCAGCCAGGCGCCCGCGACGTCCACGCACCGCTGCTCGACCGCCCACGACGGGAACAGTCCGAGCACGCAGGACTGGGCGCGCTCGGAGGTCCGGCGGTCCCACACCTCGGCGATCTCGTCGAAGTACCGCTCCAGGTACGGGGTGAGCAGCTGCTTCTGCGCGTAGTGGCTGAAACCGCTGATGATGGCCTCACTGATGGCGTTAGGTAGCTCGTCGTCGCACATCGCTCGCTGCCAGGCGCGTTCCTTAGCAGCGGGGGTGGGCAGCAGCGCCAGCGCCCGCTCGGCTTGCCGGCGCCCGGTCGCGGTGGCATCGCGGTCTTGCTCGGCGGCGATCTCGCTCTCACCCACCACACCGTGAGCGGTAAGTGCCTGCAGCAACCGCCAGCGCAGGTCGGTGTCCACCGTGAGCGCCTCGGGCACACCCTCACCGGCCAGCCAGCCCGCCAGCGCATCCAGTTCCGGTTTGCCCAGCAGCGATGTGGTCAGCGTGTTGACCAGCGCGAGCTGGTGATCGGAGCCGGGGTCGGCCGTGCTGACCAGGTCCATCAGCGTGCGGGTGAACTGCGGCCAGCCGTCCTCGATGGCCCAGGTGGGCTCGGCGTAGGCGGACAGCGCGGTCTGCACCTGCAGCAACAACCGCTGCACGACGCCCACCTCGGTCTCGGAGGGCAAGCCGCCCAGCACCAGCGCAACGAAGTCCCGGGCCTTGAACTCAGCCTCGCGAGTCATCTCCCACGCCGCCGACCAGCACAGCGAGCGTGGTAGCGACTCCGTGATGTCGCCGATCCGGTCGACCAGGGTCGCCAGGGACTTCTCGTCGAGCCGCAGCAAGCAGTAGGTGAGGTCGTCGTCGTTGACCAGCACCAGCTGACCCGCAGGTACTCCGATCAGTTCGGGGACCTCGGTGCGCTCCCCGCTGACGTCGAGCTCCAGCCGGTGGGTACGCACCAGCGCACGCGTGTCGGGGTCTGAGTCGTAGACACCGACCGCGAGGCGGTGGGTGCGTCGTTCCCCGGCCCCGGGTCGGGCGCCACCCTGCAGCACCGCGAATGATGCGAACGCTCCGTCACCGTCCACGGTGAACTCCGGTCGCAGGGTGTTGAGCCCCGTGGTCTCCAGCCACTGCGCGCTCCAGCCGGACAGGTCGCGACCGGACGCCTGCTCCAGCGCGGCCAGCAGGTCGGCGAGCGTGGCGTTGCCCCAGGCGTGCCGGGTGAAGTAGACCCGCAGGCCGGCGAGGAACTCTTCCAGCCCGACGTAGGCGACCAGCTGGCGCAACACGCTGGCGCCCTTGGCATAGGTGATGCCGTCGAAGTTGACCTCGACGGCCTGCACGTCGGGGATGTCGCAGGCGATCGGGTGGGTGGAAGGCAACTGGTCCTGCCGGTAGGCCCAGGCTTTCTCCACGGTGGCGAACGTGGTCCACGCGCCGGTGTACTCGGTGGCCTGAGCCTGGGACAGCACCGAGGCCCAGGTGGCGAAGGACTCGTTGAGCCACAGGTCGTCCCACCAGCGCATGGTCACCAGATCGCCGAACCACATGTGCGCCATCTCGTGCAGCACCGTCTCGCAGCGCCGCTCGTAGACGTAGCGGGTGACCCGGCTGCGGAAGACATAGTCCTCCAGGAAGGTCACGCAGCCGGCGTTCTCCATCGCTCCGGCGTTGAACTCGGGTACGAAGCACTGGTCGTACTTGGCGAACGGGTAGCGCACCCCGAAGGCGCCATGGTAGAAGCCGAAGCCCTGCTTGGTCTCGGTGAACAGGCGGTCGGCGTCCATGTGCTCGCCCAGCGAGGCTCGGCAGTAGATACCCAGCGGGATGGTCCCCTCATCGTCGGTGTACTCGTCGGTCCAGCGCGTGTAAGGGCCGGCGATCAGCGCCGCGATGTAGGGGCTGATCCGTGCGCTGTCGGCGAAGACATGACGAACCGCCCCGTGGGCGGCGTCCTCGGTGTACTGGCACGGCGCGTTGGAGATCACTACCCAGTCGGCGGGTGCCACCACCCGGACGCGGTGCACGGCCTTGAGGTCGGGCTGGTCGAAGCAGGCGTACATGCGCTTCGCGTCAGCGGTCTCGAACTGGCTGTAGAGGTACACGCCGCCGTCGACGGGGTCGGTGAAGCGATGCAGCCCCTCGCCGGTGTTCATGTAGCGGCCGTCCGCCTCGATGATCAGCTCATTGTCAGCGGCCAGGGCTGGCAGCGGGATCCCTGTCGCCTCGTCGTAGCCGGCGGTGTCGAGTGCGGCCCCGTTGAGGCTCGCCGAGCTGACCCGGGCAGCCACCAGGTCGATCCAGCTGGACGCGCCTGGGGTGCGGCACGAGAAGCGGACCGTGGTCGTGCTGCGGAACGTCCCTTGGCCCGGTTTGCCGGCGCCGTCGGTGAGATCGAGCTCGACGGTGTATGAGTCGACGTCGAGCAGTTCGGCGCGCTCGACAGCCTGCTCCTGGGTGAGGTTGGGGACGGCCACAGATCACCTCTGATGTCGGATCGGGAGTCCTTCGCATCCAATCACGGACGCCGGTCAGCCCGCAGGTGAGTAAGACCTGGGGAAGAGGTGATCACGCGGACGGGTTGTAGGGACGCAAGCGACCATGAACGGAGAGCGAGATGACGGTCACCGCAGGCCACAACATCGAAGCCCGTACCGAGCCGGGTCCGGCGCAGGTCGATGTCTTCTTCGACCCACGGTGCCCGTGGGCGTGGATCACCTCACGGTGGATCCTCGAGGTTGCGACCGTGCGCGATATCGACGTCCACTTCCGGGTGATGAGCCTGTCGGTACTCAACGAGGGCCGCGAGCTCAGCGAGGGATACCGGAAGTCAATGGACCAAAGCTGGGGGCCCGTCCGGGTGTGCATCGCCGCTGCCCGCGACCACGGGGAGAAGGTGCTCGATCCGCTCTACACGGCGATGGGCAGGCGAATCCACAACGAGGGCAACAAGGACTTCGACGAGGTGATCGCAGCCGCGTTGGCTGAGGTGGGCTTGCCCGCGGAGCTGGCTGCGGCGGCCCACAGCGCCGAGTACGACGAGGAGTTGCGGGCCAGCCATGAGGCTGGCATGGGCCCGGTCGGGTTGGACGTCGGGACCCCGACTATCCACGTGGACGGCGTGGCTTTCTTCGGACCGGTGCTATCCCGGATTCCGTACGGCGAGGAGGCCGGGAAGATCTTCGACGGTGCTCTGCTGCTGGCCAGCTACCCGCACTTCTTCGAACTTAAGCGAACCCGTCACGAGAAGCCCGACTTCTCCTGACCCGGCAAGCGGCCCTGCGGTGGTCGAGCAGGCAGAGTATGAGGAGCATGCCGCGTACCCGACCAGTCACAAGGCCACAACCGAAGCCGCCGTTTGACACGGTCGCCGTGCGGGATGTTTCCACATCGGGCCGTGTGCAGTCGATCTATCCGGGGGTGCCCTTACCGGCTACGTTGGTCTGCGTGCCGCGGTAGTTGCGATTGCCCCAGTTGAAGCCACCCCAACCGCTGGTGTTGGTCTGTGTGCCGCCGCCGTAGTTACAGTTGAAATACAGGTCGCACGGGGCGGTGGTGCGTGCTCTGACATGGAACAGTGACAGAACGGCAGAGCTCAGGGGGTCAGACATCTGTTCCTCCTACACGTTTACCGCGGGAGCGGAGCTAATTCTCTGTGGTCGTGATTGACTGCGTGATCTAGTCGTACCCGAGCCCAAGCTGATCAACACCGTTCCCGAGACACCCTTTGATCCTCACTCGGTGGTTAAAGGATCCAGTCCCACAATTGTAACGGACCGCAAACATGGTCTGCATGAATCACTCAAATGGACGCCGACCATGCATGATTAGGGTGACAAGCCGCGTACTGTCGGTTGACTGCCTTCACCTTCGATCACTCCTTGAATGCGACCTATAGCGGGCAGTGCAATCTGTTAGTCTCAGTTTTCACGCTCAACCATCACGAGCAGGGCGCAAGTTATGTTGTGCACGCAGGGGATACGAGCGGACATCGGCCGCATACTCCACGAATTGGACGATCTAAAACGTGTGCGCACCCCCTGCGTACCCGCGGTTTACCCCGACATGGAGACATATCGGATAATCGGATCCTCAAAAGGTCCGATATGTCTTGATGTCGAGTCGGTGGAGCCGGGATAGGGCGGCGAGGGTGGTGTGGGAATCGAAAGGCGAGGCTGATACTGCGGCATGAGGGGCAAGTTCGCCGGCCTGCACGGCCCGGCACAGGTCGGCCAGGGTGGCTAGGTCGTCGCGTTGTGCGGCAACGAACTGGGCGTCTACTGGGTCGCCGTGCCCGGGGACCACAGTGCGCGGGTCCAGTTGCAACAGCCCGGTCACCGCGGTGGCCCAGTCCAGCGGGTAGGCGTCGGTGAAGTCGGGGTCGGCGCCCTGCTCGGCCAGATCGCCGGCGAAGAGCACGCGGGTATCGGGCGACCACACCGCGATGTCATGGTCGGTGTGCCCGAGCCCGGCATGGATCAGCAACACCTGTCGACCACCGAGGTCGACGTCGACCTTCGTGGCGACCAGGTGATCGGGCACCACAGGATGCACCAGCGCGGGGTGTGTGCGGCCCCAGGCCAGTGCGTCGGCGTGCTGCGCCGCGCCACCTCTGGTCAGGTCATCCCGGCACCGGGGATGCGCCCACACCGTGGTCGGCGAGAAGGCAGCGGTGCCCAGGCAATGGTCGAAATGTGCGTGGGTGAGCACCACGCTGCACGGCAGGCGGGTGATGCCGCGGACCGCGGCGTGCAGTTCAGCACCCTGACCGGGATCGCTGCGGGTGTCCACGACGAGGCAGCCACGGTCCCCGATCACCAGGCCCACCGACAGGTCCAGCTCGGCGTACCGGCGCACCAGCACGCCGTCGGCCAGCTCAATCCATCGCCCTGTCATACGGTCAGCACTCCGTCCTGCAGCCGCGGGGCCATCTCGCTGACGTCGTGCGCCGCGGCCAGCGTGACGTCGGCGGCGAACCCGTCGCCGGCCAGTTCCCGCCCGGAGGCACTGGCTGCGAGGACGCCGGGCAGCCCGCGGGAGCGGGCCGCGCCGAACCCAGCCGCGGCCAGTTCCGCCTCCGGCGAGAACGCCCCGGGAAGCAC
>JBOHGH010000070.1:0-23741 GCA_050699975.1 Pseudonocardiaceae bacterium | reverse complement strand
CCGCAACCCGGTCTTCATGACATCGCCTCAGCGGGCACCGCGATCCGGACCCCGCCGCTCTCGGTGAGCAGCGGGAGCGGGTCGAGGTGCGCTTTGGCGGTCTCACCGGCCCCGCCGAGTCCGCGGCCGGCCCGGACCACGTCGTAACGCTGCGCGCAGCCGGGGCAGGCCAGCAAGGCCCCCACCAACTCCGCGCCGGTCAGGCCGGAGCCGCAGAGCGGGCAGCGGTCGGCATAGGCATAGAGGCTGCCCCCCACGTTGCACACCACCGCAGCGGTGGCGGCAACCAGCGTGGGAGCCACGTGACCTTGACTGAGATCCTCGATCCCGTCGACCTGTACCCAGGTGGCAGCCGGTGGCTCCGGCTGCTTGCTCACCTGGGTCAGTGGCAGCAGGGTGTGCCCATCCGCCGCCGGCCCCGCGGCCGCCGGGTCGGGCGTCACGCCCTCCACGTCGACCCTGGTCACCTCCGGGGCGACGTCCTCGATTCCCTTCTCGATGGCCATCTTCACGGTGACCGCGGAGGACGGGCAGCCATCGCAGCTGCCCGCGAGCCGCAGCCGCACCGTCCCGTCGGGGTCCAGCCCCAGGTACTCGACATCGCCGGCATGCGAGCCGAGATAGGGCCGGACCCGTTCCAGGGCGGCGAGGACACGTTCCTCCGTGCTCTGCGGATGCAGTTCGTGCAGCACCAGCAGGCTCGTCACCAGGCCGTCGCTCAGCAGTGGAGCAACGGCCTGCTCGTCGAGCAGCTCTACGATGCGGGCCAGACCCGCACCGTAGAACTCGACGAGCAGGCCGACCAGCTCCTCGGCCCGTTCAGCGGTAGCCGGGTCGGAGGCCGAGGCGAACTCCGCGAGCAGCGCCTCGACCTTCTTCCCGACCGCCTGAATATCTGGTGTGTTGCTAGCGGGCACGACTCAACCACCTGCGGGGAATGCGTGTGGCGTGTGCAGTCGGTTCAACTCTTGGCCCTTTCCGAGATACATGTGCACGCCACAGGGCAGGCACGGGTCGAAGCTGCGCACCGCACGCATGATGTCGATGCCCTTGAAGTTCGCCGGCGGGTTCTCCTCGAAGATCGGAGTATTCTGCACGGCGTCCTCGTAGGGGCCGGGAGTTCCGTAGATATCACGGACACTGCCGTTCCACGGGGTGGGCGGGTACGGGTGGTAGTTGGCAATCTTCCCGTCCCGGATCACCATGTGGTGCGACAGCACGCCACGGACCGCCTCGGTCCACCCACAGCTGATCGCTTCCTTCGGCACCTTGAACGGGCTCCAGGTCGCGGTGCGGCCAGCACGCACCTCGGCCAGGGCCTTCTCCACGAAGTGCAGCGCCATGGCCGCGGAGTAGACCTGGAAGTAGGTCCGTGCCCGGTTGCGCTCGATCGCGTTGGACAGCGGCTTGCCAGCCTTGTCGTACGGGATCTTCCACTCGAACGTGACCGCAGGCTTCGTTATCGTCGCCGGCAGCTTGATGATGACGCTCTTGCCGGTGGCCTTGACGTGGTCGGTTTCCACCAACCCGGACAGAGCCGTCGGCCACAGCCGGGCGAGCGGTCCACCGCCGGTGTCCAGGGCGAGGTGGTCCTTGCCGTCGTACCACCGAGGCGACATGGTCCAGCTGTAGTGACTGGAGAAGTCGCGCTTGGCCGGCCGCGGGATGGTGTGCTGGTTCCACGGGTGCTTCCGGTCGACCGGGTTACCCAGCGGGTCCTTGTCGACGAAGATCTCCTGGCCGTCCCAGTCCTCGTAGTACGAGGAGCCGAGCAGGATCCGCAGCCCGAGGTTGATTTTCACCAGGTCGTTGGTGACCAGCTTGCCGTCCACCACCACACCGGGGGTGACGAACATCTTGCGGCCCCAGTTGGTCATGTTTTTGTAGTTGAAGTCGCAGTGCTCCGGGTCGTTGAAGGCGCCCCAGCAACCCAGCAGCACCCGGCGCCTGCCGACCTCTTCGTAACCAGGCAGTGCCTCGTAGAAGAAGTTGAAGAGGTCGTCGTGCAGCGGAACGATCCGCTTGCAGAACTCCACGTACCGCATGAGGCGGGTGTAGTAGTCGAAGAACAACTGGTGGGTGGCGACGGTACCGACACCACCCGGGTAGAGCGTGGAGGGGTGCACGTGGCGGCCCTCCATGAGGCAGAACATCTCTCTCGTGTAGCGGGAGACCTGCAGCGCCTCGCGGTAGAACTCGCCCGACAGCGGGTTGAGCGCCCGCATGATGTCGCCGATGTACTTGTATCCGTGGGCCTCGCTTTGTGGCGCCGGGGTGCGGTTGGCCAGGTCGAGGGCGCCGGGGTTGGTCTCGGCGACCATCTTCTCGCAGTAGTCGACCCCGACCAGGTTCTCCTGGAAGATGTTGTGGTCGAACATGTACTCGGCCGCTTCGCCCAGGTTGATAACCCATTCACCGAGATGCGGTGGGGCCACCCCGTATGCCATGTTCTGGTTGTATACCGAACAGGTGGCGTGGTTGTCACCACAGATCCCACAGATACGACTGGTGATGAAGTGGGCGTCGCGTGGGTCCTTGCCCTTCATGAAGATGGAGTACCCGCGGAAAACCGAAGAACTGCTGTGGCACTCGGCCACTCTTCCTGCCGCGAAATCGATCTTCGTGTAGATACCGAGGCTGCCGACGATCCGGGTTACCGGATCCCAGACCATCTCGGTGAGTTGGCCTGTGGAGCCGTGCTTGGGTGCCGTGGTTGTCATCGTCTAGATGCCTTTCTCCAGCAGGTCAGCGATCACCAGGAGGGCCTGTATCCGGTTTCGAGTTGACGGCCCTTCTTGCGCCACTTGGGCTCGGCGTCAACCTTCTTGAGGGTGATATTGCGCAGCGACCGGATGACCGTGCCATAGGCGGCACTCGCGGTCCCTGACACCAGGGAGCCCGGGGGAGCGTCCATGAACGGCATGAACTTGTCCGGGAAGCCGGGCATGGTGCAGCCGATGCAGATGCCACCCACGTTCGGGCAGCCGCCCACACCATTGATCCAGCCCCGCTTGGGGACGTTGCACTTCACCACCGGGCCCCAGCAGCCCAGCTTCACCAAGCACTTCGGTGAGTCGTAGGTCTTGGCGAACTCGCCCTGCTCGTAGTAACCGGCCCGGTCACAGCCCTCGTGCACGGTGGCACCGAACAGCCACTGCGGGCGCAGGTGCTCGTCCAGCGGGATCATCGGCGCCAAGCCGGCGGCCTGGTAGAGCAGGTAGAGGATGGTCTCGGACAGGTTGTCCGGGTGGGTCGGGCAGCCGGGCACGCAGACGATGGGGATCCCGGCCTTGGACTTCCAGTCCCAGCCCAGGTAGTCCGGCACACCCATGGCACCGGTCGGGTTCCCCGCCATGCCGTGGATACCGCCGTAGCAGGCGCAGGTGCCGGCCGCAAGGATGATCGTCGCCTTGGGCGCCAGCTTATCGATCCACTCGTTGATCGTGATCGGCTGCATGGTGTCGTGGTGGTACCCGAAACCGGTGAAGTAGCCGTCACCGTTGATCGATTCATTCGGGATGGAACCTTCAAGGACGAGCACGAACGGTTCCAGCTCGCCTCGGTCGGCCTTGTGGAACCACTCGATGAAGGTGTCGGCACCCTGGTCAGGGCCGCATTCGAAGTCGATCAGCGGCCAGTGCACCGCAATCTTGGGCAGCCCGGGAAGGGCACCCAATGCGATCTCCTCGATGCTGGGCTGGGTTGCCGCGGTCAGCGCAACCGAGTCCCCATCACAGGATAAACCACAGTTGATCCACAGAATGTGGATCGGTGCTTCTTCTTCTTGCGTGGCGGGAGTGGCTTGTGCAGTTGGTCTGGTCATGATCCCCTACTCCACGAGCGACCTCCGGTCGCTCTCTCGTGCCGGATGTCGCCGTCCGTTGGTCAGCTCGTCAAGTGTGAGCTCCCACAGCGTGTGGTAAATCGTGGTCTGCGCCTCCTGGATCCGATGTACGGAGTCAGAAGGAACCACGAACAGGTGGTCGATGCTGCCCAATTCGGCCATCGCCCCGCCATCGTAGCCCGCCAGGCCGATGGTGAGCAGGCCACGCCTGCCCGCCTCGTCGAAGGCACGCACGAGATTGGTGGAGTTGCCCGATGTGGACAGCCCGACGACGACGTCACCGCGCCGCCCGAATGCTGCGATCTGGCGGGCGAAGACGACGTCGAATGAGACGTCGTTCGACAGTGCCGTCAGTACCGCGATGTCCCCGGCGAGCGCGAAGGCAGGCAATGCCCGCCGCCCCGGACCCGGGTACAGAAAAAGGCTCGCGAGGTCCGCTGCGTCAGTGCAGCTTCCCCCGTTGCCGATGGCGAACAGCCGCCCGCCGGTGGCGAACGACGCCGCCATTGCCGAGGCGCACGCCGCCAGCCGCTGGCTATCGCGGCTGAGGACCTCGCGCCGTAGCGCCACAATCTGGTGCACCTTGTCCACTGTGGAACGGCGCACCTCGGTCAGAACCGCCTCGAGGTCTGGAGTCTCGGGGTTGTCCGCGCCGGGGTGGTCAGGGTGCGAGTACAGGAACGGGTACAGCGACGCGAGGTCGCCGGACCGGGACTGGGCATCAGCTCGGGACTGGGCATCAGACCGGGCTTCCGGTCCGTGATGGCCGTGGCCGTTGGCGCCGGGCTTCATTCTGCGACTCTTTCCGGCTGCCCGAGCACCGCGATCGCTTCCTTGGCATGGACGAGGATCTCGTCTCCAACCCCCGCCGACACCAACGCGATACTCACTTCCTCCGTACCGGACCCGGTGTCCACCATGGCCAGGTCATCGGGGAGCAGCGCGACGATACGGACCGCGACGGCCTCGTCCGAGCACGTGATGCACACCTCGCCGTGACATTCCGGAACAGTCATGCGACCGCCCCCGGTTCCAGCAGGCTCGGATGCTCGAAGAACACATGAACGAGCTCCCATAGCACGTGGTAACTCGTGACGTGCACCTCCTTGATGACTCGCGGGTCGTCGGAATGGGCTACCACGATGTGGTCGGCGACCTGCTGCGACGCAATCCGGCCGCCGTCACCACCGGTGAGCGCGATCGTGAGCATGCCTAGCTCCCCGGCGGCGGCCAGCCCCCGCAGCACGTTGCCGCAGTTGCCGTCAGGGGAGATCCCCAGCGCGATGTCCCGCGCGGAGGCCAGATGGCGCAACTGGTGGGCGAAAATCTCGTCGAAACCCTCCAGACCGGCGATGCCGGTCACCGTCGCGACATCGGCGGTCAGCGAGATTGCCGGCAGCGCCTGCTTGCCCATGATCACCGGATGGACGAACTCGACTGCGACGTGCTGCGCATCCGTGCTGGCAGCGCCGTTGCCGAAGACCACAAGGGTGCCGCCACGGTGGAAGCGAACAGCCATGGCGTGGCACGCGGCAGCGATCGCCGCGGCATCGTCAGCCAGTTGATGTAGGGGTAGCACACGCCGCTCGAAGATTTCTTCGGCGGTGGCGGTTCCGGCTGGTGGCCCGGACACGCCGCACACCTCCCGCCCCTGGTTGGCCGTGCGTGTGGCTTACGTCACGATAGGGGGTGCAGTGATTGCAGGGCAAGGGCAGCCGTCCGGATGGGTTACCTGGAATTCACCGCCAGGCCCGCCGGGTGTAACCGCCGGGTGTCACCGTCAGCACCGACGAGCAGCACCGGAGCGGGCGAAGGGGTGGATGACAGCCGTCGCGCTCGAGTCTGGGTGCGCCTGTAGGTTGCGTATCGGGAGCGAAGTCGCGGCGTCGCGCGTTGAACCGGTAGGAGCGCGTTCCGTACCCGTTAACCGATCTGAGGGAGCGTCAGCATCATGCCGATCCTGCTGATCCTGCTCGTCGCCACCATCGTCGAGTTGGCGGTGCTGGTGGCGGTGGGTAAAGCGATCGGGGTGCTGGCCACCATCGGGCTGCTGATCCTCGCGTCGCTGGTCGGGGCGGCCCTGTTGCGTCGCGAGGGGATGCGCACCCTGGTCGCGTTCCGGGAGGCGGTGAGCACTCGCAGGCCCCCGCACCGGGAACTGATCGACGGGATGCTGATCGCCGCGGCCGGGGTGTTCATCGTGCTGCCGGGCTTCGTCTCCGACGTCCTGGGTCTGCTGCTGCTCCTGCCGCCCACCCGCGCGCTGGTCCGGCGGCGGATGCTGCGCTCCGCAGTCCGGCACACCCCGGTGCGCTTCGCGCCGGGCGCCGTCGTGGAGGGCGAGGTCGTCGATGAGCCGCCGACCCCTCGCCCCGGCCACGAGCTGCGCTAAGAGAGGTGCCGTTCACCCAGCCAGGGCAGCCACCTGCGTGTGGTAGTCGAACTCGCCGTCCTGGGCACCCGCCACGAATGCGGCCCACTCGCCAGGAGTGAAGTTCAGGGTCGTCCCGCCGACGGTGCACCGGACCTGGGTGCCGGCGCCGTGGGTGACGGCGACCGCGCCGTTGGCGCTGGGTAACCCGTGCACTGACTCGTGCATGAACGTCGCCCACTGAGTGGGGGTGAAACCGATGATCGGCCCGGTGCCCCGGGCCTTGCTATCGCGCATCTGAACGCCAGCCGTGATGAAGTCGACCTCGACGCAGTTTCCCCCGTTGCTGCTGCGGGTCGACGTCCGCCATCCGGCACGCCACCCTGTGTTGCTCATGTCATCCTCCGGCCTTCACTCAATGTGGTGAGCCGCGCCACGATGGCCTCGATGGACTCGCGCTGCGGCAACGCCACGGAGTTCAAAGACTCCGCCGTACGAGTATACGCCGCAACTTGATCTTGATCCTGCACGTAGATCGCCCCGTCCGAATACTCGATGTACCCGACGGACTGCGCCTGCTCGAAGTGCAGCACGGTGAAGGCCCCTTCCAGGCCGTCGTGATGACCGACCGCGGTGGGCAGGACCAGGATATCCACGTTGTCCCGCTCGGACAGCTCGACGAGGTGGTTGAGCTGGGCCCGCATGGTTGCACTGCCGCCGATCGTCCGGTCCAGCACCGACTCCTCGATGATTGAGGTGAATCGCAGGGGGCCGGTGTCGCTGAATAGCCGGCGCTGCCGCTCCATCCGGAGGCTGACCAGCCGCTCCACCTGGTCAGGGCGGACCCGCGCGCTGCCGGCAGTGGCCCCGATCGAATACTCCTGGGTTTGGACCAGTGCGTGCAGGACCAGCGGTGAGTAGGCGATCTCGCATGAGGCGAGCCCCTCCAGCCCGATATAGGTCTTCAGCCAGTCCGGGATGACGTCGTTCCACGGCGCCAGCCAGGTCCGCTGGTCGGCCCGACCGGACAGCGACGAGAGGCGCTCGACGTCCCACGACGGGGCCCCGTAGAAGGCGAGCAGTCCGGCGATCTGTTCCGGTTGCGGGAAGTAGAGTCCCTTCTCGAAGTGGCCGACCAGACCAGGGGAGCAGCCCAGCGCCTTCGCCGCGGCAGCCAGCGTCTGGCCGGCGCGCTTGCGGTAATTGTGCAGTTCAACGCCGATCAGCCAGCGCAACGCCGATGGGTCACCCCGGTCTGCCATCGGGGGCTCCCTCCTGCATTCGGAGGCCGCAGCATAGTCGGCACAGTCGGCACACGTTAGCTGAGCGGTAGCGACTCGCTACGTCGCGTTTTGACCATAGCTATGGCCCTAGTTATACTTCAAGTGGCTCATTGCGAGCCGCATGTCGGTCGGGTAGTCGAACTCGGGTGGCAGAACCTAGCCCCGCTCCCGACACAGCGGCGGCCAGGGGTGCCTCCGGTCTGGCCGATGATGTGTGGTGGGGCCGGGCCGACACCCCCGACGTCTGTCCGGCCCCACCACGGCCAGGAGAGGTCCGATCACGGTAAGGCGAGTGCCACAGCGGATGCCCCAGTCCTGGATGCCAGAGTCGCATCGACGGCACACATCGGAACCGCCGCCGGGGCTGAGCGAGGTCACCTGGCGGCGCATCCACGCCGATCCGCGCGCAGCGCGACTGATCCGGCCGGTCTGGTCCCGGCTCGCCGAGCTGGAACTCGCCGGACATGACCCTGGGGCGCTGGCCGCGCTGCGCTACACGCTGGCCCTGCATCAACCCACCCGCCGCGGAGCCTGCCGAGCCTGCCGATGGCGGGCATGGCCAGTCGGATGGTGGCGGCGCCGCTGGCCGTGCGCCACCTGGATTCAGGTCCGGGCAGAACTGCTCGGTGGTGGAATTGCGCCGTCGGGAACCCGCTGGCATGCCGAGAATGGCCCGGAACAATAAGCTCGCTCACGGATCAGACGGGGAATACTGCCGAGCCATGGGCACGACGCTGTTGCTGGGCGGGCGCATCCCGTCGGTTGGCGGGGCCACCGCGCTCGCCGTCGTCAACGGAACTGTGACCTGGACCGGCGACGACAGCACCGGCCGGGCCTGCTTCGGCGATGCCGACGAGGTGCTGGAGTTGCGCGGCGCGCAGATCACCCCGGCCTTTGTCGACGCGCACGTCCACGCCACCTCAGCGGGTCTGCTTGCCGGCGGGCTTGATCTCACCGGCTGCCCCACCCTGGCGCAATGCCTGGACCAGGTTGTGCAGCGGGCGCGTCCGGGCACCGTGTTGTGGGGGCAGGGGTGGGATGAGATGTCATGGCCGGAGCGACGCCCGCCTACCCGCGCTGAGCTGGACCGGGCTGCTGACGGTGCCCCCGTGTACCTGTCCCGGGTCGACGGGCACTCTGCCGCGGTGTCCTCGGGACTCCTGGACCGGGCCACCGCGGCGATCGGCGCGCCCGGTTGGGCGGTTGACGGGCCGCTGACCCGCGAGGCGCACCACCACGCCCGCCGGGCCGCCCGGGCGTCGATCACGCCCGGCCAGCGCCGCGACGCGCAGCGAACCTTCCTGGCCGGCGTTGCGGCCCGTGGCGTCGCCGTTGTACACGAGTGCGCGGGCCCGGACGTCTCCGGGATCGACGACCTCGCCGACCTGCTGGCTGCCGACCACGGCGTCGAGGTGGTCGGGTATTGGGGCCAGCCGGTCTGCACTGCCGGGCAGGCTCGCGAACTGCTCACGGCCACCGGGGCGCACGGGCTGGCCGGTGACCTGTTCTGCGACGGGGCGATCGGCTCGCGGACCGCCGCGCTGCGCGCGCCCTACACCGACGCGCCCGGTAGCTGCGGCGCGTCCTACCTCGACGTCGAGCAGATCGCCGCGCATGTGGTGGCCTGCACCCAAGCCGGCACGCAGGCCGGGTTCCACGTGATCGGGGATGCGGCGACCGACGCGGTGGTCGCCGGATTCGCCGCCGCGGAGGCCACGGTCGGTGCCACCGCGCTGCGACAGCGCACGCACCGGCTCGAACACCTGGAGATGGTGGATCCCGACCAGGCCAGGCAGCTGGCCCGCTGGGGCGTGGTGGCCAGCGTGCAGCCTGCCTTCGACGCCGCCTGGGGCGGCCGGGAGGGAATGTACGCGCAGCGGCTGGGTTCATCCCGAGCCGCCGCGATGAACCTTTACTCGCTGCTCGCGCGAGCCGGTGTGGTGCTGGCGTTCGGCTCCGACGCGCCGGTGACGCCGGTCGACCCGTGGGGCGCCGTCCAGGCCGCGGTGGAGCATCGCAGCCCCGGTTCGGGGATCGGCCTGGTTGAGGCACTTGCGGCGCACACCGAGGGCGGGTATCGGGCTGCGGTCACCGCCGATCCGCTGGCCGGCACGTTGGCCCCCGGCGCCCCCGCGTCCTACGCGATCTGGGACAGCACCGATGCCCTGTGGGCCGATTCCCCCTGCTGCCTGCGTACCGTGCACCGCGGTCGGATCCTCTTCGAGCGCGAAGGTGCCGTGGAGTAGGCAGGGGAGTGGCTGACGCTGACAGCGGCCGGACCGGGAGACCGTAGGCTGATCGGCGTGGCTGCGCCGACGGTGACCGCGGATGACCGGCCCGAACCCCAGACACACGACGTTCGAAGCCGTGGCTTGGCGTTGCTGCGTGTGGGTACCGCCGCGGGTGCCGGTGTGCTGCTCTCCATCGCCGCCCCGCCGCGGGAGCTGTGGTGGCTCGCACCCGTAGTTTTCGCATTGCTGTGGGTGGTGCTGCGGGGGCGGACCGTGCGTGCCGGGTTCGGTTACGGGTTCGCCTTCGGGCTCGGCTTCTTCGTGCCGCTGCTGTCATGGGTCGGGGCGCTCGTGGGCCCGCTGCCATGGCTGGCGCTGGCCATCGTCGAGGCGCTGGTGTTGGCGCTGGCCGGTGCCGGCGTCGCACTGGTGTCCCGACTGCCGGCAGCGCCGGTATGGGCGACGGGGGTGTGGGTGGCAGCCGAGGCGCTGATCGCCCGGGCGCCGTTCGATGGCTTTCCCTGGGGACGGGTGGCGTTCGGGCAGCCGACCGGGACGTTCCTCCCGGTGGCAGCGATCGGCGGGGCTCCCTTGCTCACCGCGACCGTGGTGCTGACCGGGTTCGGCGCTGGGGAACTGGTCCGCCGGATCGCCCTGCGCCATCGCCTCCCCACGCCGGTGGCACCCGCCCTGCTCGCCGTGGCACCAGTGATCGCCAGCCTTGCGGCCATCCCGCTGGCACCGACGACCGCGACGGACGGCCACGCCGTGGTCGCGCTGATTCAGGGCAACGTGCCCCGCGCCGGGCTGGACTTCAACGCCCAGCGCCGCGCCGTGCTGGACAACCACGCCGCCCGCACCGAGCAACTCGCTGACGACGTTGCGGCCGGCCGGTACCCCCAACCGGCGCTGGTGATCTGGCCGGAGAACTCCTCCGACATCGACCCGCTGCGCAACCCGGACGCCCGAGCCGTGATCAACCGGGCGTCCCGCGCGATTAGTGTCCCGATCCTGGTCGGCGCCGTCCTGCGCACCGACGACGGGCACACCACGAACACCGCCATCGTCTGGAACCCGAGCACTGGGCCAGGCGAACGGCACGACAAGCGCCGGTTGCAGCCTTTCGGGGAGTACCTGCCCTACCGGGACTTCTTCCGGCTGTTCAGCCCCTATGCCGACCGCGCGGGCAACTTCCTGCCGGGCAACGGCGATGGAGCGGTAGACCTCGGGTCGGTCAGGGTCGGGATAGCCACCTGCTCCGAGGTGGTCTTCGACGATCTGGTGCGCCAGAGCGTGCAGTCCGGAGCTCAGCTGCTGGCGGTTCCCACCAACAACGCCACCTTCGGCTTCACCGAGATGACCTACCAGCAGCAGGCGATCTCCCGGGTGCGTGCGGTGGAGCACGGCCGGGTGGTGCTGGTGGCAGCCACCAGCGGAGTCAGTGCGGTGATCGCTGCGGACGGCACCGTCCAGCAGCACACCACTCTGTTCACACCGGACGTGCTGGTGGCGCGAGTCCCATTGCGCTCAGGCACTACGCTGGCGGCCCGGTTGGGCCCCCTACCGGAGTGGATCCTGGTGGCGCTGGGCGGGCTGGGGGTAGCCGCAGCCACGGTGGCGCAGCGCGGGTCAACCACGGGGGACCGTCGTCGACCCGTTCCGGCGTAAGGAGGGAGGATGGCGGATCCCGCTCTCACGCGGAACGGGAGCGGCGACCGCGCAGTTCGGTCAGTCGCTCGTCGAGCAGCTCCTCGAGTTCGGGGATGCTGCGTCGCTCCAGCAGCATGTCCCAGTGCGTACGCGGCGGCTTGGCCTTCTTCGGCTCCGGTTCGACCCCGTCGAACAGCCTCGACTCGTTGCCGTGTAGTCGACACTCCCAGGTCATGGGGGGTTCGGCGTCATCGGCCAGCGGAACGTCGAAGTTGTGGCCCTTGGGGCAGGCGTAGTGCACCGACCGGCGGGGAGCAAGGTCGTGGTCCCGGTCCGTCTCGTAACTCACCGTTCCGAGCCGGCTGCCGCGCAAAACGCGGTCGGCCATGGCGTTTCCTTTCTCCGGGTCGGGGACCAGCGGTCCCCTGGGTCAAGCTCACCGAGTGCAACGCTGCGGGGGGGCGTGACGTTCCCGGACTCGCCGACCCGGGTTGGCAACCTCCTTCACCGACCCCCACAAAGAGTGAATCGCAGAGTCAATATGGCTCGTTACCTCACTACTAGGTGCATACCATCACCCGTTCGGGCAGGCTGCTACCTCCAGCCCGGCGAGAGATGGGGCCCACCTAGGCGACTGAGGGCTCGCTATTGCCCGCGGCCCGGATCGCTCGGCGCGCTGGCACCAGGGCGAGCAGCACGAAGCCGATGACGAAGAACGACACCAGGGCCAGGATGGCAGGGCGGAACGAGCCGGTGGCCTGCCCGATCGCAGCGAACAGGAGCGGGCCCAGCGTGGACGTGGCTTTCTCGCCGACCTCATAGATCGAGAAGTACTCCGCCTCCTTACCCGGCGGCACCAGCTGGCTGAACAGGGACCGGGACAGCGCGTTGGTACCGCCCAGCACCAGCCCGATGCCCACGGCCACGGCGTAGAACTGCAGCTCATCGCCCGCCTGGACGAAGTAGGCGGCGGCGACCACGCCGATCCATCCCAGCAGGCTGCCCATGATCGTGCGCTTGGCGCCGAACCGGCGGGCCACCCAGCCGTGCAGCAGCGCACCGAAGAACGCCACGAACTGCACTAACAGGATTGTGCTGATCAGCGTGCTGCGTTCCAGCCCCAGCTCCCGTTCGCCATAGAGGCCCGCGACGTTAGCCACCGTGCTGATCCCGTCGGTGTAGATCAGGTAGGTGGCCAGGAACCCCAGCGTCAGCGGGTAGGCGCGCGCCTCGCGCAGCGTGTCGCGGAGCTGGCGGAAGCCGCCGGTGAGCACCGCGGCACCCCGCTCGGTGCCCTGTGGGGCCTGACGGCGGCGCAGCCGGGACAGCGGAATGAGAGTGAATGCTGCCCACCACAGCCCGGTGGTGAGGAAACAGACCCGCACCGCCTCGGACTCGGAGAGTCCCAGCGCGTCGCGCCCGAGGTAGATCGCCAGCTGAACGGCCAGCGCGGTGCCCCCACCCAGATAGCCGAACGCCCAGCCGCGCGCGGACAGCCCGTCTCGCTCATCGGCTGTCGCGATCTCGGGCAGGACCGAGTAGTAGACGACCACCGAGGCGCCGTAGCCGAGGCTTGCCACCAGGAACAGCACGACGCCGAGCTGCCAGTTGGTATCAGCCACCAGAGCGAGCAGGGTGGTCGCTGCTGCTCCGGTGAAGGCGAACAGCGCGAGCATCCGCCGCTTGTTCTGGGTGCGGTCGGCGATGGCGCCGGTCAGCGGTAGCACCAGCACTTGCAGCGCGGTGGACAGCGCGAGCAGGTACCCCCACAGCGAGCCAGCCGGGAACTCCAGCCCGAGCAGCGAGACATCGCAGTCGACCAGGGCATTGCCGCCGGGGCACTGCTGGCCGGCTGCCTTCGCGTCGTTCTCGGCCACCGTGGTGAGGTAGAGCGACAGGAACACGGTGATGATCGAGGTGGGGAACACCGAGTTCGCCCAGTCATACCAACACCAGGCGCGTTGATCGTGACGGCGAGCGGCCTCGTCCTGCGAGAAGTCCAGGGCCGTCGATTCACCCACCGGCCGCTTCACCCATTGTTACCACCTCTCGCGACCTCTCCGGGCCAGGCCCGCCGAGCCCGCAGCACGGCGCGCAGCACATCCGGCCGATCGGTGATCAGACCGTCGACGCCGAGATCGAGCAGGGCTGCCATCTCCTCGGCCCGGTCCACCGTCCATACGTGCACCTCCAGGCCACGGCGGTGGGCGTAGCGCACCAGCGGGCGATCCACCACGGTGATCCGGAACTGGCACACCGGCAGTTGCGCGAGCTCACCCCGGATCGGCGGCCCGACGGGCAGCGGTAGCGCCGAGCGCAGTCGCAATGCGATCGCCGACGCGACGCCCATCGAAGTCAGCAGTTGTGGTCCGGCCGCGGCGCGCAGCCGTTGCAACCGGGTTTCGGAGAACGACGCGAGGCACACCCGGTGCCATTGGCCCGTGCAGCGCAGCAGCTCGAGCACCGGCGCGGCGGCGGAATCAGCCTTGACGTCGACATTGAGCAGGGCCCCCGGGAGCTCTTCGAGCAGGTCTGCCAGCCGGCAGATCGGCTCGCGGCCGCCCACCCGCGCGGTGCGCACCGCCGCCCAGTCCAGCTGATCGACGTGTCCGGAACTGTCAGTGGTGCGGTCCAGCGTGGCGTCGTGCAGGACCACGACCACACCGTCCCGGGTGGCCCGAACGTCGGTCTCCAGATAGCGGTACCCCTCAGCGGCCGCGCGGCGAAACGCGGCCAGTGAATTCTCCATGGCGGCCAGCTCGCCGAGGTGCCAACCCCGATGCGCGAACGCTCGGGGGAAGGGCCCCTCCAGGAACGGGTGCCGGGGCGCGACCACACCGCCATTGTGCCGCGCCGAGGTTTGTCGGCCCTGCAACACTGGACGAAGAGTCGGCAGGGCGATGCGGGGCCAGGGGAGTGGGTGATGACGACACACGAGGGCGCTGGGCTGGGGGTGCTGGCTGCGGAGTTCACCGCGCTGCTCGGGCCTGCGGCGGTGATCACTGACCGGCAACGGCTGCGCACCTACGAGTGTGACGGGTTGGCGCAGTACCGGGTGGTGCCGGGGCTGGTGGTGCTGCCGGACTCCGCCGAGCAGATCGCCGCGGTGGTCCGGGCCTGCGCAGCCGCGGGGGTGCCCTTCGTGGCCCGCGGCTCAGGAACCGGACTGTCCGGCGGGGCGCTGCCGCACGCCGACGGCGTGCTGATCGTCACCTCCCGGATGCGCCAGATCCTGGAGGTCGACCCCGCCAATGAGCGTGCGATCGTCGAGCCCGGGGTGATCAACCTCGATGTGACGAGAGCCGCCGAGCCGCACGGCTGGTACTTCGCACCCGATCCGTCCAGCCAGCAGATCTGCTCGGTGGGCGGCAACGTCGCAGAGAACTCCGGTGGGGCGCACTGCCTCAAGTACGGGTTCACCACCCACCACGTGTTGGGTGTCGAGGTGGTCACGCCGGACGGGGAACTGGTCTGGTTGGGCGGCACCACCCGCGATGTGCCCGGATACGACCTGCTCGGCGCATTCGTCGGCAGCGAAGGCACCCTCGGGATCGCCACCAAGATCGTGGTGCGGCTGCTGCGGAATCCGGAGGCGGTGCGCTGCTTACTCGCCGCCTTCCCCGGGGTGGACGAGGCGGCGACCGCGGTGTCGGAGATCATCGCCGACGGCGTCACCCCGGCCGCCATCGAGATGATGGACGCACTGGCGATCGAGGCCGCCGAGGCCGCCGTGGCCTGCGGCTACCCCGAGGGCGCCGGTGCGGTGCTCATCGTGGAACTGGACGGGCCGGTAGCCGACGTGGAGCACACCTTCGCTGCGGTGCAGCGGCACTGCACCGGCGCGGGCGCTTTCGAGATCCGGGTGGCCCGCGACGCTGCCCAGCGCGCGCTGTTCTGGAAGGGCCGCAAGTCCGCGTTCGCCGCGGTGGGCCGGATCAGCCCCGACTACATCGTGCAGGACGGCGTGATACCCAGAACGGCGCTGGCCGAGGTGCTGCGCAAGATCGCCGACCTGTCGGCCGGTACCGGGGTGCGGGTGGCCAATGTGTTCCACGCCGGCGACGGCAACCTGCACCCGCTGGTCCTGTTCGACGAGACCAAACCCGGCGAGGCGCAGGCCGCCGAGGAGGTCTCCGGCGCGATCCTCGACCTGTGCATCGAATACGGCGGCTCGATCACCGGTGAGCACGGCGTGGGGACCGACAAGGCGCAGTACATGCCGCGGATGTTCACCGCCGACGATCTGGACACCATGCAGCGGCTGCGCTGCGCGTTCGATCCCGCCGGGGTGTGCAACCCCGGCAAGGTGTTCCCGACTCCCCGGCTGTGCGGTGAAGTGCCCGGCAAGCGTTCCGGCGTGCATCCGCTGCAGGCCGCGGGCCTGGCGGAGCAGTTCTGATGGTGGCCCCCACCCTCGGCGGGTTGCGTGCGGCCTGCGCTGACGTGGTGCAGGCCTGCGCCGACGACACCGTGGACGGGGTACCGGCGTGCTGGGTGGCCTGGCCGCGCAGCACCGAGGAGGTCTCGGCGGTGCTGCGCGCGGCGGCCGGGCTGGGGTTGCGGGTGGTCGCCCGGGGCACCGGCACCCGGCTGTCTTGGGGTGTCCCACCAACCGATCTGGACCTGATCGTGGATACCAGCCGGATGGCCGCGGTGCTCGCGCATGTCGCCGGCGACCTGGTCGTCACCACTCAGGCCGGTCTGCAGATGGTCGATCTCCAGAACGTGTTGGCCCGGTACCGGCAGCGCCTGGCGCTGGACAGTGCCGGAACGGTCGGAGGCACCATCGCCACCGCCGCGTCGGGACCACTGCGCTACCGCTACGGCTCGGTGCGTGACCTGCTCATCGGCATCACCGTGGTGCTCGCCGACGGCACCGTCACCCGCTCCGGCGGGACGGTGGTCAAGAACGTCGCCGGCTACGACCTGGGCAAGCTCTACACCGGCTCGCTGGGAACCCTGGGTGTGATCACCGAAGCGGTGTTCCGGCTACACCCGCTGCCCGAGGCGAGCCGCTGGATCACCGTGCCGGCCCCCGACGCCCCGCGCGCCGCGGCCGCCGTCGCCGCGGTCCGGGCGTCGCAGCACGATCCGGCGGCCCTCGAAGTGGATCGGGGTGCGCTGGGTGGTCCGGTGACCGTCGGGATCGTCCTGGAGGGCGTCGCCGGAGGTATCGATGTCCGTGCCACAGACGTCGCCGACCTGCTCGCCGCAGCGGCCGGAAACTCGGCAACGGTGACCGAGTATCCGCCGGACTGGTGGGGTCGGGCCCCGCACCCGCCGCAGGGACCCGCCGCGACGGTCACCTGCGAGCCCACCGGGCTGGCCGACCTGCTCGCCACGGCACCCGGCGCGCTGCGCGGCTCCGCTGGCGCCGGGGTGTTCGTCGCCGGGTTGGCCGACGATAACCGGCTGGCTACCGAGCTAGCCCAACTGCGCACGATCGCAGTACGGCACGGCGGCGGCGCCGTGCTGCGCTGCGCACCCCCGCACCGTAAGACTGGTGTGGACGTGTGGGGGCCGGTGCCCGCGCTGGGGTTGATGCGCCGGCTGAAGAACCAATTCGACCCGGAGCACCGGCTGGCACCAGGCCGGTTCGTGGGAGGTATCTGAATGAGCGACGGCGCTTTCGATGACCACCACCCACCGCAGCCTGAGCTGGTCAAGGACTGCGTGCACTGCGGATTCTGCCTGCCGTCGTGTCCCACCTACGTGTTGTGGGGGGAGGAGATGGACTCCCCGCGCGGGCGCATCCACCTGATGGAAGCCGGTCTGGAGGGTGAGCCACTGTCCGCGTCGATGGTCGGTCACTTCGACGCCTGCCTGGGGTGCATGGCGTGCGTGACCTCCTGCCCGTCCGGGGTGCAATACGACACGTTGATCGCCGACACCAGGGCGCAGGTGGAGCGCCGCTACGAGCGAACCCGTGCGGAGCGGATGCTTCGTGAGGCGATCTTCCAGCTCTTCCCGTACCCGAGGCGGCTGCGGGCGCTGCGCGGGCCGCTGGCGCTGTACCAGCGCATGGGGCTGGACCGGCTGCTGCGACGGACCGGGCTGCTGGACCGGCTGCCCCCGACCCTGCGGGTGATGGAGGCGCTCACCCCGACACTGACCCGGCGGGAGAAGCTGCCGGCGCGGGTGCCGGCTTCGGGGCGGCGCCGGGCGGTGGTGGGATTGCTCACCGGATGCGTGCAGGACGCGTTGTTCCCCGAGGTCAACGCCGCCACGGCGCGGCTGCTGGCCGCCGAGGGCTGCGACGTGGTGATCCCCCGCGGGCAGGGCTGTTGCGGGGCGCTGTCGCAGCACACGGGTCGTGAGGACGAAGCGGTCTCCTTCGCCCGGGCGCTGATCGAGCGTTTCGACGCCGCCGGGGTTGATTACGTGGCGGTCAACGCTGCGGGCTGCGGCTCGGCGATGAAGGAGTACGCGCACCTGCTGCGCGACGATCCCGGCTACGCCCAGCGGGCGGCGGCCTTCGTCGAGCGCACCCGCGACGTCTCCGAGCTGCTCGTCGAGCTCGGTCCGGTCGCGCCACGCCACCGGCTGGACGTCACGATCGCCTACCACGATGCCTGCCACCTCGGGCACGCCCAGGGTATCCGGTCTCAGCCCCGGGAGCTGTTGCGAGCCATCCCCGGGCTGACCCTGACCGAGATAGCTGAGGCCGAGCTGTGCTGCGGTTCGGCGGGGGTCTATAACCTGCTGCATCCCGAGCCGGCCACCGAGCTCGGCGACCGCAAAGCCCGCAATGTGCTCGCCACTGGGGCGTCGGTCCTGGTCACCGCGAACCCCGGCTGCCTGATGCAGATCGCCTCCAGTGCGCAACGCCTCGGCACGCACGTTGCGCTGGCGCACACTGTCACCGTTCTGGACTCCTCGATCCGAGGCGTACCGTTGCGCGCCTCGCCCCAGGTTGACCGGTCGGAGCAGGATCGATCCGATAATGCACATTATGTCATTAACCCAGAGCGCGGAACGCTCCTCTCCGACTATCCTGGCCGACGTCCACGCGAACGCCGCCCTGCGCTACGCCGCCGTCGCCGGCTCTGACTACCTCACCTGCGCACAAACCGGCGAGGAGTCATCCCGCTCGTGATCAACTAGCGGCTGGGGTGCTCGGAACCAGCAACGCGAAGAAATGCCGGATCTCCTCGCCAGCCACGCGCATCCAGATACCGCGGCTCAACCAGTGTCATCGCCGACCCGCAGCGGACGATCGTATTCCGACTCACACTGCGTATTCGAATAATGTGTCGTACACTGTACTTTGCCGCACTAGTCAGGCCAGAACGTACGCCGTAAGTAGGTACCCGGCGTCGTGCACCTACGTCTATGTCACCGCCGGCTACGTATCAGAAAACCAACTCCATGGCTAGGTAGCTCGCTTGAAGACTTACGTGCGACTACTGATTGCCTGTCGCGGCGTCGCTGGGCAGGGTATGTATTGCCGAATCGGCATGCCACCGATGAGGCGTCTTTTGCCCTGGGTACCACCCCGAGACTACATTCCCTAGGAGGATTCCATGTCCGACGCACTGAGCATTACCGAGATCAACGAGCAGCACGTCGAGCTGTTGCCGGCCCGTACCGTTATGTCCCTGTTCAGCGCCGGCGCCTGCGGCGGCCGTGGCGGCAACGGCGGTGTGGGTGGCGAGGGCGGCGTCGGCCGGGGTGGCCTCGGTCTCAACCTCTTGAATATCAACCTGTTCGGAGACCAGACCAATAGCGCCGGTGCCGGCGTCGGCGGCGCGGGCGGCAGCGCCAATGGCGGTGCTGGCGGCGCCTGCTACAGCTGATAGGTCGCGACGGTGCCGCTGGGTGACCGCGTGCGGTGCCGTTGGCGAGGGAGGGGCGGCCGGAGGCGGCTGCCCCTCCCCTCATTGCTGTTTTCAGCGAGTAGTGAGTAACGAGGTGATCGTCAATGTGCGATTGTTGGGGATCCCGGCACAACAACGCTGTACTAAGTCGCACCAGGCGCACGCCGGTGCTCACCCGACGCCTGGGAGCTGTTCCATGATGCAAATCTCGACTCATCACCTGGAGACGCTCCGCACGGTGCTGGCCGGCAAGGTGATCACGCCCGACGATGCAGATTACGACACTGCGCGCATACAGTGGAACAACGACATCGATCGTCGCCCGGTTGCGATCGCCCGCTGCGTGTCGCCCGCCGATATCGTGGCAGCGCTCACCTTCGCCCGAGAGCAAATGTTGGAGATCTCGGTGCGCGGTGGTGGTCATGCGTTCTCCGGGGCCGGTGTCTGTGACGGCGGACTGGTGATCGATCTCAGCGCGATGCGCCGGGTCTCGATCTGTGCTGCTGGTGGTCTGGCCAAGGTGGGAGGCGGTGCCACCGTCGCGGAGCTGGACGCGGCAACCCAGACGCATGGCCTGGCAGTACCCGCCGGTGTGATCAGCCACACCGGGGTCGGCGGCCTGACACTGGGTGGTGGCATCGGATGGCTGACTCACAAGGCCGGGCTGAGCATTGACAACCTGGTCTCGGTCGACATGGTGCTCGCCGACGGGCGCCACGTGCACGCGTCGGCCGACGAGCACGCCGACCTGTTCTGGGCGGTCCGCGGCGGGGGCGGCAACTTCGGTGTCGTCACGACATTCGAGTTCGCGCTGCACCCGGTCGGGCCGGAGGTGCACCTGGGACTGTTCTTCTGGGGTATGGAGGACGGCGAACAGGTGCTGCGCCTGGCGCGCGACATCGTGCCTGCACTTCCCGACGACGCTGGCGCGCAGATCGCGATCGGGCTCAACGCCCCGCCGGCGCCGTTTGTACCCCAGCAGTACCATTTCATCCCCGGCTACTTGCTGATTGTGGTGGGATTCTCCTCCGCGGAGGAACACGCCCGACTCGTCGCGCCGATTCGCGAGGCGCTGCCGCCGCTGTTCGAGCTTGTCACCCCGATCCCGTACGTTGCGTTACAGCGGACCCTCGACGAGACCGCTCCCTGGGGGCTCCTGGGTTATCAAGAGGTGATATATCTCGACGAGCTCACCGACGCCGCGATCGCGGTGATCGTTGAGCAGATACCCGCCAAGATCTCGCCGATGAGCTTCTGCCTGGTGTTCCGGCTGGACGGAGCGTACTCGGCGGTAGGCGATGACGAGACCGCCTTCGGCGGTGGGCGAGCGCCACGCTATGTCGTCAACATCGCTGGAATAGGCCCTACTCCGGAGCTGCTGACCACCGAACGGGCCTGGGTCCGGTCGGTATGGAACGCGCTGCGGCCGTTCGCCCAAGACTCGGGTGGTTACGTGAACTCCATGACCGACGATGATGAGGACCGGGTGCGGGCGTCTTACGGTCCGACCAAGTACGAGCGGCTGGCCCGAATCAAGGCCAAGTACGACCCGGACAACATCTTCCACCTCAACGCCAATATCAAACCTGCCTGATCGGCCCGCGGGATAGCCGTCACGGGCACCGTCCAGCGCCGCGCCGGGCCACGCTATTGTCCTCGACGTGAGCCGCGACCCGGCCGCACCAACCCCCCGCACCACCCCCGCGCCGATCGGCGCGCTCGGGGTACCCGACACCGCACGTGCCTTCCTGTTCGACCTGGACGGCGTGCTCCCTCAGACGGTCAAGCAGCATGCGGCGGCCTGGAGAAGCTGATGTTCGACGACTTCCTGGCGCAGCATGCGCGGGACACGGGTGAGGCCGACGTCGTCGGCGACCTCGCCGAGCTGCTGGATCGAGCATGATCGAGCAGCAGCGGTTCGCCGTCGAGCCGTGGGTGGTGCGGGAGGGTGAGCTGAACCTGACCGCAATGGGCCAGACGGAGTCGGTCTTTGCGCTGGCCAACGGGCACATCGGGCTGCGCGGCAACCTCGATGAGGGCGATCCGCACGCGCTACCTGGCAGCTACCTCAACTCGTTCTACGAGCTGCGGCCGCTGCCCTATGCCGAGGGTGGCTACGGATACCCGGAGTCCGGCCAGACCATCATCAACGTGACCAACGGCAAGCTGATCCGGCTGCTGGTCGACGACGAGCCGTTGGACGTGCGCTACGGCGAGCTACGCTCCCACGAACGGGTCCTCGACATGCGGGCCGGCGCACTCACCCGCCGAATGGAGTGGGTCTCCCCCGCCGGCAAGGCGGTGTGGGTGCGCTCGGAGCGGCTGGTGTCGCTGGCCCAACGAGCTGTGGTCGCGATCAACTACGAGGTCGAGCCGGTGGACCTGCCGGTGCGGCTGGTCCTGCAGTCCGAGCTGTTCGCCAACGAGCAGCTGCCCGCCACCACCGACGACCCGCGGGTGGCTGCGGTGCTCTCCGAGCCGCTGGTCGCCGAGCAGCACCGGTTCAACGACACCGGCGCCACCCTGATGCACAGCACCCGCCACTCCGGGTTGCGGATGGCCGCGACGATGGATCACGACGTAATCGGACCCTCGCGCACGGAGTTCCACTCGTCGGCGACCGATCACGTCGCCCGGACCACGGTGATCTGCCGGCTGGAACCCGGTCAGCGGCTGCGGGTCGTGAAGTACGTGGCATACGGCTGGTCCTCGCAGCGGTCGTTTCCGGCGCTCAACGATCAGGTCCGGGCAGCGGTGGCGGCGGCCCGGTACACCGGCTGGACCGGGCTTACCACCGAGCAGCGCCGTTACCTCGACGACTTCTGGGCTGCAGCCGACGTGGAGGTCGACGGCAACCCACAGCTCCAGCAGGCGGTCCGATTCGCGCTGTTTCACGTCATGCAGGCCGGCGCGCGCGCGGAGCGGCGGGGCATCGCGGCCAAGGGCCTGACCGGCCCCGGGTATGACGGCCATACCTTCTGGGACACCGAAACCTTCGTACTGCCGGTGCTCAGCCACACCGTGCCGGACGCGGCTGCTGACGTGTTGCGCTGGCGCCAGGAGACCCTGCCACTGGCCATCGAGCGTGCTGGGCAGCTCGGCTTGGAGGGTGCGGCGTTTCCGTGGCGCACCATCCGTGGCCAGGAATGTTCGGGGTACTGGCCGGCCGGTACCGCGGCCTTCCACATCAACGCCGACATCGCTGACGCGGCGATCCGCCATGTGACCGCGACCGGCGACGCTGACTTCGAGCGCGATGTCGCGCTGGAACTGCT
The DNA here is from genome assembly GCA_050699975.1 of Pseudonocardiaceae bacterium. GTDB lineage: Bacteria > Actinomycetota > Actinomycetes > Mycobacteriales > Pseudonocardiaceae. Next base: position 1,270 of record JBOHGH010000070.1, on the reverse strand, counting down.
GGTGCAGACGGCGCGGCTGTGGCGCTCGCTTGGCCACCACGACGTCGCCGGCCACTTCCGCATCGACGGCGTGACCGGGCCGGACGAGTACAGCGCGGTGGCCGACAACAACGCCTACACCAACCTGATGGCGCAGCGGAATCTGCGGGCCGCAGCGTCGGCCGTCGAGCGGAACCTGGACCAGGCAGCGACGTTCGGCGTCGACTCGGAGGAGACCGCGTCCTGGCGCGACGCGGCAGCCGCGATGGTCGTGCCCTACGACGAGAAGCTTGGCGTGCACCCGCAAGCCGAGGGCTTCACCGAGCACGCGGTGTGGGACTTCGCCGGCACGGCGCCGGATCAGTACCCACTCCTGTTGCACTTTCCCTACTTCGACCTGTACCGCAAGCAGGTGGTGAAACAGGCCGACCTCGTGCTGGCCATGCAGCTGTGCCCGGAGGCGTTCACCGCTGAGCAGAAGGCCCGGAACTTCGCCTACTACGAGCGGATCACCGTCCGCGACTCGTCGCTGTCGGCAGCCACCCAGGCGGTGCTGGCGGCCGAGACCGGGCACCTCGATCTGGCGTATGACTACCTCTGCGAGACCGCGCTGGTGGATCTGGCTGATCTGGCGAACAACGCCGCTCACGGCCTGCATATCGCGGCGCTGGCTGGTGCCTGGTCGGCGGTGGCGGCCGGCTTCGGCGGCCTGCGCCACCTCGACGACGGCGTGGCGTTCGCGCCACGGCTGCCCGAGGCGTTGAACAGGATCACGTTCCGGCTGCGCTGGCGCGGGCAGCGGCTGCGAGTGCAGATCACCCATGGGCAAGCGGAGTACCAGCTGCTGGAAGGTACCGAGCTGGAGCTGAGCCACCATGGGCAGCTCGTCACGCTCAAAGCGGACTCGCCGGTGGTCCGGCCGATCCCGCCAGCCCCGCCGACTGATCAGCTCGTGCAGCCGGTGGGGCGAGAACCACTCGCTCGCCGGCTGCGTGAAGACGCGGCCGGTTAGCCCCAAGCAGGCCATCCCGAAGCAGGTCAGCCCAGTCCGGCCAGCAAAGCGGGCAGTCGTTGATCATCCAGCCAGCTCCGCGGACCGACGTGCTGTACCCGCAGCGAGGCGACCGCGACGCCGAAGGCCAGGCAGCGCTGCGGATCGGTCACGCCACGGGCTCGGGCGAAGGCGACCGCCCCGTGCAGCACGTCGCCGGCGCCCACCGTGTCGCAGACGTCGACCGAGGGGACCTCGACGGCGGTCATCGCCACCAGCCGGACACCATAAGCCAGCAAC
>JBOHGH010000069.1:0-23778 GCA_050699975.1 Pseudonocardiaceae bacterium | reverse complement strand
CCGGCACCCCGTGCAGCAGCGCGGCGGCATCGGGGAACTCCGGCACGCCCCCCGCGAGCGCCGCGACGCGGCTACGCCGGGCGGGGTCGGGCTCGGCGACCGCGATGAGGCGCACACCGTGGGCCGTGTGCAGCGCCGGGAGGTAGCCGACCTCAGCCAGCCGCCCGCAGCCGACCAGCCCGATCCGCAGGTCGTCACCCATCGCCGCGTACCGCCGAGCCACGGCGCTCGCGGGCGTGCACCAGGACCCCGGCCGGCACGGACGCCACCGCCGCCAGATGGTGCAACGCGTGCAGGCCCACCCCGAGGACCGCCTCGCCGGGCCCGCGCCGGCGCGCGAGCAGGGCGTAGAAGTCCCGGTTGAGGCCGAGCAGGACCAGCACCGACGCGGCGGCGACGCGCGGGCGGCGCGCCAGCACGGCCAGCGTCCCGAGCGTGCAGGCCGCGGCGCTGAGCCGGTGCCGCCAGCCGAGGTTCAGCGCCGTCGAGACGCGCCCGGACCGCAGCTGCAGCGCCACCCAGGGGACGCCGCGGCGGGCGAAGTCGGTGAAGAGCATGCTCCGCAGCGTCCATGCCTTGAGGTGGGTGCCCTGGATCGTGGGGTCGAGCAGGATGTGCGCGCCGTGGGCGGCGAGCTGGACGCCGAGGTCGATGTCCTCGATCGAGGGGTGCGGGAAGCGGTCCGCGTCGAACCCGCCCGCGGCGAGGAAGGCGTCGCGGCGTACCGCGCCCAGCCCCGACCAGAACGTCTCGGCCGGACCACCGGCGCCCTGGTGGACGTGATGGTGCAGCAGGTTGCGGAAAGCCGCGACGGTGCCGCCGGCCGACGGAGCGTCGTCGTAGGACCCGAACACCGCGGTCAGCTCGGGGCGCGCGGCGAAGGCGGCCTTGACGCGATCCAGCGCGTCCGGGTGGATCACCACGTCGGAGTCCACAAAGACCAGCACGTCGCCGGTGGCGCGCCGGGCCCCGGCGTTGCGAGCTGCGCAGGCCGACAACCCGGGCGGACCATCCACGACGACGACCTCGCCGTCCCCGGCCGCCCGCTCGATCGCCACCAGGCACGCCGGCAGCGTCACCGGCCGATCGGTCGCCGGCACCACAACGGACAAGGTGCACATCGGCCCCACCATATCAGGACAATTAGGACAGCCTCGCCTCAGGCGACCTCGCCGTTGCCCGTGAACTCGACGCCAAGGACGTTTTGTCGCGCCAGGACGTCGCTACTGTCGAGTTCACGACTTACCGGACTTCGAGGTGAGCGGCGTGCCCGCTTGAGCGCGCCAGCCGGTGATCGCGGGTCAGCAGCGGACATTCAGCGCTTCGGCAAGGGCTACGTACGCAGCGTCGTAGGGAGAGACGTTGTCCGGTCGATCGTCGGATTTTGGTTCCCGACCTCTTCGGGGCCCAGCTCCTCGAGAAGGCGTCCCTGCTGGTGCGCCGACACCAGCTCGACCACCCGCTCGCCGATCAGCCGCTGCGAGTCCAGCGCCATCGCGCCGATGTGCGGGGTGAGCACGACGTTGGGCAGGTCGGCGAACGGCGACCGGGTGCCCTCGCCCTCCCGCTCGTGGACGTCCAGCGCGGCGCCGACCAGCCTGTCCCCCTCGGTCAGCTCGGGGTACAGCGCGGCCTCGTCGACCACCCCGCCGCGGGCCACGTTGATGAGGTAAGAGCCGCGCTTCAGGTGCGAGAGCACCCGGGCGTCGATCAGGTGCCGGGTGGCCTCGTCGAGCGGCACGTGCAGGGACAGGAAGTCGGCCTCGGCCACCACCGTGTCGAACGAGGCCACCATGATGCCCCGCGCGGCGAGCCCAGCGCGTGTCACCGGAGCCGAGTCGGCCACGCAGCCGATGACCCGCATTCCCCAGGCCGCACCCATCTCGCCGACCCGGCTGCCGATCCGGCCGGCGCCGACGATGCCCAGCGTCTTCCCGGTCAGCAACGGCCCGCCGAGCGCAGCCTTCGGCCAGTGGCCCTGGCGCAGCTGCCGGTCGGCCAGTGCCACCTTGCGCACCAGGCTCAGCAGCAGGGCGAAGGTGAACTCGGCCACCGGCTGGGCGGACGAGCCGGGCACCCGGACGACCTCGACGCCGCGCCGGGTGGCCGCCGCGACGTCCACGTTGTCCAGGCCGGACCCGGCGCGCAGCAACAATTGGAGGTTCGGCGCGCCGTCCAGGACGTGCTCCGACAGCTGCACCCCGCTGCGGAACACGATCACCTCCCGGTCCGCGGCAGCGGCGCGCAGGTGCGCGGGGTCGGCGTTGAACGCTCGGATGACGTCGTGCTCCTGTTCGAGTGCGGTGATGGCGTCGGGATCGATGGAGCTGGCGATCAAGATCTTCACGTCGGCTCTCGTTCACTCTAAAGAGGCAACAGTTCATCGCGGCTTTTGCGGCTTTCCGTCCGCAAAGTGCTACTTTTTGTGGCGATTGATCACTATAAGGTGACACTCACAAGAGTGATTATCACCCGTTTGGATCTATAAGGGGTGCCTAACTTGATGAAGGCTAGGCCAACTTCTCTTGGAGGTTGGGCAAGCCGCTGATGTCGCAAAGAAGAGTGAGCAGCTCACCGACCGTGACGGGCAGGGCGTTGGCCTTGGCCTTGGCCGCATGCGACGGGTTCGCCTGGGTGTTGGCCCTGAGCGCGGGCGCATTGCTGCGCTACAACGGCGACCTGAGCCAGATGGCACCCGGGCCGATGATCGAGATCGTCGCACTCGCGGCCGTCCTGCAGACCGGGTTCGGCATGCTCTCGCACCGGTATCGCGGTCGCCACCTGGTCGGCGCCATCGATGATGCGATCCACGTCGCGGGCGTCACGGCGGCTACCGGATTCGTGCTGTTCGTGATCGGGCTGACTGCTGTGATCGCGGTGCCGCGCTCGCTCCCGATCATCGCCACGCTGGTCGCGCTGCCGCTGCTGCTGGGACCCCGCATCGCCCTGCGGCTGACCCGCGAGCACCGGGACCGACCTGACGCCGTCTCCGCGGAACGAGTGATCGTCTTCGGGGCGGGGCGTGGCGGCCAGCAGATCGTCCGCTCCATGCTGTCGGACGCCGAGAGCGGCTACCTGCCGGTCGCGCTGCTCGACGACGACCCCGTCGCTGCGGGACGCCGGATCGCTGGTGTGGCGGTGCGGGGCACGCGCGCGGACGTCGCCGAGGTTGCCGGCGATACTCGCGCCGACCTCCTGGTCGTGGCCGTGCGCAACCTGGATCTGGAGGTCATGCGCGAGATCAGCCGCGCGGCGACGCAGGTCGGACTCCGGGTGAAGGTCATTCCGGCGCTGATGGACCTGTTTCGGCCGTGGATCGGCTTTTCCGATCTCCGCGACCTCGACATCGCCGACCTGATCGGGCGCCGGCCCGTCGAGGTCGACGTCACTGCGATCGCCGGCTACCTGGCCGGCAAGACGGTCCTCGTTACGGGCGCCGGCGGTTCGATCGGCTCGGAGCTGTGCCGCCACGTGCTCCAGTACGGCCCGTCGAAGCTGCTCATGCTCGACCGCGACGAGTCCGCACTGCACGCGCTGCAGCTGTCCATCCGCGGTCGCGCACTGCTCGACACGCCGGACGTGATCCTCGCCGACATCCGCGATGCACCGACGATCACGCGGCTGTTCACCGAGCTGCGTCCCGACGTCGTGTTCCACGCTGCGGCGCTCAAGCACCTCCCGACGTTGGAGCGGTATCCGCATGAGGCGTGGCAGAGCAATGTCGTGGGCACGGCGAACGTGCTCGACGCCGCGCTCGAGTCCGGGGTCGGCAAGTTCGTCAACATCTCCACCGACAAGGCCGCCAATCCGGTGAGCGTGCTCGGGTACTCCAAGCGGATCGGCGAACGGCTCGTCGCCGCTGCAGCCGGCCGGGCGAGCCACGGCACCTATCTCTCCGTGCGGTTCGGCAACGTCATCGGCAGCCGCGGGTCGGTGCTCACGACCTTCACCGAACAGATTGCGACCGACGCGCCGCTGACGGTGACCCACCCGGATGTCACCCGGTTCTTCATGACCATCCCGGAAGCGGTCCGCCTGGTCATCCAAGCCGCCGCGATCGGCCGCCCGGGTGAGGCGCTCGTGCTCGACATGGGCGCACCGGTACGGATCGTCGACATCGCGATGCAGCTGACTGCGCTGGCCGGCCGGTCGGTGCAGATCCTCTACACCGGCCTGCGGGACGGCGAGAAGCTGCACGAGGTGCTTTTCGGGGACGGCGAGCAGGACATCCGGCCCGTGCACCCAGCCGTGTCGCATGTGGTTGTTCCCCGCCTCGACCCGGCCTCGGTCCGACAGCACGTCAACTCGGACGTGGCCGCCGAGGTCATGGCTCGGCTGGCGACGGCGGACGGCAGCAGGGACCTGGGCATCGGGCGTGTCTTGCCGAGCCGTCGATCGTCGGTCAACGGACGGGTTGTCGCACTCCCCCACGTGGTGTTCCCCACCACCCACCCTGCTGTGGGGGAACAGCCGTGACCCTGGCCCGCACCGCGCCGGCCGATTCCACCCGGCTGGCGATCGACGGAGGTACCCCGGTATGCCCCGACGCCCTCCCTACCTGGCCGCGGTTCGACCGGCAAGACGCCACCGCCGCGGCTGACGTCCTGCTCTCCGGCCGGGTCAACTACTGGACCGGCGAGCATGGTCGCGCCTTCGAGCGGGAGTTCGCGCAGTGGGCCGGGGCGGCGCACGCGGTGGCCGTTGCCAACGGGACGGTCGCCCTTGAGATCGCGCTGCGGGCCCTCGGCGTCGGTGCCGGCGATGAGGTGATCGTCCCGTCGGCGACGTTCATCGCCACCGCGAGCGCCGTGGTGACCTGCGGGGCGCGCCCCGTGGTCGTCGACGTCGACCCCGACTCCCAAGCCCTCACCGTCGACACCGTCGCGCCGGCGCTCACCCCCCGGACCGCGGCTGTGATCGTGGTGCACGTCGGCGGCTACCCAGCCGGCACCGCCGCCCTGGCCGACCTCGCCGCCGAACATGGTCTGCACCTCGTCGAGGACTGCGCGCAGGCCCACGGTGCCCGCCGGGACGGGCGAGAAGTCGGCACGCGGGGCCGCATCGCGGCGTGGTCGTTCTGCCAAGACAAGATCATGACCACCGCCGGCGAGGGCGGCGCCGTGACCACCGGGGACGCCTGGCTGGCCCGGCGCTGCTGGGAGCTCAAGGACCACGGCAAGAGCTACCCGGCCGTGTACGAGCAGCAGCATCCGCCCGGCTTCCGGTGGCTGCACCACAGCTTCGGCACCAATGCCCGGATGACCGAGATCCAGGCGGCCGTCGGCCGGCTCCAACTGCCGAAGCTGCCCGGCTGGGTGGCGGTGCGCCGGGCCCACGGCGAGGCGCTGCGGGCGGCGCTCGGCGACCTGCCCGCGTTGCGGCTGCCGGTGCTCGCCCCCGGCGTCGAGCACGCGTACTACCGGTTCTACGGCCACGTCCGGACCGAGCGGCTCAAGCCCGGTTGGGACCGCGACCGGATCGTCGCCGCCGTGACGGCCGAGGGCGTGCCCTGCGGGTCCGGCGGGTGCACCGAGATCTACCGCGAGCGCGCCTTCGACGCCATCGGCCGGCCGGCGGCGCCGCTGCCCGTCGCCCAGTGGCTGGGCTGCCACTCCCTCGTCCTGCCGGTCCACCCGGCGCTGTCGACCACGGACGTAGGGCATGTCGCCGCGGCCGTACGAAAGGTGTTCGCGGAGGCCACGGCGTGAGGCGCGCGGTGGACATCGTCGTCGCGATCGTCCTGATGATCGTGGTGGCGCCCGCCGCGGCGATCGTGGGCATCCTCATCCTGATCCGGATGGGGCGGCCGGTCCTGTTCCGGCAGCGCCGCGCCGGCCTGCGCGGTGCACTGTTCACTCTCGTCAAGTTCCGCACGATGCGTCCGGAGCAATGGCCTGGGGAGCGAGACGACCAGCGCACCCCACGACTCGGCACGTTCCTGCGGGCGAGCAGCCTCGATGAGCTTCCGCAGCTGTGGAACATCCTTCGCGGTGAGATGAGCCTGATCGGCCCGCGACCGACCCTGCCCGAGCAGGTCGAGCACTACTCGCCCCGGCAGCGCGGCCGGCTTGCGATCCGGCCCGGCCTGACCGGGTGGGCGCAGGTCAATGGCCGCAACTGGATCAGCTGGCCGGAACGGATCGAGCTGGACCTGTGGTACATCGAGCATCGCAGCATGGCGCTGGACATGAAGATCCTGCTGCGTACCGCGGCCCGGCTGGTGAAGCCGCAGGGTGTCACCGGTAAGGGTGGGGTCAACCCCGACTTCCCCGTGCCAGCACCAACCGAGCCGGCGGCAGCCCCGGTGCCGGAGACCACCGCGGCTGGCGGTGCGCCCCGGCCGGTTAGCCGCCGGGCGGGCATCGTCCGCCTGTTGACCGGGCACGGCCAGGCCACCCCGCCGGCGGTCGTGCTGGGCCGCAGTTGCATCGAGACCGTGCGTTGCCTGGCGCTGGCCGGCATCCGGTCCCTGGTGGTCGCTCCGGCCCGCGAGGGGTCGCAGTACTCCAGGCATGCCAGGGCACTCGCCGATTGGAACTGGTCGGCGGCTGCCCGCGACCGGGAGCCGGAACTGCTCGACCGGCTCTGCCGGTTCGCGAGCCAGCAGCCCGAGCCCCCCGTCCTGATGTACTGCTGCGAGGCGTCGCTGCTGTTCGTCTCCCGCAACCGCGCGCAGCTACAGGACGTGTTCCGATTCGTCGTGCCGCAGGCCGAGACCGTCGAGCAGTTGGCGGACAAGATCAGTTTCGCGGCCCTCGCCGACCGGCTTGCCCTTCCCGTACCGCGAACGCGCCTGCTGTCACTCGGTCAGCCGGTCTCGGACCTGCACCCGGATGATCTCCAGTTCCCGCTGGTCGTCAAGCCTGCGCACCGCGACGAGGTCTGGGAGTCCACCGAGGGAACCAAAGCGGTCCGGGTGGACTCGTTGGCCGACCTGCACACGATGGCCGACCGTCACCCGCGGGCCGATCCGGGGTTCGTGCTGCAGCAGTTGGTCGACGGGCCCGAGTCGGCCATCGAGAGCTACCACGTTTACGTGGACCGCACGGGCGAGGTTGTCGGCGAGTTCACCGGCCGGAAGCTGCGGACCCTGCCCGCGCGCTACGGGTACACCACGGCGCTGACGACGACGCATAACCGCGACGTTCTCGATCTCGGTAGGAAGATCGTGCAAGCGCTCGATTTCACGGGCGTGGCCAAGCTCGACTTCAAGCGCTCACCCACCGGCCAACTCTTCCTACTGGAGATCAACGCTCGGTTCAGTTTGTGGCATCACGTCGGAGCACGGGTCGGCGTGAACATCCCAGCCCTGGTCTACGCCGATCTCACCGGAGGGCTGCACGCTAAACCACGGGGCGCCAAACCACGGAGAAACGAACCACGGGGCACAAAATCACGAACGAAGATGTGCGACGCGGCGACGTGGGTTCACCCGATGGACGTGTTCGCAGCATGCGCGGGCGGGATGCGGCTCGGCGATTGGACCCGGTGGGCGGTCAGGTCCGAGGCCAAGGCGTACTGGTCCCTCTCCGACCCGATGCCGCTGCTGGTCACGTTCATCGCACGCACGGTGCCGCGGTCAATTTTGGAGGGCAAGGATGTCTGAGAATCTCACGTCGCCGCAGGTAGGGAACAGTGCAGGAAGGGACCCCGAGTCGGCTGGCTGGGAGTCCATCCAGCTGGATGGACTCCCGACCGTTGTCCTACCAATCAATACCCTGCTGCTCGACGATTCTCCGCGGCAGGACGGTGAGAACGGCGAGCACGTTCGGGTGCTCGCCGAGTCGGAGGAGCAGTTACCGCCGATTGTCGTACACGGTCAGTCGATGCGGGTCATCGATGGAACGCACAGAATTCGTGCTGCGGTCATGCGTGGTGAAGAGGAAATCGCAGCCAAGATATACCACGGAACGGACGACGACGCATTCCTGCTCGCGGTGCGGATGAACATCGCACACGGACTGCCGCTCACCCTTGCCGATCGGACCGCGGCGGCGGTTCGGATCATCAGATCACACCCGCAGTGGTCGAACCGGATGATCGCCACCGCCACCGGTCTCTCCGCGGGAACCGTCGGTAAATTACGTTGGCGTTCGACCGCGCAAAATGCTCAGTCGGTCACGAGGGTAGGCAAAGACGGCCGGGTGCGGCCCATTGACAGCGCCGCGGGCAGGCGCAAGGCGGCCGAGCTGCTGGCCGCGAAGCCCACCGCATCGATCCGCGCGATCGCGAGAGAGGCTGAGGTTTCACCCTCCACGGTCCAGGGTGTGCGGCAACGCCTCCGTGCCGGTCAGGACCCGGCACTGGAGCGGCAGCGGGTCCAGGGATCACCGGCGACGCCCCGGCCGCCGGATGTCTGCCCTCCCCGAGAAGCCCCTGGCGATCCGGGATCCGCAGCGAGTGCCGATGTCGCCACCATCATGGCCCACCTGAGGCGAGACCCCTCGCTCCGGTTCAGTGACTCGGGCCGGTCCCTGCTCCGGTGGTTGGACAGGTACCGCGTGGGGATGGCGGGGTTCAACAAAATCGCCGAGATGGTCCCCGACCACTGCGCGGGCTCGGTGGCGAAGTTGGCCCGTGGCTACGCGCGGATATGGACCGAGGTCGCGGTAGCGCTGGAACAACGCTGGCACCAGCGGTCTTCGTGACCGCGATGATTCACCCGACAAGGAGCCGATTGTGCCGCTGTCCCGTGTTGTGTTACGCGCTCTGGTGGCGTGTTCGGTGCTGCTGCCCATGGCGTGTACGGCCACTGGGGCGCCCGATCCAACGCTGCGGATCAGCGGTTCGACGACGGTCAACCCGGTGGCCGCGGACGCTGCTGTGGTGCTGCGTGAACGCGCCGGGCAGCCCATCACCGTGGACACCCAGGGAGGGTCCGCCGGGGGGCTGGCCCAGCTGTGCTCGGGGGAGATCGACATCGCGATGAGCTCGAAGCCGGTCGCCGACTCTGACCGTGCGCAGTTCCCGGACTGCGACTACCAGCCGGCCAAGATCGGCGAGGATGCGGTCGGCATCGTGGTCCGCCGGGAGGTCTATGACGCGGGAGTCCGCAGCCTCACCCGCGAGCAGGCGCAAGCTGTCTTCGAGGCGCGGATCACCAACTGGCGCGAGCTGGGTGGCCCGGACCTGGGCATCTTCATCTATGACAAGGAACCGGGCCGCGGCACTCGCGAGATGCTCGACAAGTTCCTCTACGGACCGGACGGCACGGCGCCACCGCCGCCGGATTCCGACCGCTTCGCCGTGGTCGGCGGCAACGAGGAGACCCGGGCCAAGCTGCTGTCCACCCCTGGGTCGGTGGGCCCGCTGTCGACCTCGTTCGTCACGGATCATCCCGAACTCGCGGTGGTGGCGCTGGAGGGTGTCGAGGCGACCCCGGAGACGGTGGCCAGCGGCAGGTACCCGATGTCGCGGCCGCTGTACCTGGTCACCGACGGGCCCGCAGCGGGCCGGGCTAAGGAGTTCATCGACTACGTCCTGTCGCCGCAGGGACAGCAGCTGCTCACCCGCCACGGTTACCTCACCGTGGCGGAGCTGGAGCAGTAATCCGTGGCCACGGCTGTGGCTGCACGTCCCCGGCTGCGCCCCCGGTCGATGCCGTGGCCGGCGATGCTCGCCATCGCGGCCGGGTTGGCCACGCTGGTCGCGGCGCTGTCGGTGGTCGCGTTCCTGGTCGACGGGGTGTACTCGGGACCAGTTGACTGGCTCCGGCTGCTCACGTCGTCGGTGTGGTATCCGGCTGGGCCCGGCTTCGGCGCGGCGGCCATGGTGTGGGGCACGATCGCGGTGTGCGCGATCGCGCTGCTGATCGCCACCCCGCTCGGTTGGGCGGCCGCGATCGGGCTCACTGAGCTCACCCCGGGCCGGGCAGCGCGAGTGCTGCGGACCGGGGTGGAGCTGCTTGCCGCGATCCCGTCCATCGTCTACGGGCTGGTCGGCATCGCGGTGCTGCGCCCGGTGGTGAGCGCGGTGTTCGGCACGCAGGGCGGCGATGGGCTGCTCACCGCGGGCCTGGTGCTCGCGGTCATGGTGCTGCCCACCGTGGTCGCGGTGAGCGTCGATGCGCTCGCTGCGGTCCCAGCGGAGAACCGGGAGGCCGCCGCCGCGCTCGGTCTCACCCGCACCGAGGTGATCCGCTCGGCGGTACTTCCCGAGGCACGGTCGGGCATGCGAGCCGGGGTACTGCTGGGGTTGGCCCGAGCACTGGGCGAGACGATCGCGGTGTTCCTGGTGATCGGCCGAGCCGATGGGCGGTTGCCCGCACCGCTCGATGCACTCGGCGCGCTGGTGCACCCTGGCCAGACCTTGAGCACCAAGCTCGGTGGGCCGGAACCGGTGCTCGCGGGCGGCGCGGGAGCGCATCACGCTGCCCTGTCGGCGTTGGGGCTGCTGCTGTTCGCCCTGGTCGCTGCGATCACCGTGGCTGGTCTGCGCAGTTCAAGGTGGACGGATCGAAGGGTGGGCCACCGCCAACTGCGCCCGAGGCTGTGCCCGAGGCCGCGGGGGCGCCGGATCCGCGACCGGGTCGCGGTACTCGCCCTGCGGAGCGCGGTGGTGGTGCCGTTGCTGCTGGTGGCCGGGGTACTCGGGGTGCTTGCCGTGCGCGGAGCGGCGGGATGGCACCCGCAGTTCTGGCTGCAGCCGGCCACCGGCGCGAGCGGGGGCGGGGTCCGCGACCAGGTTCTCGGTACCGTGGTACTGGTTGCTGGGACGGCAATGCTGGCCGCTCCGGTCGGGCTCGGGCTCGGCCTGCTGATCGCCGAGTACGCCGGACCGCGCGCCGCCAGGGCTCTGCGCACCGCAACGGTCACGCTCGGCGGGGTGCCCTCGATCCTGCTCGGCCTGGTCGCCTACGACCTTGTGGTCCGCACGCTGGGCTGGGGGAAGAGCTGGGTGGCGGGCGTGCTGGCGCTGACCGTGCTGGTGGTGCCGGTGGCCGCCACCGTCACCGCTACCCGGCTGGCGGCGCTGCCGCACACGCGCCGGGAGGCAGCGCTGGCGCTTGGTCTCGATCGTGCCCAGCTCGCCCGCTCGGTCCTGGTCCCGTGGGCCGCGCCGGGGCTGCTCACCGGCACCCTGCTCGGGTTGGCCAGGGCGGCTGGGGAGACCGCCCCGCTGCTGTTCGCCGCCACCGTGTTCGCCGGCGCAGCTGGGCTGCCGGCCGGGATCACCGACACCCCGGTGGTCGCGTTACCCACGCACGTGTTCGCCCTCGCCCAGGATGCCGCTGACCCGGTCGCACTCGACGCTGCGTGGGGCGCGGCGCTGGTGCTCGTGCTGCTGGCCGCACTGCTGCTGCTCGCCGCCATCCCCGCCCGCCGCCGCATGGAGGCCCACCAGTGAACGCCCTGTCGCTGTGCTGCCTATCCGTCCACCACGCCGACCGGGTTCTGGCCGGCCCGGTGACCGTGCATCTACCCGCCGGGCAGACCTTGGGGATACGGGGCCGATCCGGCGCCGGTAAGTCCACTCTGCTGCGGGCGGTGGCCGGTCTGCTGCCCGCCGAGCTGTGGGTGCAAGGCGAACTGCACGTGCTCGGCAGTGCCGTGCAGTCATGGACCCACGGGGATCCCCGCTGGGCTGCGCTGCGAGCCAGGGCCGTGCTCGTCGGGCAGACCCCGGTGGTCTTCGCCGGGTCGGTGCTCGCCAACGCCGCGTTCGGAATTCGCCACCTGGTGCGCCTGCGGCAGGCGGAGCTGCGGGACCGGGCCTGCGCGGCCCTGGTCGAGGCGGGGCTGTGGGACGAGGTCGCCGACCGGCTGGACGACCCTGCGCACACCCTGTCCGTCGGCCAGCGTCAGCGGCTGTGCCTGGCCCGGGCCCTCGCGCTGGACCCGGCGTTGTTACTGCTCGACGAGCCGACCAGCGCCCTGGACAACGCCGCCCGGGATGTGGTGGAAGCGGCGGTAGCGGGGTTGGACGCCCGGCGCACCGTCGTGCTGGTCTCGCACGACGCCGAGCAGGTGCAGCGGCTGTGCGGCCACATCATCGAACTCCACGCGGAGCCGGACAGCGCGGCCCCTGCTCAACCCGGCATGACGCCGGCGGCACTGTTGAATGGAAACGTCGGCTCGACCTCTGCCGGGGACGAAGCCACATCACTGAGTAGGTAGGAAGGTGGCGCGGTGGCCGCGGGACCCACGGTTGTTGGCCTGGCTGCATGATCGGCGGACCTGGGCCGGGCGGACCAGGCGCCCGCTCTGGACCGGGCTGGCGGCCCCGACCGCCGGCGCTCTGGATCGTGATCGCCGTGGCAGGTGTCGCGTTCGTCGCGCTCGGCGCGATCGCCGTCCTCCGCGAGCAGGTTTCGTCCGACCGCTCCGGCGCCTCCATGGCGGACGTCCTGCCCGTCGAGCACTGGCAGGAGCGGTTCGACGCCGACGCCGACGCTCTCTACGAGCGGAGCCTAGACGAAAGCGAGTCCGCCGACAGCTGGGACTACTATCAGCTCGCCTACGGGATCGACGCGTACACGGCCATGTACCAGGCCACGGGCGAGACGAGGTACCTCGACACCGCACTCGAGCTCATCACCAACATGGTCTCCGACGCGCGGCCGTCCTCGTCGATCGAGACGAGCCAGTACCGGGATCGGTACATGGGGTGGACATCCGAGCGCGAGGACGTGCGCGGCGAGGAGGTGGCGCTGTTCGAAAGCTACAACTGGCGGTACGTGACCCGGACGCTGCGGGTGATGCGGCAGACGCCGACGATCTACGACGACCCGGCGTACCGCGCGCAGTACGAGCGGCTGCTGAACTTCACCGAAGTCAACATCTTCGAGAAGTGGTACGCGCGCGGCGCCGACGAGACCATCTATCGCAACCGGACCCATATGGCCGCGCACTGGGCCTACATCTCCGTGGATCTGTTCACCTTGACAGCCGACGAGGCGCGGCGGGTTCGATACCGGGAGGTCTTCAGCAAAATCGACCGGGACCTGCCGAACTACTCGTCGTCTCTTCGCGATCAGCTGCAGATCACCGGATCCGACCCGCCAGCGTACTTCTGGAGCGCTGTGTGGGGCGGTTCGGGCAGACCCGACCAGGACGTCTCACACGGCAATGGAGTGATCGCCTATGTCGTCGAGGCACACGAGCTCGGTAGCGAGTGGACGGCAACCGACATGGCTCGATTCTCGGCTACCTTGACGGAGCTCATACTGCGCGACGACGGCACGTCCGCCGAGTATGTCGACGGCACGGGGGACGGCAGAGGTGGCTTCGCCGACGGTTTTGTCAAGTTGGGCCGCTTCGACCCGGCTGTGCAGACCCGGCTACAGGAACACGGCGTTCAGAACGCGCACTACTACGCCAACATGGCCCTCAACGCGACAGTCCTGCACATCAGCGGAAGCTGAGGACGCGCGGTCACCGCCCGGTGGACCCGCCGACTGCACCATCGCGCGGAAACCGGCCGGTGCCGTGCTGCTCGTGCACCAAGATGAGCAACCGATAAATCCGGTTGCGCGGAGCAACAACAGCCACCATACGAGAGATACAGTGCACAGAGCTCCCGCCGTCGAGACCGCGCGATGTTACGGAGGTGAACCAGCAGTGCGTTCGGTACTTTCGCTTCCGCGCGAATGGTCCCGTGGTCGGGTCCGTGCAGCCACGCCTGCAGGGTCAGTCACCGAACTGCAACCGTCCGTGACACTCGTGAGCGGCGCAGCGCCGCTGGTACCCCGACGGATACGGCGGTCGGCGACTGCACTGGCGGTGGCCTGTGCCCTCGTCCTTATCGCGCTCGCTGCGCGATATAGAGACACCGACGCCGCATGGCAGCTGGACATAGCTGCCATGTCGCGGATTCAGGACCTCCTCGCCAACCACAGCCAGGAGCTATGGCTGATCGTGCGGCTGGGCGGCCCGGTTCCAATTTTCGCCATGGCTGTGCTGCTTGCATCGGTCTCTCTCGCGACCCGACGCCCGCGGTTGGCGGTTCTGGCCTTCGCCGGTCCGGGTGCCACAGGAGTTGTCACGACCGTCCTCCAGCCGCATCGCGTTGATCGCCAACGGCCTGCACTACCCGACCGATGTTGTAGCCGGCTTCTGCGCCGCCCTCGCGATCGTGCTCGTGCTCGTGCTCGGGCTCGACTCCATAGGACCCAGCGCCCGCCGCCGGAGTGCCCCGGGGATACCGTGACCACGGCCCTGACGGCCTGGTCGTTAGCGTCCGATCCTTTTCCGGCTCCGAGGTCAGGAACAGCGAAAAATGGATTTCTCATGGGATCTTCTCAGGAAACTCGACGCCACGTACGGTGACTCGTTCTTCTATGTGGACGTCGATGCGTTCGAGGAAAACTTTCACAAGTTGGTCGGAGCGTTTCGCTCGATCTATCCGAACACAAACATCGGCTACTCGTATAAGACGAACTACCTACCGAGGTTGTGCCAGCGTGTGCTCACGATGGGGGGATACGCGGAGGTTGTCTCGCGGATGGAGTACGAGCTCGCGCGGCGCATCGGCGTGCCACCCGACCGAATTATATTCAACGGTCCGTACAAGACCGCCGGTGACCTCGAACGAGCCTTGCTCAGCGGCTCCATCTGCAACCTTGACTGGATCTCAGAGCTGGACATCGTCGAGCAGATCGCCGCCGCGGCGCCAAAGCGAACGATCAATGTCGGCTTGCGCTGCAATATCGACATCGGATCGGACAGGATCTCCCGATTCGGTTTCGACGTCGAGGCTGAAGAGTTCCAGCTCGCTGTCGAGCGGATCCGTCACCTCGAAAACTGTTCTCTGGGGGGGTTTCATTTCCACTCATCGAGCGGTCATCGCAGCCTGGAGTCGTACGCGCTGCGGACTAAACGCATTTTGCAGCTGTGCGCGGACCAATTCAGCGGGACCGCTCCCCGCTTCATCAATCTAGGCGGTGGCTACTTCAGCAAGATGTGCAGCGCGCTGCGGGAACAGTTCACTGACCCCGTCCCGACATTCGAAGACTACGCTGGCGCTATCGCCTCGCAGGTCACCGCAATGTATCCGGACAACGCGACGCCCGAGTTGATCGTCGAGCCGGGTTCAGCCCTGACGGCTGACGTCATGACCTTCGTCGCCAGGATCGTGAGTGTGAAGAAGGTCCGTTCCCGGGCCGTGGCGCTGGCGTCGGGCAGCATACACAACATCAAGCCGACACTGCACAGCAAGAACATGCCGATGACGATCGTAAGCCACGCCAATGTCCCGTCGCCGAGGGATTACACCGCCATCGACGTCGTTGGATACACGTGTATGGAGCACGACGTACTCTTCGAGAAATACTCGGGACCCGTCGCCGCAGGCGACTACGCCTTGTTCAGCAACGTCGGCGCGTACACGATCGTCATGAAGCCTCCATTCATCCGGCCGGCTCCACCCATTATCACCTACAATCGGAGCTCAGGACAGTTCGAAGCCCTTAAGCGTCGGGAAGAATTCGACGACGTCTTCGCGGCGTACACCTTCTGAAAGCGTGAAGCCGGACGGAGCGCCATGAACATTCTTTTGACGTGCGCAGGACGGCGCAACTACTTGTTACGATACTTCCGGCAGGCACTGCACGGCACAAGTCAGGTGTTCGCCGCGGACACCGATCCGCTTGCGCCCGCCATGCAGGAGGCAGACGTGGCCGTGACCATGCCGTCTTTCCATCAGCCGGATTACGTTGACCATCTCGTGGCGCTGTGCGAGAAGCATCGGATTCGGTTGCTGTTCTCGCTCAACGATCTGGAACTGCCGATTCTCGCGTCCCACCGGGACCGGTTCGCAAGCGTCGGAACCACATCTGTCGTCTCCGGCCCCGACGTGATCGCCACTTGTTCGGACAAGTGGGCCACGCACCTGGCCTTGACGCGATGGGGGTTGCCATCACCCAAGACATTCCTTTCCCTGACGCAGGCCCGCGCGGCGCTCGTCGACGGGGAGATCACGTTTCCCGTCGTCGTGAAACCCCGCTGGGGAACGGCCTCGATCGGTATTGAGTACCCCACCGACGACGAGGAACTCGAGCTGGCATATCGCCTCACCGAGATCCGGACCAGGCGTACGGTCATCGCAGCGATGAGCGCCGAGGACCCGGAGCGAGCGGTACTGGTGCAACAGCACTTGCCCGGGCACGAGCATGGCCTGGACGTGGTCAACGATCTAGACGGTCGCTACGTGACAACTTTCGTGAAGCGGAAACTGGCCATGCGCGCGGGCGAAACAGACCGCGCCATGACGATCGATGACGAGCAGTTGCAGAGGCTGGGCGAGACGCTGGGTCGGCACCTCCGCCACATCGGCAACCTGGACTGCGACGTCTTCGTGAGCGACGGGCAGTCATTCGTCCTGGAGATGAATCCGCGGTTCGGTGGCGGGTATCCGTTTTCTCACCTGGCGGGAGCGAACCTGCCGGCCGCGCTGATCGCGTGGGCTTCGAGACAGCAACCAGACGCACGATGGCTGAGTGTCCGGCCGAACGTCGTGGCGGCTAAGTACGACAGGCTCATTGCGGTGCAACTCGGTGAGGGTCACGCGGGTGAGCTCCGGTGGCCTGCCGACTGCCGCGGAGGCTGTCCAACGAGTCAGTAACGAACTGATTCCGCTCCATATCGTGACAATCGCTAACGTCGTAACATAATCGACACCGGGTCCGATTTCTCCAGCAGAACCACTCGAATGGGTGGCCAGTCGAACATGCACGCGAAAATTGATCTCGGTGAGTCGGTCGGAAACGGTGGGAAGCAGCGGTGTGGCCCTCGCACGACTCGCCGAGGCGACGCGGTCGGGACCGGCCGGTCGGGGTGAGGCAGAGGCAATGCTGAACGACCTCGTCGCACGAGCTGTTCGCGGGGACCGGCGAGCCACCCAGGAGCTGCTAGCGACCGTGCGGGCGATGGTCCTGCCGTACTGCCGGGCCCGGTTGGGGAGCCAGCAACGCGTCATCCGCTCAGCCGAGGACGTGGCGCAAGACATCTGCTTGGCCGTGGTCACCGCGCTGGCCCGCTACCAGCTCAGGGGGCTGTCGTTCAGAGCGTTCGTCTACGGCATCGCCGCCCACAAGGTGATCGATGCTTTTCGGGCGGCCGGACGGGATCGGTCCGAGCCGATGGCAGAAATCGACGACGCCGCGGTGGACCACGACGGTCCCGAGCAGCGGGTGCTGCAAGCCGAGCAGTCCGAGCGGCTGGGCCGGCTGCTCGCCGTGCTGTCCGACCGGGAGCGCGAGACTCTGGTGCTGCGCGTTGCGCTCGGGCTCAGCGCCGCGGAAACCGCCCAGGCAGTCCAGTCCACCCCCGGCGCGGTTCGGGTGCTCCAGCACCGTGCGCTGGCTCGGCTGCGTGTTGCTATGGCCAGCGACGTCGGTGCGTAAAGATCTGTATCCCAGGGCGTCGCTGGTCCAGCCAGATCCGTCATCGTGATGCCGCGCTGATGACCTGCCTGAAGCGATCGCTCAGCAGCCCCGCGAAGGTCGCGGTGATGTGGTGGCGATCCCGGTAGACTGCCACGTTCGCCGCCAGTGGCTCGCATCTGTCGGTGCACAGCCAACCAATCGTTGGGACAAAGGTGGCTGCTGAGGCCGCTGCCGCCGCCGCTTCCGCGGCATAGATGTCCTCGGCGATCAGGTCGGATGCCGCCGCGGAGCACACCGCCGTGTCGTCGAGGTTCGCCGACAGGCAGTTCACCGGTGGCGTTGGCCACGTCGGCGTGTCGCCGATGACCACGACCCGAGTTCCGGCCGGGAACTGCGAGATGAGGCGAGTGAGACCGTTGGACCAGGCGGTCAGGAAATCCTCATCCCGGGCCATCAACGCACGGTAGTACCTTGAGTAGCTACTGAGCACGACGATGTCAGGTCGCTCGGCCTGAATTCGGGCGACCGCGTGCGCGCGCCACTGCCCGCACTCGTGGTAGGCCCGGCCCAGCTTGAGGTTTCGCACTGCCACGTCGAACGGGGGACATGCTGACTTCGTAAAGTTGGTCAGCCGCCACCCGTCTTCGATCGCCGCCCGCTCTAGGGCCGGGAACCACTGTGCGGCGTGCGAGTCGCCCATCAGAACCATCGACCTCGGTGCGTCGCGGACTCCAAACACGCACTCGGGTGAGGTCGTCGCGGCGTACGACGAATGGCAGCCACGGTCGTAAATCGTTGGAATGTCGTCGGTCACCTTATTCAGCGCCGGAGTGATGTTGGCGGGGACAACTCCGGCTGCACCGACGACGCCCTCAGCCAATCGGACGGGCGTCAGCGGTTCGACCCGCACATCGGTCGCCAGCTTCGGTGCCACCCCCGCCAGAGCGGCGGCGGCGACCGCGACCGCGGTCAGGGTGGCTCCCAGTGTGTAGCTGAGTCGCAGACGGTTGCGTAACCGTGCGCTTCGGCGTATTGGGTTCTCCACCAGCGTATACGTCGCCCATGCCAGCGCGACTGCCACGACGACCAAGCCGGCCCGCGTCCACCCGCCCAGCTCGCCGAAGGCAGCGACGGGCAGCACGAGCACCGGCCAATGCCACAGGTACAGCGAGTAGGACAACTCGCCCCCGCGCTGCATAAACGCCAGCCGGAGCACCCTCGATGCGCCACCTGCTGTGCCGGAAGTACCACCGACGAGTATCGCCATGGCTCCTGCAACCGGGGCCAATGCGGCCCATCCGGGGAACGCAGTCCCCCGCGTGTAGGTCGCTGCGGTGATCGCGATCACCAGCAGTCCCGCCCAGCTGATGGCGTGCGCCCACGTCGGCGGGATCCGGTGGAGCCGGTGTGCGGCGAGCGCAACCAAGCCGCCGGCTCCCAGCTCCCACGCCCGCGTCGGAAGGCTGAAGAACGCCCACGGTTGGCTGACCGATGTCAGCCACACGCACAGGGTCAGCGAGATGGCGCACAGTACTGTCACGCTCCATGTCACCGAAACGCGCCGCCGGTACCGCAGCGCGCACGCGATCAGCAGGAACAGCGGCCAGACAAGGTAGAACTGTTCCTCCACCGCCAATGACCAGTAGTGCTGCAGCGGCGACTGCGCCTCGCTCGCGAGGTAGTCGGTTCCCGCGTGGGCCAACCATATGTTGACCACGTAAAGCGCGGTCGCTGTGCCGGCCTTCGCGATATCCGAAAGTTCGAGAGGTGTCAGCAGAACCTTGGCGGCGACAATGGTCGCTACGAGCACGACAGCAGCGGCTGGGAGCAACCGGCGAATCCGCCGCGCGTAGAAGGCCAGAAGGCGAACCCGCCCGGTCCGATCGATTTCTTTCATGAGCAAGGCGGTCATCAGATACCCGGAGATGACGAAGAAGACGTCCACGCCGACGTATCCGCCGGGCAGCCAAGGCAAACCGGCGTGGAGTAGCACAACAAGACTGACGGCGACGGCCCGCAGCCCGGCGATGTCCGGTCGAAACGCCAGGCCCACCGAGGACGATCTCGTGATCGGGTGTGTGGTGGTGCTCATGACGACTGACTCGTGGTGCTGCCGCGACCCGTTACAGCGCCATGATCGCGAGTTTGGCATGTACACCGGGAAGAGTTCGAGATCTTGGTGATGGTGCTGGAAGTGCTGTGGCACAAGCGTCGCGGTAGGCATGCGGGCACCGTCGGGTCGGTAACGGTCGCACGGCTGCCGACGACATATCAGCTGAGAGCTGGGCTCCCACGCATGCCGGTTGGGTGGGTAACCGCTTACTTACGAGAAGTGATGGTGCGGGATGGCTCAGAGGTCATCGCCAGCACGGTGTACAACGCCTCTTCCTTCTGGCCAGTATCGGTCGGGGAGCCTATCTCGGCATGCGTCAAACGTGACAAGGGTGGCCCCGGTTTAAGCCGCTGCACACAGAGGTCCAACCACGAAAGCAATGAGCTTTTTCCGCCGGCATCGGCCGGGGAATCTTCCTCTCGCCGAAGACTGCGACAAGAGGCTGCTGGAGGTAGGCGGTTATCGGCCAGATCCTGACGCGGTGCCAGAAAGGTCAGGTCCAGAATGTGAAAGCAGCTAGTATGCGCCATGCCGGTTCATACTCGGCAACGCGACGAACACGGAGCCTATGTAATGGTCGGTAATCTCAAGGTTGTGAGTCCTGCGCCGCGCCAGGTCTGGCGCGAGATATTGGCGTCTGATGCAGAAGCGAATATCTATCAGACACCCGCCTGGCTCGATGCCATCTGCGCAGCTGGAGGATATCAGGACTCTAGCCGCCTATATGTGACAGCTGCCGGTGAGCAGCTCGTATTGCCGATGGTCCGCCGCACAGGGATGCCCCAGGTACTGACCGTTGAGGAGTCGCTGCCCGCCGACTGGGGTACTGGAGGACTGGTGGCAACTAGCACGGTGCAGTCGGAAGACATCACGGCCGTGTGGCGGGACCTCGTAACGCAGCGTGTCGCGGGTATTCGCATGCGTCCAGAGAACCAGACGGCTGCGGCCTGGGATGCTGCCCAGGCGCCACCCAGCGTTAAGGTCACACGGTCGATAAAGCACGTAATCAACCTCGACGGCGGCTTCGAGAGTGTTTGGGCAGAGCGTTTCAAGGGTAAGGCTAGGACCGCTGTCAGAAAAGCGGAGCGCGCCGGCCTCGTTGTTGAGTGGGATTCTTCTGACCGATTCGTGCGGGAATATTACGATCTGTACCGTGGTTGGACCAGCCGTCGGGCTGACGAACAGGGCCTGCCGAAATCACTAATGCTGCGGCGAGCAGAGCCGCTTCGAAAGTATCAGGCCGTTGCGGAGAAGCTTGGCGTTGCCTGTCGCATCTGGATCGCCCGACTGGATCAGGAGCCTATCGCGGCCATCATTACACTAATTCACGGGGATTACGCCAACTACTGGCGGGGGTGCAGTAATAAGGAACTGTCTGGGCCAGTACGCGCGAACGATCTTCTCCAACAATTCGCAATCGAATATGCCTGTAAAGCGGGATGCCGATATTACAATATGGGATGGACCCCCACGGACTCCCTCGCGGCTTTCAAGCGCAGCTTCGGAGCCCTTCCTTGCCAGTTCCCCGTGTATACTCTCGATCGACTTCCGTTGACACAGATGGAAGATTTTAGAAGTGGTCTTGCGCGTAGAGCCAAGCGATTCCTTAAACACTGCAAAGCCTAACTACGAGTCGCTCACGTGCAGGCACGCCGAGTACGCTCGGGCGTGTGGACGGTGGTGATGCGCCCACAACCGGTCCGCGCACCGACCTGTGGGGCGTGCCGCCGATGACCAACCCCAGCCAACGGTGCTTTGCACACTCAATGTCACTGATCATGTTTCGACGCACCTGTTAGGTGGCCCCCACATGGTGGAGTATCACCCGTTCGGGTCTATTAGGTGTACCTAACCTGATTAAGGATAGGCAAGCTTCAGAACAAGCAGTCCTTGATCATTGTGAGGTGAATGCTGACGTGGGCCTTGGCGCGATCGGGTGGGAGGACGCCTCCCTGCCGGTGCTGAGTGAGGCGGAATGCGGTGAGTGGAACGAAGCGCTCCGCCGGCGGGTGGTCGAGCATCGCGGCCGATTGTGGGTCGAGTGGCGGCGCTGCTTTTTCCAGCCCGTCCACCACCTGGCAAAGCTCAGCGCCCACGAGGCGACCCGCCCGGCGCGCTCTTGTCTGGGATTCCGCGCGAGGCTCGCCGAGGATGCGTGGGGGTGGGCGAACGGCAGCCTCCCGGCACACACGTTCCCCGGGCCCCAGAACTACGATCTGGGACGACTCCGACCGACCCCGCGGCGGCAGGTCCGGCAGGGTTTGCGCGCCGTCGACGTTGTCGCGCTGGAGATCCCGGACCTCATTCTCGACCAGGGCTACGCGGTTGCAGCGCAGGCGCATGCCCGGGACAACGGCATCGATCTGCCCGGCCGCGCGACTTTTCGCAGGAACGTCCTGTCGTTCTTCTCGCCGCGCCGAGGACTGATCCTGGCGGCGGTGCGCGGTCGGCACCTACTGGGATTCTCGCTGACCTACGCCGTCGATGCCGCCGCATATCACGACAGGGTCTACGTCGCTGGCCAAGGCCTGGCTAACAAGGTCCCGGTGTGTTTGTTCCACGCGTTCGCCACGCTCGTCTCTCGCCGACCGCAGGTTCAGGAGCTCATGCATGGAGTCCACGTTCGGGACGACGAAGGCCTGTGCGAGTTCAAGCGACGGATCGGCCTCGTAGTCACTCCCCTGCCGGCCCGGGCATGGTTCGCCAGCGGTCTCGACGGCCTGCTCCGCCGGGCGCGGCCGCAGCAGTACTACCGGGTCACCGGCCGTGGCTGAGCGAGCGTTGCTGCGAGCTGCGGTGAGCAGCAGGGCAGCGGGGTCGCGTGTCCCGGCGAGAAGTCCTCAGGCGTCCGAGCTGGTTCTGGTGCTGGACACCTACCGGCCGGCGGTGACGGTGGTGCGTGCCTTGGCACGGCGGGGCCGGCGCGCCGTGGTGGGCCGGGAGCCCGATCGCAGGCATAGAGCGGAATCGGCAGGCGCCGAGTTCAGCCGCCACACCACCGCGGTATGGGATCACCCGTCGATCAAGGATGAACCCGGTGCTTTCCTCGACGCACTCGTCCACGAACTGGCCGCACGCCCTGAGCCGGTGCACGTCCTGCCGCTCAACGAGGCAGCCCTCATGCTGTTGGCGCGGGAGCGCTCGCGGCTGCCCGCGAGCACATCGCTGGCCGTGCCGGCCACCGAGACGGTCGTCACCTGCCTGGACAAGCAGCGCTGTCTGGATGCCGCCCGCACAGCCGGCCTGTCGGTGCCCCCATGGGAGGTCGTCGGCGGATACGCGGAGCTGCTCGCGGCCGCCGGCCGAGCGGCCGCACCGGTGGTTGTCAAACCCCTGTGGCCGCATTCGCGCCTACTGAACGACCGCAAGGCGATCCTCTGCCGCGACGGCAGCCACCTTGCCCACCAGATCCCGATCTGGCCCACCGGCCACGACCGGCTCCTCGTCCAACGGTGGGCGGACGGTCTGCGCCACGACCTCTTGTTCGCGGCCCGGGACGGCGAACTGCTCGACGTGGTGGAAAAGCTGACCGTCCGGACGAACCGCCGCGACGGGACGGGCCTCGCGGTTGCCGGCCACACCCGCCCGATCAGCATCGGACTCCGGAAGCAACTGGCCGCCCTGGTGGCTCACCTGCGTTACACCGGCATCGGCTGCGGGCAGTTCCTGGTCCAGCCGGGCGGGCAGGACGGCGCCTTCCTGGAACTCAACCCCCGCCTCGATGCGAACTACGTGATCGCCGACCGCGCTGGCCTCGATCTGGCCAACCTCGCTGTGGACCTGGCAGCCGGCGTGCCAGTCGACCCTCGCATTCCGGAGCCGACAGCACGCGACGGCCACAGCTATGCCTGGACCTTCGGGGATCTCGCCGGGCTCTGGTACGCGATCAATCACGGCGAGATCACGCGCGCCGACACGCTGGCCGAACTCGGCCGGATCGCCAAGACCGCGGTGCTCGCCGACGTGCACGTCACCTGGTCCTGGCGCGATCCGGTACCGACGATCGCAACATGCTGGCGCTACCTGACTCTCTCCAGCCCGCGCCTGACCGCCGCGCAAGAAAAGCCAGGCACCAACCGGCGCAGAAGGTTACTGGGCGGAGCGCGGTGATGGCGCAGCGAGCGTTGCGGCGAGCTGCGGTGAGCAGCAGGGCAGCGGGGTCGCGTGTCCCGGCGAGAAGTCCTCAGGCGTCCGAGCTGGTTCTGGTGCTGGGCGCCTACCGGCCGGCGGTGACGGTGGTGCGTGCCTTGGCACGGCGGGGCCGGCGCGCCGTGGTGGGCCGGGAGCCCGATCGCAGGCATAGAGCGGAATCGGCAGGCGCCGAGTTCAGCCGCCACACCAC
>JBOHGH010000068.1:0-23818 GCA_050699975.1 Pseudonocardiaceae bacterium | reverse complement strand
CTTTTGGGGGCATGAACGATGTCGAGCAGGCCGGTGTTGGCCGGGTTGGCCGCCACCACCAACACGATGTGCAATCCCACCAGCACCGTGACGAACAACCCGACGAAGCGGTGCAGACCGAGTACCCCGTCGATACCGAAGGTGCGGGTCAGCGAGCGCAACCTCGACGGCAGCACCACCGCGCAGGCCAGAAACGAGATGGCGAGCAGACCCATCCCCACCGACAGCTCCGACAGCAGCGACGACCCACCACCCGTGCGCAGACCCAGCAGCACCGGCGCCAGCAGCACAGCCACAAAGGCCGTGCCCCACAGCGTTCGCTCCAGCTCCCATCGCATGCCGCGAGACCGTAGGGAGAAGGGACGTCCGACCAAACCAACATGAGAGTGTTACCGGCCCGTTGTCGCCCATCCGGCCGTGAGGCGCGACGAGCGCCCGCCGACTACTCCGAACGGCCCACGGACTACTCCGATTGCCGGGGCATGCACTCAACGACAATCCGTGACACGTTGGACCGCCCGGGTAATCTTGCCGCTCAGCGATTGTCCAACACCGCACGGCGCGGAACTCTTGTCGCCGATGCAGCCCGATCAGTGTCCGACGGTCCTCCGGCACCCAGTTCTGCTCATGGTGCCTCTGCACCAGACAACGAGCCGGGTGCTTCAGGCGTTACGGTCCATCGGATTCAAGACCCGGATCCTGGACGCCGTTCCGGAGGTGCTGGAAGCGGTCCGCGCCCACACCCTTGCCGCGATCGTGCTTGACGTCTCGCTGGCCGGCCCAGATCCGCGGTCCTTCCTGGACGAGTTGCGCAGGGTCGCCCCGCAGCTGCCGGTCATCGCCCTGACTTCCCGCGAGCAACGGGAGCAGACCGTGTCGATGCTGCGGGGCGGTCTGGACGACTACCTGACCACCCCGTTCCCGGTGGAGGAGTTGGTCAGCCGGCTGCGGCTGCGGGTCCACGACCAGCTGTCCGCGGACCGGGCCGTGCTGCGCGCCGGGGTGGTCATGGTTGACACCGCCCTCGGGCTGGTCAGCGTCGCGGGCCGGCTGGTGACGCTGTCACCCACCGAATACGCCCTGCTGGTCGCATTGGCCGGCCAGCCGGGCCAGCTGGTGTCGCAGGATCGGCTCGCCGCGACGGTCTGGGATCAGCCGAAATCGCCCAGCGTAGTGGCGGTCTATGTCGGGTACCTGCGACGCAAGCTGGGCGCCGACCGGATCCGCACGGTGCGCGGCGCCGGCTACGCGCTTGACGGTTGACACCGCGCGGGCAACCGAACCGTGAGCGGAAGACTGTCGTTACTCCCTGTGGCGTAGCCGTGTGCACAGGCGACCAAGGGGAGAACGGCATGACCATCCGATCGGCAGCGAAACATCGGAAGAGCAGGCCAGCTGGCCGGTTTCGGGTCGGACCCCGGCGCTGGGCTGGGATGTTGGTCCCGGTGTTGGCGGCCGCCACGGTTGCTACCGCGGTCGGCGGGATCAGTCCGGCCGCCGCCCAGCCCAACCCGAACCCCACTGTGACCGTCGGCGGTGATCCGCGGGGGGTGGCAGTCGACTTCGACAACAAGCACGCCTACGTGGCCAGCTTCTCCGACAACTCCGTACGGGTGATCGATACCGCCGCCGAGAAGGTGATCGGTTCGATTGGTGTCGGCGCCGGTCCGCGCGGCGTGGCGGTCGACCCCGACAGCCGCCACGCCTTCGTGACCAACTACCTCGAGAACTCGGTGAGCGTGATCGACACCGCGAACGGGAAGTTGATCCGCAACGTGCCCGTCGGCACCAACCCGTCTTCGGTAACGGTCTTCCCCCGCGACCATTACGCCTTCGTGACCAACTACTACGCCAACACGGTAAGTGTGATCAACAGCAAGACACTTGAGGTTGTCGGTGTCGTTCCCGTCGGTGCCGGTCCGGACGGGGTTGCCATCGACCCCAGAGGCGAGTTCGCCTACGTGACCAACAGCGCCAGCAACACGGTAACCGTGATCGACATCAAGACCCAGGAAGTGGCCCGCACCATCATCGTCGGCCGTGCCCCACAGAAAGTGGCGATCGACCCCGACGGTCGACACGCTTACGTGACCAACTTCGGCGACCACACCGTCAGCGTGATCACCCTACCGACCCAGCTCGGCTTGGATCTCTACAACGCACTCCTGCAAGTCGAAACCATTCCCGTTGGCATCAACCCGCGCGGGCTGGCGGTCGACCGCAGCAGCCGCCGTGCCTTTGTCGTCAACGTCGGCGACGAAACCCTGAGTGTGATCGATACCGAGGCCGGGACGGTGATCGATACCAAGTTCGTCGGTTTCGCCCCGGACGAGGTGGCGGTTGGTCCGGACAGTACCGCCTACGTGACTGCCAGGGGCGACGGCACCGTGACGGTCATCCGTCCGCCAGGACGGTAGCTGTTGAGGGGTCAGCGAACTGCGTCGAGCATGTGGTAGAGCAGCAGCAGTTGGGTGATCGCCAGCGGCTCGCTGCGGGTGCCCTCACCGATCTGGCCCAGCGACGACGGCAGTTCCGACTCGGTGTCGAGCTCTGCCCAGATCGCCTTCTCCAGCAGCTGGCTCTCCTCCCGTGGCACGTATCCGTGCACGTGCAGCGCATCCACCGGCCTGCCGTCCTCGTCGCGGAGGAGTTTGAACTGCATGGCGCGCCGGTCGGACTCGCGGAAGACCCCGGTGAGGTCTGGGTGGCGGATCGTCGAGCGGAGCGTCAGTACGGCTGACAGCGGGGTCTCCGGCGGATCATCGCGTCCCTCGATGGGACCGAACCGGACCACGATGTCGGCGGCGTTGCGTTGCGGGCGGATGAATTCCGCAGACTCTGGTTCCCGCTTGTCGAGTTCGGCCAGCACCTGCTCGGGGGTGTAGCCGCGTTTGGCGGTATCCCGCTTGACCTTCCAGTCACGGCGGATCGCCTCCGGCGGGTCGAGGTACACATTGATGTCGAAACACGCCCGGGTCAACCGGGTGTATAGCGGCAGCAGACCTTCCACGATGACGAACTCGGTGGGCTCGATGAGTTCCGGCCGGGTGAGCTGGCCGGTGTCGTGGTCATAGACCGGCTTGAGCACCGGCTGACCGGTGGCGAGCAGCTGCAAATGCTGCTCCATGATCTGCACGTAGTTGCAGTCGGGGTGCAGCGCGGTGAATGGCAGTCCCTTGCGTTCCTGCCGGTCGTAACGGTGGTAATCGTCCACGCACAGCGAGGTGATCCGGTCGGCCCCCAGCGCGTCCACCAGTCCCTTGGTCAGGGTGGTCTTGCCGGCCGCGCTGTCCCCGGCGATCGCGAGCATCACTGGCCGTCTTTCGCTGGAGCCGGCGCGCTCCATGCGCAACAACTTATCGGGCACGACACACCTCTTTCTGCATCGTCTTTCTGGGAACGCGGGCGGCGATCCACGATTTCGGGCCGATCCGTGCGCGACTGGCGTCCGCTGGTTCCTGACAGTAAGCAAACCAGTCCCTGCACGGCGTCCCCTCCCAGAGGGAAAGGCGAGGGGATCCCCGCCGTACCCAGCCTGTGTGCCCCACTGCGTCCCTCACTGGGCCAAGCAGGCCGATTACACTCAGCTTATGGACAGCCAGCCGCTGCGCGTGGTCTTGGTTGACGATCACGAGATGGTGCGCACCGGCCTCAAGGCGATGCTCGCCCGGTTCGCCGGGCAGGTCCGGGTGGTCGGCGAGGCCTCAGATGCGGTGACCGCACGGCGGGTGGTGGCCGGGCTGGATCCTGACATCGTCATCGCCGATGTGCGGCTGGGCGGGGAGAGCGGGCTGGACCTGTGCCGCGACCTCGTGCAGGACTCCCCCGGACGCAAGGTCGTCCTGCTCACCGTCTACGACGACGAGCAATACCTATTCCAAGCTATGCAGGCCGGGGCGGCGGGCTACCTTCTCAAACGGATCGACGGTCCGGAGCTGGTGGAACAATTACAGCGGGTGCACGCCGGCGGGGTGGTGCTCGATACCGCTCTCGGTGCCCGGGCCGGGGCGTCGGCGGCCCGGCTCAAGGCCGGCGAGTTCTGGCCCGGGGCCCACCTCGGCCTCACCCAACGAGAGAGCGAGGTGCTCTCGCTGATGGTGGCCGGCTCGTCCAACCGCGCCATCGCCTCCGCGCTGGTGGTCGGCGAGGAGACGGTCAAGAGCCATGTGCGCGGCATCTACCGCAAGCTGGAGGTGACCGATCGGGCAGCCGCGGTGGCAACGGCGCTGCGCGAAGGCCTGTTCCGCTGACGCGGAACAGGCTCACGAGCGGTTACGCACTCACGAGGGCCACTGCGGCCGAGTTGGGGCCGACCCGGTTGGCCAGCGCCTGCTGGCCCTCGGCAACCAGCTCGGGATCCCCGTGCCAGGCCTTCAGCGCCGGGTCGACCAGCGCCCGCCCGAAGGAGAAGGTCAGCGGCCACGGAGTGGTGTGCTGCTGCATCGCAGCCAGGTTCGCGGTGGCCACTTCCGGAGACTGACCGCCGGACAGGAACGCGACGCCGGCCAGTGTCTCGGGTAGCACTGCCAGCAAGGTGGTCACGGTCCGTTCGGCGACCTCCTCGGGACTGGCCTGCTGGCCCGACGTCGAGCCCGGCACGACCATGTTCGGCTTGAGCACGGTGCCGGCGAGGTCGACCCCGGCATCTTCCAGCTCGAACAGCAGCAGCTTCAGGGTGGCGGTGGTGACTTCGGCGCACCGGTCGATGGTGTGGTCACCATCCATCAGCACCTCGGGCTCGACGATGGGCACGATGACCGATTCCTGGCACAGTGCGGCGTAGCGCGCCAGCGCGTGCGCGTTGGCCCGCAGCGCGCGAATGGACGGCCTTGCCTCGCCGATAGTGATCACGGCGCGCCACTTGGCGAACCGGGCACCACGTGCTGCGTAGTCGGCCAACCGCTCCCGGAGCCCGTCGAGACCTTCGGTTATCTTCTCGTCGGGCGCCCCGGCCAGCGGCTTCGCACCGGTGTCGACTTTGATTCCAGGCAGGATGTCCAGCGAGTGGATGGCGAGCGGGAAGGTGTTCCCGTCGTCGAGCTTCTGGTTGAAGGTCTCGTCGGACAGGATCACTCCGCTGATCCCGCGGTGCAGCTCCGGGGTGGTCACGAGCATCTCGCGGTAGGACCGTCGATTCTCCGCGGTGGCAGAGACCCCTACTTTCTCCAGCCGGGATGACATGGTGCCGATGCTCTCGTCGGCCGCAAGGATGCCGCGGGGTCGGCTCACCATCGCCTGGGCAGTCGCGTGCAGCGCCTCGATCATGTCTCTCCCTCCGCTGGGACCTCTACTAGGCCCTCCACTGGGTCCGCTACTGGGGCGAGCCGGTCCACGCCGCCACCATTGACCTTAGCCCGGGACCGGCGCGGCATACCTCCCCCAGTGGGTGGAGCGGCTGGGGGGATCAACGATCCCCCGACCGGCGCCCCCGAGGACGCAGTGGGTCCGGAGGGCGCACGGCCGTGTGGTCGCGCCAGCCGGATGCCCGCAGGTGCCGGATGAATAGCCAGGTGGCGGCGCCGGAATAGGTGCCGATGACCGCGTGCCACGGTCGCCGCATCGGGGTGCCTGGAGTGGGCACCTCAACCAGCCGCCCGTCGGCCACCAGATCTGCGATGGCGTCCCGGGAGACCAACGTGCAACCGAGCTCGGCCACCGCGCCGGCCACCACTGCCCCGTTGGAGCCCAGCACCAGGCGGGGCGGCGCGACGTCCTCGGCCTTCAGGTATGCCTCGGCCGTGGCCCGAATGCCGGAACCCTGCTCGCGCAGCAGCCACGGGGTCGTCGCCCAGTCGAACGTCTTGGCGACCGACGGCGCTGCCGCGACCACGAGTGCGTTGGGCTTGGTGGCCACCACCTGGGTCTCGACACCCGAGGGCGGACGTCCGGCGATGACCAGGTCCACCTCGTGAGCGCTGACCAGATCCCACACCTGCGCGCTGGGCGCCACCTCCAGCGCCAGCGCGACTCTCGGGTGCCGGAGGCGGAACGCGGCCAGCAGGGCGGGCAGCAAATGCTCCCCGGCGGTGGTGACCGCGGCGAGTCGCAGCCGGCCCTGCTCCGGGTCCAGCTCCTGGACGGCGGCCGCCGCACCCTCGTCGAGCAGTCCCAGCACCCGGCGGGCGTAGCGGGCGTAAACGGTGCCGGCTGCGGTCAGCCGCAGCCCACGGCCCACCGGCTCCACCAGAGGCACGCCGAGCTCGCGGGCCAGTGCCCCGATCGAGGCCGACACCGCGGACTCGGTGACCGTCAGGCGGCTGGCGGCGCCGCGGACCGATCCGGTGGCTGCCAGGGCCACCAACGTGCGCAAACGAGACTCTGTCATCACATCGCAACCTCTGTGTCACGGTAACCTCTGAGCGATCGCTACATGGTCATTGGCAAAGACTTGCTGGACAGACTGATTGTGTACCGCCAAGCTTGGTGTTGACCAGACAGCGGCCCCCAAGGAGGCCCAGCGTGACCGACACCGAAGTCAACGGAGCGCAGAAGAAGAAGGCAGATCGCTGGTCGGCCGGGGTCATCCCCTATGCCGAGATGGGCTACTGGGAGCCCGACTACCAGCCCAAGGACACCGACGTGCTGTGCGCATTCCGCATCACCCCGCAGCCCGGGGTGCCGCCGGAGGAGGCCGGGGCCGCGGTAGCGGGAGAGTCATCAACCGCGACCTGGACTGTGGTGTGGACCGACCGGCTCACCGACTACAAGACCTACCAGGCCAAGTGCTTCAAAGTAGACGCGGTACCCAGCGCCGAGAACCAGTACATCGCCTACATCGCCTACGACATTGACCTGTTCGAAGAAGGGTCGATCGCCAACCTCACCTCCTCGATCATCGGTAATGTGTTCGGCTTCAAGGCGCTCAAGGCGTTGCGGCTGGAGGACATGCGGATCCCGCTGCATTACGTCAAGACCTTCCAGGGACCCGCGCACGGGATCGTCACGGAGCGGGAGTACCTGGACAAGTTCGGCCGGCCGCTGCTCGGCGCCACCACCAAGCCCAAGCTTGGCCTGTCCGCCCGCAACTACGGCCGGGTGGTCTACGAGGCGCTGCGCGGCGGGCTGGACTTCACCAAGGACGACGAGAACATCAACTCCCAGCCGTTCATGCGCTGGCGGGACCGGTACCTGTACTCGATGGAGGGGGTCAACCGCGCGTCGGCGGCCACCGGCGAGGTCAAGGGCCACTACCTCAACGTCACCGCGGCCACGATGGAGGACATGTACGAGCGCGCCGCGTTCGCCAAGGAGCTCGGCAGCGTCATCATCATGATCGACCTCACCATCGGCTTCACCGCGATCCAGTCGATGGCCAAGTGGGCCAGGGCCAACGGCACGATCCTGCACCTGCACCGGGCCGGGTACGCCACCTATGCCCGGCAGAAGAACCACGGGGTGAACTTCCGGGTGCTCGCCAAGTGGATGCGCCTGGCCGGGGTGGACCACATCCACTCTGGAACGGTGGTCGGCAAGCTGGAGGGCGACCCGAACGCGATCATGGGTTACTACGACACGCTGCGGCTGGGCCGCATCGCGGCCAACCCGGTCCGGGGCCTGTACTTCGACCAGGAATGGGGGTCGATGCCGGGCACGATGCCGGTGGCTTCGGGCGGGATCCACGCTGGGCAGATGCACGACCTGCTGCATTACCTCGGCGAGGATGTGGTGCTGCAGTTCGGCGGCGGCACGATCGGCCACCCGATGGGCATCGCCGCCGGCGCCACCGCCAACCGGGTTGCGCTGGAGGCGATGATCAAGGCGCGGAACGAGGGGCGGGACTACCGCAAGGAGGGTGAGGACATCCTCAAGGCGGCCGCCAAGAAGAGCCGTGAGCTGGACATCGCGCTGTCGACCTGGGGCGACATCTCCTTCAACTACGAGTCGACCGACGTGCCCGACGTGGTCGAGACCCCGACCTCCACCTAGTTTGGGACCCGACCGAGGGAGCCGATAATGCGTATCACTCAAGGAACTTTCTCCTTCTTGCCCGAGCTCACTGACGCTGAGATCACCGCGCAGATCCAGTACGCGCTGGACAACAACTGGCCCTGCTCGGTGGAGTTCACCGACGACCCGCACCCCCGCAACGTTTACTGGGAGATGTGGGGACTGCCGATGTTCGACCTGGCCGACGCCGCCGGCGTGCTCGCCGAGGTCAACGCCTGCCGCAAGGCCAAGCCCGAGCACTACATCAGGGTCAACGCCTACAACGCGAGCTACGGCAAGCAGACCGTGGCGCTGTCCTACATCGTGCAGCGACCAACGGATGAGCCCGGCTTCCGGCTGGAGCGCCAGGAGTGGCACGATCGCACCATCCGCTACACGTTGCACCCCTACGCCGCCGACGCGCCACACGGCCGCCGGTATAACGGGCAGCAATGACCAACAGCCGGCAACCGGGAAGCAACCGGCCACCCGACGCCGAGGAACCCACTCGGATCGGGTTCGGTATGTCCTCGCCCGGCCGCGATGCGGCCGGGCGAGGGGCGCCGGAAAAGGACACCGAAGAAGCCGCCGAAGAAGCCGCTGGCGAGGAAGAGACGTTACCGCCGGACGCGCGGGTCGATCTCGCCAAGGAACGCGAAGCCACCGGTATCGATGAGGTCTTCGATTCCCTGGACGCCGACCTGGTCGGTCTCACCCCGGTCAAGACCAGGATCCGCGAGATCGCCGCGCTGCTGCTGGTCGACCGGGCCCGCGGCAAGTTCGGCCTGTCCACCTCCAGGCCCAACCTGCACATGAGCTTCACCGGCAGCCCGGGCACCGGCAAGACCACGGTGGCCCTGCGGATGGCCGACATGTTGCACCGGCTGGGCTACCTGCGCCGAGGGCACCTGGTCTCGGTGACCCGCGACGACCTGGTCGGCCAGTACGTCGGCCACACCGCGCCCAAGACGAAGGAGGTCCTGAAGCGGGCCATGGGCGGCGTGCTGTTCATCGACGAGGCTTACTACCTGTACCGCGCGGACAACGAGCGTGACTACGGTCAGGAGTCCATCGAGATCCTGCTGCAGGTGATGGAGAACAACCGCGAAGACCTGGTGGTGATTCTCGCCGGTTACAAGGACCGGATGGACTCGTTCTTCGCGTCCAATCCCGGGATGAGTTCCCGGATCGCGCACCACATCGATTTTCCCGACTACACCCTGGAGGAGCTGGACGACATCGGCAAGCTTCTGCTCAAAGCGGAGGGTTACGCCCTCACCGAGGAAACCAAGAAGACCTTCCGCGAGTACCTCGAGCACCGCAAGGCGCAGCCTCGGTTCGCCAACGCGCGCAGCGTACGTAATGCGATCGAACGGGCCAGGCTGCGGCACGCGAGCCGGATGATGGCCACCGATCAAGCGGTCGGCCGCGACGAACTCACCACCCTGACCCCGGAGGACTTCCTCGGCAGCCGAGTCTTCACCGACCACCGCAACGAAGAAACGTCGACAGCTCCATCCGCCTGACCGGCACGTGTGGTCCCGCTGCTGGCGGGAAAGGCCCGTGAACTCGACGCCAGGGACATTTCAGTCCTGCCAGATGTCGCTGTCGTCGAGTTCACGGGGCGATCTTTGCTTACAACAGCTCGGCAGGTAGGGCGGCGTACTCGTCGCGGAGGACATCTACGGCAGGGTGCTCATCCGGCCACTGGATACCGTCGATAGCGCTGATGGGGCGGATTCCGACCACCGCATTGGTGGCGAATGCGGCATCCACGTCGGCTAGCTGACCGAGGGTGACCGGCGCGGTGGTCGCATGCTGGCCCCGAGATTGGTTGATCAGTCTCATGGTCACGCCGGCGAGGCAGTCTGCCTGGGGCCAGACGATTCGGTCGCCATCGATGAAACCGATGTTTGATGTGGCCGCCTCGGAGATGGCCTGTTCGGTATCGGTGAACAGCACGTCGTCGAAGCCGTTGCGCTGTGCGATGCGGCGGTGCCGAAGCGAACCGAACAGCCCGACATGTTTGACGTCAGGCATATCCCGACGGTAGATGGCCGACTGCAGGCGCAGCGCGGGAAGCGGCGTGTGCACGGCTGGTCGGGTGGTGACGAGGACGTGTGGTTCTGCTTCCGCACCGAGATGCGCGAGTTCGAGGGTCGGGTCGAACACGGTCATCCGGACCACCACCGGTCGGCTGACGTCGACCAACGCGTGGCGAACGAAGTATCGGATGCGGTCGGGGTCCAAGTCGGCGTCGAACACCCGGCGGCAGTCACGCATCAAGCGCTGCAAATGGAAGGGGAGGCCGCGTACTCGCTGGTCGTCGACTCGCATCGAGGTGAAGTGACCGTAGTTGGTCAGGCCCAGCGCCGTGAGCTGGTCGAGGTCGGCTGGAACGCCGTTCAGTTCCGCCACGGGTCTTGCCCCTCAGCGTCGCGCTGACGGAGGTGGAACGACGGGGCCGCAGTCTCCGTCCGGTGCGTCGTCGAGGTCCACGATCACCGGCGCGTGGTCGCTGGGGGCGCTGCCCTTGCGGGCCTGGCGGTCCACCCATGCCGCGCAGGTCCGAGGTGCGACGTCCGCACCGGCGAGCACCAGGTCGATCCGCATCCCCCGGTCCTGGTGGAACATGCCGGCCCGGTAGTCCCAGTAGGTGAAGATCCGCTCGCCGGGCCAGCGCTCCCGCACCACGTCGTGCAACCCGAGGGTGCGCAGTGCGGCTCGTTCCGGGGGCGTCACGTGGGTGGAGGTGGCGTATGCGGCCGGGTCATACACGTCCTCGTCGGTGGGCGCGACGTTCATGTCGCCGCAGACCACGGTCGACGCGGTATCCCCGGCGGCCACCGTGGCGGCCAGCGCGGCCAGCCAGTCCAGCTTGTAGCGGTAGTGCGGGTCGTCTGGGGTACGGCCGTTGGGCACGTACACCGAGCTGACCCGCAACCCTGCGCAGGTGGCGGACACCGCGCGGGCTTCGGGGTCCGGGTTCGGGCTCAGCGGATTGCGCGGCTCGTCGAGCAGCCCGCTGACGACGTCATCCAGCCCCACCCGGGAGGCGATCGCCACCCCGTTCCAGCGCCCCTCACCGTGATGCGCGACGGCATACCCGCGCTCGGTCAGCGCGGGGCCGACCAGCTCGTCGAAGGCATCCACCGGCAGCTTGGTCTCCTGCAGGCACACCACGTCCGGCGCGCGCGCATCCAGCCAGGGCAGCAGCCGGGGCAACCGGGAGCGCACCGAGTTCACGTTCCACGTCGCCAGTCGCACACCGATCACGCTACTGGTCGTGAGTGGCGTTGAGCGCTAGGGCACCGAAGTGCTAGGACACCGAGTAGCACTCACAAGGCGCACCAGCGCCCTCTTCGAGGTGGGCGACGCGGGTGCGCCGGCTACGCAGGACCACCTCGCGGAATTGGTACAGCATCGCAGCAGTCGGTGCGTGTAACCACTCCCCGTGCAGCGGCAGGCGGATCACCGAGCGGTCGGACTCCAAGCCGGCCACGAACATCGGCTCGACGTCGAGGTCGGGGAACGGGACGGTGCGGACTTGGGCTGCGGGGGAGGGCTCTCGGAGGCGCAGCGGTTCGCTGTGCTCTCCGGCCCAGACCACCACCGGCGTGATCACGAACCCGACGCGGGTTTCGTAGTCGTCCAGCAGCCCGAGTACCGATTCCGGCGGCAGCCGCAATCCGAGCTCTTCGGCAAGTGCGCGCCGGGCCGCGCCGGCTGCTGACTCACGAGGTTTGGTGCGCAGGCCCGGCAGCACGTGCTGCCCTGGGTACTCGTGCAGCCCACCAGCACGTCGGGTGAGCAGCACCGCGGGACCGCTACCGCTGGTGACAACGGCGATGGCCACCGCGGCCCGTAGGGACCCGCCACGCCAGGACC
This sequence comes from Pseudonocardiaceae bacterium, assembly GCA_050699975.1. Classification (GTDB taxonomy): domain Bacteria; phylum Actinomycetota; class Actinomycetes; order Mycobacteriales; family Pseudonocardiaceae. Next base: position 12,004 of record JBOHGH010000068.1, on the reverse strand, counting down.
CCCACCGCCTGATGCCGCGCCGAGGAAAAAGGCGCAGAGCATCCCGAATCTCCTCCGACGAGCTCACCCAGGACCTCCAACACCGGTGTCTCCCAGGCCGGCGAACAGATCGTCCTCCCAGCCGTACGGTCCCGCGCCCGGTCCACGCCGGCCGCGGACCAGCTGATAGCTCTCCACCGCGAACTCCGGGAACGTGCTGATGGTGGCGAACAGACCGTCGTCGGTGTCCACCTGGCTGCGGTGCGCCCGCAGCGCTGCGACTTTGACGCCCAGATAGTGCCGCGCATCCACCACGGCGGTGATCTCCTCGTCCGGTAGCGAGCCAGGCGCATCGTCCACCGAGGACAACACTCCAGCGTCCACCGCAGTCTCGATCATCCTGCGGGACAAGGTATGCCAGTAGACTTTCGGCACTTGCCATGGCACACCCAACTCCGGTGCGAAGTCAGGGTCGGCGGCAGGATCCAGCGCGGCCATCGTGACCCGGTTGGCCTGGATATGGTCGGGGTGCCCGTACCCGCCGTTGGCGTCGTAGGTCACCACCACCTGCGGGCGCTCGACGCGAAGGATCTCGACCATCGCGCGAACCGCCTCGTCGAGATCGGCGCGGACGAAAGCGCCGGGGTACTCGTTGTCCGGCAGACCGGCCATCCCGCTGTCCCGCCAGCGCCCGCGCCCGCCCAGCCAGTGGTGCCGTTCGGTACCCAGCACCGCCAACGCCTCGGCCAGCTCAGCTTCCCTGCGCAGGGCCAGCCCGTCGGAGTCGCCGTCGCGCAACCCGGCAAGGTCGGGGGCGACGATCTCGCCGACCTCGCCGCGGGTGCACGTCACGAGCACAACGGTGGCACCCTGCCGCGCGTAACTGATCATCGTTGCGCCGGTCGCGCTTGCCTCGTCGTCGGGGTGGGCGTGCACCAACAACAATCGACGGTCACTCATCTGACCATGCATCCTCTCCCGGCAGCCTTCCGTTCCGGTGGCCCCGGTCGGGATGATTGTGCACCCCGTTCACGACGCTGCGCCTGCCATGGGGACGTCGCGGCGGCGGCGCAGACTAGCGCGCTGCACCCGCCACTTCAGAGTGGGGCTCACGAGGTGCGCGTGCACGCGGCGACACGGACAGTGACGAGGTGCGTTTGTCAAGCTCGGCGAACAGCGGCGTGGCGGGTGCTCGCTGCGCGCAACGACAGACGGCACCCCCGGCGGGTATCATGAAAAGCCACCAGCTCAAGGCGCCAGCGCGGACGTTCTTGGGCTCGGCGAGGGATTGAAACGGCACGCGCTCTGGCCGCTGGCCGCTCGTCAGAAGTGATAACGACTTGGTAACCCGGTAGCCTGCCGATTACCGCAGATGGGTGCACGTCGTCCCGATGCGTGTATCGAGCTGCAATCGAGACGACGGGAGGTGCTCGTGACCGCTTATCACCTGCCTGAAGGGTCGAGCCCCCGCCAGCAAGGCCTGTACGACCCCGCCTACGAGCACGACGCCTGCGGGGTGGCGTTCGTGGCCGACCTCGCCGGGCACCGCGATCACGGCATCGTGCGGAAGGCTCTCACTGCGCTGCGCAACCTCGAACACCGGGGTGCCCGGGGAGGTGAGCCCGACACCGGGGACGGCGCCGGCATCCTGTTCCAGGTCCCGGATGGCTTCTTCCGCGAGGTCGTCGACTTCGAGCTGCCCGAGCCCGGCGGGTACGCGGTGGGTACCGCCTTCCTGCCGGCAGCCGACTCCGAGGTGCTGGCGGCCAGTAAGGCCATTGCGGCCATCGAGGCCATCGCGGCCGAGGAGGGCATGCGGGTGCTTGGCTGGCGGGAGCTGCCGGTCAACCCCGAGGGGGTCGGCCCGATGGCCCGCTCGGCCATGCCCGGCTTCCGGCAGCTGTTCCTGGCGGCTGCCGATCCAGGAACACCAGTGGCCGGGCTGGAACTCGAGCGCCGCGCGTACTGCGTGCGCAAGCGGGCTGAGCGCGACGTCGACGTCTACTTCCCGAGCCTGTCCGGGCGCACGATCGTCTACAAAGGGATGCTCACCGAGGAACAGCTGGTGAGCTTCTACCCGGACCTGTCCGATGAGCGGGTCACCAGCTCGCTGGCGATGGTGCACTCCCGGTTCTCCACCAACACCTTCCCGTCCTGGCCGCTGGCCCACCCGTACCGCTACGTGTCGCACAACGGGGAGATCAACACCCTGCGCGGCAACCGGAACTGGATGCTCGCCAGGGAGAGCCAGCTCGCCACCGACCTCATCCCCGGTGACCTGGATCGCATCTACCCGATCGTCACCCCGGAGGCCAGCGACTCGGCGTCCTTCGACGAAGTCCTCGAACTGTTGCACCTGGGTGGCCGCTCGATGCCGCACGCGGTGCTGATGATGATCCCGGAGGCGTGGGAGAACCACGACGAGATGGATCCCGACCGCCGGGCGTTCTATGAGTTCCACTCCACGCTGATGGAGCCCTGGGACGGTCCCGCGCTGGTCGCGTTCACCGACGGCACCGTGATCGGCGCCGTGCTGGACCGCAACGGCCTGCGTCCAGCCCGGTACTGGGTGACTGAGGACGGCCTGGTGGTGCTGGCCAGCGAGGTCGGCGTGCTCGACATCGACCCCGCCACGGTCGTGCGCAAGGGGCGGCTGGAGCCGGGCCGGATGTTCCTCGCCGACACCGCCGCCGGCCGGATCGTGGGCGACGACGAGATCAAGGGCGCGCTCGCCGCCGAGCACCCCTACGCCGACTGGGTTGCCGAGGGCCTGACCCGGCTGGAGGACCTGCCCGAACGCGAGCGTGAGGTGCATACCCACGCCTCACTGGTGCGCCGCCAGCAGGCGATGGGATACACCCAGGAGGAGCTCGGGGTGCTGCTGGCCCCGATGGCCATCAGCGGCGCCGAGCCGATCGGGTCGATGGGCAATGACGCCCCGCTGGCCCCGTTCTCGCAGCACTCCCGGCCGCTGTTCGACTACTTCACCCAGCTGTTCGCCCAGGTCACCAACCCGCCGCTGGACGCGATCCGGGAGGAGTTGGTGACCTCGTTGCAGGCGCAGCTCGGTGCGCAGCCCAACCTGCTGGTGGCCGGCGCCGACTCCTGCCGCCGGATCGTGCTGCCGTTCCCGGTGCTGGACAACGACGAACTCGCCAAGATCATCCACGTCAACGATGACGGTGACCAGCCGGAATACCAGACCTTCACCGTCAAGGGCCTTTACGATGTGCACGGTGGCGGCGCGGCGCTGGTCGGCCGGCTCGACGAGATCCGTGCTGAGGTTTCCGCCGCGGTGGCCGGCGGTGCGCGGCTGATCGTGCTCTCCGGCCGCGCCGCCGACGCCGAGCACGCGCCCATCCCGTCCCTGTTGCTCACCGGAGCGGTGCACCATCATTTGGTGCGGGAGAAGACCCGCACCCAGGTAGGTCTGATCGTCGAGGCCGCCGACGCCCGTGAGGTACACCACATCGCGCTGCTCATCGGCTACGGAGCCGCGGCGGTCAACCCTTACCTGGCGATGGCCACTGTGGAGGATCTTGCCGATCGGGGCCTGCTCAACGGGATCGACGCCAAGACCGCCACCCGCAACCTGATCAAGGCGCTGGGCAAGGGTGTCCGCAAGACGATGTCCAAGATGGGCGTGTCCACAGTGGCCTCCTATGCCGGTGCGCAGATCTTCGAGGCGATCGGGCTGGGGCCCGAGGTCATCGACTCCTGCTTCACCGGCACCACTTCCCGGCTCGGGGGGGTCGGGTTCGACACGCTGGCCGACGAGGTCGCGATGCGTCACCGTCGTGCCTACCCGCCCGGCGGGGTGCACCCCCCGCACCGGGAGCTCGCGATCGGTGGCGACTACCAGTGGCGTCGGGAGGGCGAGCCGCACGTTTTCAGCCCCCAGACGGTGTTCAAGCTGCAGCACTCCACCCGGGCGGGCCGCTACCAGGTGTTCAAGGAGTACACCCAGCTCGTCGACGAGCAGTCGCAGCGGCTGATGACCCTTCGCGGCCTATTCAGTTTCCGCGAGGAGGTGCGCGCTCCGGTTCCGATTGAAGAAGTCGAGCCGGTGGAATCCATCGTCAAGCGGTTCGCGACGGGCGCCATCTCCTACGGGTCCATCTCCAAGGAGATGCACGAGACGCTGGCCATCGCGATGAACCGCATCGGTGGCAAGTCCAACACCGGGGAGGGCGGCGAGGACGCCGACCGCTACATCCCCGACCCCAACGGGGACCTGCGCCGCTCGGCGATCAAACAGGTGGCCTCCGGGCGGTTCGGCGTGACCAGCGAGTACCTGGTCAACGCCGACGACCTGCAGATCAAGATCTCGCAGGGGGCCAAGCCCGGCGAGGGTGGGCAGCTACCCGGGACCAAGGTCTACCCGTGGATCGCCAAGACCCGGTACTCCACTCCCGGGGTGGGGCTGATCTCGCCGCCGCCGCACCACGACATCTATTCCATCGAGGACATCAAGCAGCTGATCCACGACCTGAAGAACGCCAACCCGCGGGCCCGCGTGCACGTCAAGCTGGTGTCCGAAGTCGGGGTCGGCACGGTAGCCGCCGGGGTGGCCAAGGCGTACTCCGACGTGGTGCTCATCTCTGGGCACGACGGCGGCACCGGGGCCTCGCCGCTGTCGTCGATCAAGCATGCCGGCACCCCCTGGGAGCTGGGCCTGGCCGAGACCCAGCAGACGCTGATCGCCAACAAGCTGCGGGACCGGATCGTCGTGCAGACCGATGGCCAGCTCAAGACCGGCCGGGACGTCATGATCGCGGCGCTGCTGGGCGCCGAGGAGTACGGATTCGCCACCGCCCCGCTGGTGGTCTCCGGGTGCATCATGATGCGGGTCTGCCATCTGGACACCTGTCCGGTGGGGGTGGCAACCCAGAACCCGGTGCTGCGCGCGAAGTTCACCGGTAAGGCCGAGTACGTCGTCAACTTCTTCGAGTTCGTCGCCCAGGAGGTCCGCGAGTACCTGGCGGCACTCGGGTTCCGCACTCTTGCAGAGGCGATCGGGCGTACCGAGGTGCTGGACACCCGCCCGGCGATCGACCATTGGAAGGCCGCCGGATTGGACCTCTCGCCAATCCTGCACGTCCCCCGGAACACCGAGGACACCCCGCGGCACCGAACCGTGGAGCAGGACCACGGGCTGGACAAGGCGCTGGACAACACCCTCATCGCACTGGCCGAGGGCGCACTGGCCGATGGCTCCCCGGTGCACCTCGACCTGCCGGTGCGCAACGTCAACCGCACCGTGGGCACCATGCTCGGCTCCCAGCTGACCCGCCGCTGGGGTGGCGCCGGGCTGCCCGATAACACCATCGACATCACTCTGACCGGATCGGCCGGGCAGTCTTTCGGGGCATTCCTGCCGCGCGGGATCGCCCTGCGGCTGGTCGGCGACGCCAACGACTACGTCGGCAAGGGACTGTCCGGCGGGCGGATCACCGTCCGCCCGCACCCCGACGGGCAGTTCACCGCAGAGCACAACATCATCGCCGGCAACGTGATCCTCTACGGTGCGACGTCCGGGGAGATGTTCCTGCGTGGGATGGTCGGGGAGCGCTTCTGCGTGCGCAACTCCGGGGCGCTGGCCGTCGTCGAGGGCGTCGGTGATCACGGCTGCGAGTACATGACCGGTGGCCGGGTGGTGGTGCTCGGGCCGACCGGGCGCAACTTCGCGGCCGGGATGTCCGGCGGCGTCGCCTATGTGCTCGACCTGGTTGTCGGCCGGGTCAACCAAGAGATGGTCGACCTGGACCCGATGGATGACGAGGACCGCGCCTTCCTGGCCGACGCGGTGGCCCGGCATCACGCCGAGACCGGGTCTGCGGTGGCGCACGCGCTGCTGTCGGATTGGGACACCGCGGTGGATCGGTTCGGCAAGGTCATGCCCAAGGACTTCAAGCGGGTGCTGGTCGCCCAGGCGGCGGCGCAGCGGGACGGCCGGGACGTCAACGAGGCGATCATGGAGGCCGCCCATGGCTAGGGCTCATGTGAACCGCTCTCCGGTTCCCGAACTCAACAGCAGAGCTGTTCCGGCCGTGGCTAAGAGCTCTCCTGTTGAGTTCGGGAGGCTCACAGCGCCCGAGATAGAGCGAGGCCGCGGTGGCTGACCCGAAGGGTTTTCTCACCACGGGGCGGCGGAACCCGCCTCGGCGCCCGGTGGAGCTGCGGTTGCGCGACTGGCGGGAGGTCTATGAGGACTTCGGCCGCGAGGCGCTGGAAGCGCAGGCCGGCAGGTGCATGAACTGCGGGATCCCGTTCTGCCATCTGGGTTGCCCGCTGGGCAACCTCATCCCGGAGTGGAACGATCTGGTGTGGCGGCAGGATTGGGCCGACGCGGCTGAGCGGCTGCACGCCACCAACAATTTTCCCGAGTTCACCGGGACGCTGTGCCCGGCGCCGTGCGAGGCGGCCTGCGTGCTGGCCATCAACGACGACCCGGTGACCATCAAGCAGGTCGAGATCGAGATCATCGATCGGGCGTGGGAAGAAGGCTGGGTGCGCCCGGTGGCGCCTGACGTGCGCACCGGTAAGAAGGTGGCGGTGGTCGGGTCCGGCCCGGCTGGGCTGGCTGCGGCCCAGCAGCTGACCCGGGTCGGGCATGACGTGGTGGTCTACGAGCGTGCGGACCGGATCGGCGGGTTGCTGCGCTACGGCATCCCCGAGTTCAAGATGGCCAAGCACAGGCTGGACCGCAGGCTGGAGCAGATGCGCGCCGAGGGCACCGAGTTCCGGGCCGGCGTCGACGTCGGGGAGGACCTCAGCGTCGACGAGCTGCGCGCGGGCTTCGATGCGGTGGTGCTTGCCGGTGGTGCCACCGCGTGGCGGGACCTGCCGGTGCCCGGTCGCGAGCTGGCTGGCATCTACCAGGCGATGGAGTACCTACCCCCGTCCAACCGGGTACAGGAGGGTGACCTCGCGCGGTCGCCCATCCACGCCGAGGGCAAACATGTGGTGATCATCGGCGGGGGCGACACCGGAGCCGACTGCCTGGGCACCACGCACCGCCAGGGCGCCGCCTCGGTCGCTCAACTCGAGATCCTTCCCCTGCCGCCGGAGCAGCGTCCTGAATCGCAGCCCTGGCCCACCTACCCGATGATCTACCGGGTGTCCTCGGCTCACGAGGAAGGTGGCGAGCGGCTGTTCTCGGTGAGCACCCAACAGTTCCTCGATGATGGCGACGGTCGCCTGCGCGCCTTGCGGCTGGTCGAGGTGGCCTTCGAGGGCGGCAAGTTCGTCCCAGTGCCGGGCACCGAGCAGGACCTGCCCTGTGATCTCGTGCTGCTGGCCATGGGCTTCGTCGGGCCGGAGAAAGGCAAGCTGCTGGAAGGGCTCGGCGTGGACTACGACCCACGCGGCAACGTCGCCCGCGACAGTTGTTTCATGACCAGCGTGCCGGGCGTGTTCGTCGCCGGCGACATGGGCCGCGGCCAGTCACTGATCGTCTGGGCCATCGCCGAAGGCCGCGCCGCCGCCGCCGGTGTGGACAGCTACCTCACCGGCCGCGACGTCCTGCCCGCTCCTATTGCCCCCACCGACCGGCCCATGGCCTAGCGGCCCCGTGAGTGGCGATACGAGTTCTGCTGTGTTTCGGTCCACCGCAACAACACGGCCCGCTACCGGCCGCGGACCGACCGTCGCGGTGGTCACCGTGGGAGACTGACCGTGACGTGAGGAGCTCGATGTGACCGCCCTTCCCCAGCCACTGACTCACGGTGATCTTCCTATGGGGTGGTCTCGCTGCTGGCGGCATCCGCTCCTGAGCGTCCGGTCAGGTTGAGCGCGGCGGGCGGGTGGCGGTGGCCAGTGCGGCGAGGTCGATATCGACGCCGAAAGGTTCGTCAAGCCGCAACCGCTCGCCCGGCCCCACCCGCCGCACCGGCAGGTAACGACCCCGGCGCAACCCGAAGACGACGGCCGTGGACGATTCGGCCCCCAGCTCGATCAGCAGATAGTGCGGAATACCGGCAGAAGCGTAAATCTCGGGCCTGATGGCCCGATCGACCACCGCGTTACCCGGACTGGTGATCTCCACAACCAGTGCCACGTCGGCAGGCTCAGCGACCGTACGATCCGCACCAGGCGTGCTCACCACCGCCAGATCCGGGATCAGGATCCGACCAGGTGCGACCCGGACATTGATCGCCTCCAGCACCTCAAAGCCCGGTGGAGCCGCCACCGCCAGCGCGTAGCACAACTGGAAGGACAGCCGCTGGTGCCGGTAGCCGGCGCTGGGGCTCACCAGCAGGCTCCCGTCCAGCAACTCGATCCGCCGCCGGTCCGCGGGCAGCGCAAGGTAGTCCTGCTCGGTCCACGGGCCGACATGCTCCAGCATGTCCGCGTGCGCACCTGCGGCCATGACCACTCACCTCCGTGCTCCGGCCCGGCTCCCATGGTCGCATGCTGCCGGTGAGCACCGACAGTTCTGGGCGCCCGCGGACTGCCATCAGGTGGCGACCAGCACCAGCTCGGCTTGGTGGAACGGGGCCCAGAAGCGAGCGACGTGGTCCAGGCTGGTGTGCACGATGCCGCCGTTTTCCTCCTCGTCGCTCGACACGATGTAGGCCAGCCCGCCGGGGAGCGCGAACACCCAGGCCGTCACTCCCTCGTCGGGGTCGTCCAGGCCGTAGACGGTCGGGATCGCGGCCAGGGTGACGCAGCGCAGGACCCCGGTGTGATCAGGCAGCTGCTGCGCGGACTCCGGACGGTGCGCGGCCATCGGTGGGCTCCTTCTTCGATGCATAGCGGCGTCGGTAGCATGACTCATAATCTCGCATGTCGCCATATTTCGCAAGTTTGAGATCTTGTGGTGGCTGCTGAGCTTGTTCGATTGATCGTGCGCTGCGAGGATGAAGCCCGGACCCACGGCTGCGGACGGAGTGGCTGGGCGGCAACTGCGGGCGCTGCGCGAGCCGACGGAGGATGACGTTGCGTCAGGCAGGTGAGTTCCTGCTGCGTGGCCTCTCGATGGCGAGCTGGACCGTGTCGTCGAGCTATGACCCGTGCCGTGATGCCGCCTGGTACTTCGGATTCGACGTCGATGAGTAGTTCTCGGCTTTGAACAGAGCCGCGTACGCACGGGGACCGTGTCGGGCAGCCAACCATGAGGATAACGGCGCAAGGCTGCCGCTGATCATGCTCGTGAGGATCAGCGAGTGCAGCGCACCCCCTCTTGCTGCCCCACTTCAGGGAGAAACGCCTCGTAGCAGACGCCTACTCCGCGTGCATACGCGGCCAGATTCTGCAGGTATGACCTGGCTGCGGTGTTCGCCTCATTCGCCCAGCGTGGCTTCTGGAGTGCACAGAGGTCGTCGGCGTCCAAGAGACCGGTCTCGTCGAGGAACGCGAAGTAGTTCATGCCGCTTGGCGGGTGGCGTACCGCAGCTTGCACCGTCGCCTCTCGGGCGATTGACTGAGCCTCCCGATCCGTCGCCCCTTCCATCACGACGCCGAGATTGCGGGTCGTTGTCGCGCGAGCGCTATCTCGTGCGGAGTAGGTGCGCCCGTCGGGCCGCCGGAAATTGATGCCGTACCGAACCCGGTCCACGCCCCCTCGCCAGCCTCCGGCAGGCTGTAGCGTCGGTAGGAGCCGTAGTGCAGGCAATCGTGGGCGTATGACCGCAGTAGGTCAAGGGCTGCGAGCTCGGGTGTCCAGGGTGTGTTTCCGCTGAGATCGCCGTACAGCGTGATGACCGCTGCGGCTTGCAAGTGCCGGTAGCCTTGTCCAGGGCGATGGAAGCCGCCGAACACCGGGTCCGATGTCAAAGAGCGCGTGCCGACCCACACACGCTCGGGTGGCAGGAGGTGGTGAAGGCCGATAGCGGCGAGGCGGCGGCTGATGATCTCCCAGCCCGTCTGGAAGACATCGTGGTCGACCAAGCGCGATCGAAGAACGTCGGGCATGCGGCTGAATACGACGTCAGGATGGTTGTCGTGCAAGCAGGGCGTGGCTCTAAGCGTGGCGAGTCGGTCGGAGATCTGTCTCTTGGTGTCAGCAGCGCCTCGCAGGGTCTCGTTCGGTGTCAGGACGTTCATCCGCTGTCTCCGCGGTGGCGGCGCCGTCGATGCGCCAGTTGGCATTGGTCTCGATGAGTTGCCGGTGGGCGGGCAGGATTCCGGCCGGCAGTTCGGTGACGGGGAACCATCCGGCTTCCAGGACTTCCAGCGGGTCGAGTTTCAGCTCGCCGCCGACGAGCTGTGCCGCATAGGCGACTTCGACCCGGAGTTGGTAGCCGCTGGTCAGTTGCAGGAGCGGGCCGACAGTGACGTCCAGGCCGGTCTCCTCTTTGACCTCGCGGACGATGGTGGCCTCGAAGGTTTCCCGTCTTTTCGCGTAGCCCGTCGGTAGGCCCCACTGATGCTGTGGTGGCCAAAATCGGTGCCGTAGTAGCAGGACGCGCCCGGCGTCGTTCCGCACGAGACCGGTGATCCCAGCGACGAACTGGGCGTGGGCGGCCCAGAGGATCCACCATTGGGCAGGGCCGCGCAGCCCCCGCCAGATCCGTGCGACTAGCCGCGACATCCCGGCTCCTTGCGTTGTGGCCACCGACGGGATGCCGGACGGGTTGCCATCCAGGGACGGTAGCGCGAGGCAACGCCAGCTGATCGGAGCGGCAGCGCGCTCCGTCACTGGTGGCTGCCGTGTCGGCGCATGGCCGCCTCGATAACATAAAACACCATCTCGCATCAAAATTGATCTCTCAAGTATGAGATCTCATCGCCTTGGTAGCAACTGGGTTTGTTCGGTTGATCGTGCGCTGAGAGGATGGCCGCCGTGCCGAAGAGGAAACCGGGGCCGACGCTGCGGGCGCAGTGGTTGGGCCAGCAGTTGCGGGCGCTGCGCGAGTCCACCGGGATGACGCTGCGCCAGGCCGGCGACTACTTGCAGCGCGACCCGTCGATGGTGAGCCGGTTCGAGACCGCCGAGTACCCGATCCGCCGCGGCGACGTGCTGGCGCTGCTCGACCTGTACGGCGTCTCCGAGGAGCGCACCCGCGAGGGGCTGCTGCAGCTGTCCGACGACGTGTGGCGCAAGGGCTGGTGGGACGCCTACAGCAATGACATCGACCGCCGGTTCATCGACCTGTTGTGGCTGGACTCCCGCGCCGAGCGGCTCCGCACCTACGAGGCGATGCTGGTGCCCGGGCTGCTGCAGACCCGGGAGTACGCCGAGATCCTGATCCGCAATGCGGCGACTGCCGACACCCTCGAGGAGAAGATCGAGCGGATGATCGGACTGCGGATGACTCGGCAGCAGATACTCGGCGGCGACGCGCCGGTCAGCTTCACCACCGTAGTCGACGAGTCGGTACTGCGCCGCGTCATCGGCAACCCGGAGGTGATGCGCGGCCAGCTCACCAAGCTGCTCGAAGTCGCCGAGCGGCCCAACGTCGAAGTCCGGGTGCTCCCGCTGCGCCGCGGCGCACATGCCGGCTTGGACGGCTCGTTCTGGCTCTACGAGATGCCCGACCTCTACCCCGATGTGGCCTATGTGGACAACCTCGCTGGTGCGGTCTACGTCGAAGAGGATGCGGCGGTCGATCGGTTCCGGCAGGCGTATCATCAGCTCAGCGCAGCAGCGCTCGACGGTAAGGAGTCGGCCGCGCTGATCGTGGCCGCAGCGAAGGAGCTGTAATGGGCACGTCCAGCGGGCCCGGCGCGGTGGGGCCCGAGGAGCTGGCGATCGTCGGCTGGCACATCAGCACCCGGAGTAACAGCAACGGTGGCGAATGTGTGGAGGCCGGGCCGCTGCGTGACGGCTCGGGCCGGGTTGCAGTACGCCACAGCCGTCACCGGAACGATGCGGTGATCGTCTACACCCGCCCCGAGTGGGAGGCGTTCACCGCCGGTGTCCGGCTCGGCGAGTTCGACTTCCCCACCGACTGACGCCGACCGGCGGGAAAGCGGTTACGGCAGCCTCGGTGGCGTGAGCACCCCGTCGGAGTCGCGGTCACGCTCGGGTTTCGGGTCGATCTGTACCTGGGCGTCGACCATCGCTCCCGCGATGGTCGAC
>JBOHGH010000067.1:0-24130 GCA_050699975.1 Pseudonocardiaceae bacterium | reverse complement strand
GGCCCGCATCGTCGCCGCGTGCGCCGCCGCGGGCCGCGATCCCGCTGGGGTGCGGCTGCTCGCGGTCACCAAGACGTTCCCGGCCGCAGACGTGGCGCTGCTCGCTGACCTCGGCCTGCGCGACATCGCCGAGGCTCGCGACCAGGAGGCCGCTGGCAAGGTGGCCGAGGTCAGCGCGCTTGCCCCGGCGGCCCCGGTGCGCTGGCACATGGTCGGCCGGCTGCAGCGCAACAAGACCCGCTCGGTGGCCCGGTGGGCGATACAGGTGCAGTCAGTGGATTCGGTGCGACTGGTCGATGCGCTGGACCGAGCGGTCCGCGCCGCGCAGGAGGCCGGGGAACGCGACGGTGCCGTCGGTGTGCTGGTCCAGGCCAGCCTGGACGGAGACCCGGTGCGCGGCGGCTGCCCCCTGCCCGAACTCGAGGCGCTGGCCGACCGGGTAGTGGCCGCCCCTGGGCTGCGGCTGGAGGGCGTGATGGGGGTCGCCCCGCTCGGTGTTGCTCCCGAGACGGCCTTCGCGGAGCTCGCCGCCGCCGCGCAGCGAGTGCGCCGTGCGCACCCGAGCGCAGCCGAGCTGTCTGCCGGCATGAGTGGGGACCTCGAACAGGCCATCGCACGGGGCTCCACCTGCGTGCGTGTCGGAACCGCGTTACTGGGCGATAGGCCGTTAACCTCGCGCGAGGGTCGGGACAGGAAGGCGAGGCGATGAGCGCGCTGTACAGGCTGAAGGCCTACTTCGGCATGGTCCCCGCTGAGGAGTTCGATGACTATCACCTCGACTACCATTCTGGGTACGACCCCGGCTACGACGGCTACGACGCTGGCTACGACCTAGCCGCGGCCCACCCCGCTAGGGGACGCGACCGCGCCGCCGAGCGACCCGGCGTTGGTCGGGCCCACCGGGCAGATTTCGGCGATTACGACGATGGCATGGCTGTCCAACCTGGGCGCCCTGCAGTACCCAGAGTGCATCCCAGCCGACCCCCCTCCTGGTCCACGGGTTCCCCCGTCGCGGAGTCCTGGTCTGCAGAGGCTCCGGTGCACGGCTCGCTGGCCATCGATACGGCGCCAACCGCCCGCCAACAGGTCCCACCCGCCCAGCCCAACCACCCATCGGCCAGTGACCCGTTCGCCGGCGCCGAAGCGTTCCCACTGTCGCGCATCGTCACCTTGCACCCGCACAACTACAACGAAGCCCGGCCCATCGGGGAACGCTACCGCGAGGGCAACCCGGTGATCATGAACCTGACCGAGATGGAGGACCGGGACGCCAAGCGTCTCGTGGACTTCGCGGCCGGGCTGGCCTTCGCGCTGCGAGGCTCGATCGACAAGGTGACGAACAAGGTGTTCCTCCTATCGCCGCCCAATGTCGACGTGTCGGCCGAGGCCAGGCGCCGCATTGCGGAAGGTCGCTTCTTCAACTAACTCGGCAGTGGAGGGATCTGGCTCACCCCCGGCTCACCCCCGCTTCGCCACCGATGGCAGAGTGTCGGCGTGGACGTGGTCCGGTTGGTGGTTTACTACCTGCTCTTCTTCTTCTGGTTGTTGCTCACGGCGCGTATCGTGGTCGAACTTGTTCGTGCCTTCGCCCGTAGCTGGCAGCCAGTCGGAGGGGTGGCGATCGCGCTCGAGTCGGTCTATACCATGACTGATCCGCCGGTCCGGGCGCTCCGCCGGGTGGTCAAACCCATCCGCATCGGAGGCGTGGGTCTGGACCTGTCCATTATGGTTCTTCTGCTCGTTGTGTTCATACTGATGCGAGTGGTAGATCCGAGAACGTAGCGGCCGCCGGGCTCGGGGCCGACACACCAGGGTGTGCATAGTCGAGGAGTGCGTGAGGTGATCCGATGCCGTTGACCCCCGCCGACGTCCACAACGTCGCGTTCAGTAAGCCGCCGATCGGCAAGCGGGGCTACAACGAGGACGAGGTGGACGCCTTCCTCGACCTGGTTGAGGCCGAGCTGGCTCGCTTGATCGAGGAGAACAACGATCTCCGCAACCAGGTCGAGGACCTCGATCGGCGGCTCAATGCGTCGCCGATCGACACTGGGCGTAATCTCCGTCCGCTGGAGCCGCCACGGCCGGTGATGGCCCCGGTGCCGCCGCCGCCGATGGTCGAGCAGACCTCGCCTGGTGGTGATCACCACGTCCAAGCCGCCAAGGTGCTGGGCCTGGCCCAGGAGATGGCCGACAGGTTGACCGGTGAGGCCAAGGCCGAAGCGGACGGGATGTTGGGCGAGGCCCGAACCAAGTCCGAGCAGCTGCTCTCCGATGCGCGGGCGAAGGCCGACGGCATGGTCAACGAGGCCAGAACCCGGGCCGAGACCATGCTGAACGACGCCCGTACCAGGGCGGAAACCCTGGACCGGCAGTCCCGCGAGAAGGCTTCGTCGCTGGAGCGCGATGCAGCGCGCAAGCACACCGAGATCATCGGTTCGGTCAACCAGGAGAAGATCACCCTGGAGAAGAAGATCGATGAGCTGCGTACGTTCGAACGCGAGTACCGCACCCGCTTGAAGACCTACCTGGAGTCGCAGCTCCGAGAGCTGGATGGGCGCGGATCTGCCGCACCGGCAGACACGGTGCGTAACCAGCAGGGCTTCGCCACCTCCGGGTTCGGGGCGCGTGCCGAAGCTGGTAGCTGACGGGCGCCAGCCAGCGCCGATCAGCCGAGCGGACCCACCGTCGCCGCACCCTGATTGCCTGGGTGATCGGTGATGCGTCTTACCGTGGTTTTGCTACTCGTGGCGGTGGGCCTGCTCGTTGCTGCGCTCGGCACTGGCCGGATAGCTCTGGCCTGGGGTTCTGTCGTGCTCAGTGCCGTGGTGGCCGCGATGATCGTCGCGCGGTGGCGTCGACGCCGGGATGCGCCCGACGTCGAGCCCGTTGTGCTGCTGGACGACGAGCCGGTCGATGTCCCGTACGTTGACCCGCTGGTTGGTCCTGCGGCCGACGCCGCTCCGGTCGATCAACCATCGCAGCCTGCGTCGGTGATCGCCGGGGAGCAGGCCGTCCTGGTGGCGGCGTCGGCCGCGTCTGCGGGCGCGGATCACGTTGCAGCCGACGCTGAACTCGCTGACGCCGAGACCGCGGAGACCGCGGAGCCCGACGAGGAGGACACCGATGCCGCGGATCTGCTGGTCGTCTACGAGCTGAACGACGAGGTGCTGGTCGTCGACGAGCACCCGCGCTACCACCTCACCCGCTGCCCCTGGCCCGACCACGCGCGAGCCGAGCGGCTGCCGGTGCGAGAGGCCAGGGAGCTGGGTTTCACACCGTGCGACCGGTGCCGGCCGGATACTGCGCTAGCCCGCCGGCACCGGGCCGCGAGCGCGACCACGGGTGGGAGCTGAGACCAGCCCTGCACAACCCGCTGGCACAGCCCGGTAAGATGGCCTTAATGGCAGCGATCCGGCTATCACCGGGGAGCCTCCGGAAGAACGGGGCAGCAGCGTCGGGCCCTCAGTAGAACCGGGCGGGAGCGGCCCGTCATAGCCGCGCTGATGAGTGGCTGCCCGCGTCTCGCGGGCGGCAAGCGGGGTGGTACCGCGGTCCGTGGTGAGAGCTTCGGGTCGTCCCCGTGCAGCGAGCAGGACACCACTGCACAGGAACGACCGCACTTGGGAGCGCACCACCATGGCTTACCCGAAGGTCCTCGTCAGCGGGGATCCCGTCACCGCTGCGCCGTCTTTCCCCGACCTGGAAGCCGCCGTGCTGCGGCACTGGGCCGCAGACGCCACCTTCCCCGCGTCGGTCGCGGCCCGCCCGCCCGGAGATCACGGCTCCAACGAGTTCGTGTTCTACGACGGTCCGCCGTTCGCCAATGGCCTGCCGCACTACGGGCACCTGCTCACCGGCTACGTCAAGGACGTGGTGCCGCGCTACCAGACGATGCGCGGCCGCCGGGTGGAGCGCCGCTTCGGCTGGGACTGCCATGGGCTGCCCGCTGAGGTGGAGGCGGAACGGCAACTCGGCATCACGCACAAGTCCGAGATCGAGCAGATGGGCGTGGCGGACTTCAATGACGCCTGCCGTGCCTCGGTGCTGCGCTACACCCAGGAGTGGCGCGAGTACGTCACCCGCCAAGCCCGCTGGGTGGACTTCGACAACGACTACAAGACCCTCGACCTGGACTACATGGAGAGCGTCCTGTGGGCCTTCAAGACGCTCTGGGACAAGGGGTTGATCTACCAGGGCTTCCGGGTGCTGTGGTACTGCTGGCGCTGCGAGACGCCGCTGTCCAACACCGAGACGAAGATGGACGACGTCTACCGCAACCGGCAGGATCCTGCGGTCACCGTCGGGCTGCGTCTGGACAGTGGAGAACTGGCCCTGGTGTGGACGACCACGCCGTGGACGCTGCCGTCGAACTTGGCGGTGGCGGTGCATCCCGGGCTCACCTACGTCACCGTCGAGGCTGGTGGCGAGCGCTACCTGATCGCCGAGGACCGGTTGCCGGCTTATGCCCGGGAGCTGGGCGAGACGCCGCACGTGGTGGCCCGACACCAGGGATCGGAGCTGCTGGGCCGCCGCTACACCCCGCCGTTCGACTTCTTCACCGGCCGGGCCAACGCACACCGGCTGCTCGCTGCCGGCTACGTGACCACCGATGAGGGCACCGGCCTGGTGCACCTGGCCCCCGCCTTCGGCGAGGAGGACAAGGCCGTCACCGATGCCGCCGGGATCGAGGCGGTGGTCCCGGTGGACTCGGCGGGGCAGTTCACTACCGAGGTGGCGCCGTATGCCGGGATGCTGGTGTTCGACGCCAACCGGGACATCATCCGGGATCTTCGCGACGGCGCGCCTTACGTGGGCGGTGTGTTGCTGCGCCACGAGACCTACGACCACCCCTACCCGCACTGCTGGCGTTGCAACAACCCGCTGATCCAGCGCGCGGTGTCGTCCTGGTTCGTTGAGGTGACCAAGTTCCGGGACCGGATGGTGGCGCTGAACCGGGAGATCACCTGGGTTCCGGACAACGTCGGCGACGGGCAGTTCGGCGCCTGGCTGCAGGGCGCCCGGGACTGGAACATCTCCCGCAACCGGTATTGGGGCTCGCCGTTGCCGGTCTGGGTCTCCGACGATCCGGCCTACCCGCGGGTGGACGTCTACGGCTCGCGCGACGAGCTGGAACGCGATTTCGGGGTCCGTGTCACCGACCTGCACCGCCCGTTCGTGGACCAGCTGACCCGGCCCAACCCGGACGACCCCACCGGGCGCGCCACCATGCGCCGGGTGCCCGAGGTACTGGACTGCTGGTTCGAGTCGGGCTCGATGCCCTTCGCGCAGGTGCACTACCCGTTCGACAACGGCGACTGGTTCGAGCACCACTACCCGGGCGACTTCATCGTCGAGTACAACGGGCAGACCCGTGGCTGGTTCTACACCCTGCATGTGCTGGCCACGGCGCTTTTCGACCGGCCAGCGTTTCGCACCTGCCTGGCGCACGGCATCGTGCTCGGCGACGACGGGCTCAAGATGTCCAAGTCCAAGGGCAACTACCCCGAGGTCACCGAGGTGTTCGACCGGGACGGCTCGGACGCGATGCGCTGGTTCCTGATGGCCTCACCGATCCTGCGGGGCGGGAACCTGGTGGTGACCGAGCAGGGTATCCGGGAGGCCGTCCGCCAAGCGCTGCTGCCGCTGTGGAGCTCCTGGTATTTCCTGACCCTGTATGCCAACGCCGCCGCAATCGAAGGCCGGTGGCGCATCGATAGTCCGGATTTGTTGGACCGGTACGTGCTGGCCAAGGTGCACGACCTGGTCGTTGACGTCACGGCGCGGATGGACCGCTACGACATCGCCGGGGCGTGCGACAGCGTGCGCGGGTTCTGCGATGTGCTGACCAACTGGTATGTGCGCCGGTCCCGGGATCGCTTCTGGGCTGGTCAGCCCGAGGCGATCGAGACCCTGCACACCGTGCTCGAGGTGACCTGTCGCGTCGCGGCTCCGCTGCTGCCGCTGACCACCGAGGCGATCTGGCGCGGACTGACCGGGCAGCGGTCGGTGCACCTCACCGACTGGCCCGATCCAGCCACCCTGCCCGCAGCTCCGGATCTGGTAACGGCGATGGACCGGGTCCGGCAGGTGGTGTCCACCGCGCTGTCGGTGCGCAAGTCGCGGGGCCTCCGCGTTCGCCAGCCGCTGCCCAAGCTGACCGTTGCGGCTGCAGACGCCGCCGCGCTCGCGCCGTTCACCGACCTGATCCGCGACGAGGTGAACGTCCGGTCAGTTGAGCTCACCGAGGACGTCGCCGTGCACGGCCGATTCGAGCTCACCGTCAACGCCCGGGCCTGCGGGCCCCGGCTGGGCGCAGACACCCAGAAGGTGATCCGTGCGGTCAAGGCGGGGGAGTGGGAACGCGGCCCGGACGGAGTCGTGACCGCTGCCGGGATCCCGTTGCTGGAAGGGGAATACACCGAGCGGCTGGTGGCCGCTGACCCCGCGGAAAGCGCGGCGCTGCCGGCCGGCTCGGGATTGGTGGTGCTGGATACCGAGGTCACCCCGGAGCTGGCGGCTGAGGGGATCGCCAAGGACCTGGTGCGCATCGTGCAACAAGCTCGCAAGCAGGCCGGCCTGGACGTCACCGACCGGATCGTGCTGACGGTGGACGCACCCGAGGTGGTGCTCGCGGCGGCCCGGGCGCACGAGCAGTACATCGCCGGCGAGGTACTCGCCCGGCAGGTGCACCACGGCCCGGTCCGTGACGGCTTCCCTGGCATGGTGGGTGACGGTCTGGCTGTCCGGGTCGCCGTCGCGCTCGTGAGTGCGTAACAAGTGTTCCAGCACTCATCGCCACTCACGAGCGGCCCAGCCGCCGCCCGCTGGCGCGAGCTGCTGCAGAGCCGGGCGATTCCCGCCGAGATCCTGGCTGCCGCCCCGCAGGACCCGAGCCGGCATGATCCCGCCCGGTTCGTGCCGCCGGCAACCCCGGAGGACACGCCGTCCCGTCGCGCCGCGCTGGAGTTGCTCGGCCCTGACGGCGCGACCGTGCTCGACGTCGGGTGCGGTGCGGGCGCCGCCGGACTCGCGTTGCTGCCCAAGGTGTCCCACCTCACCGGGGTGGATCACGCCGACGACATGCTGCGGGCGTTCGAGCGGGCCTGCGCCGAGCGCGGGCTGGCGCATCGCAGCGTGCACGGCGCGTGGCCGCAGTCCGCTGAACAGGCGGGTGTCGCCGATGTCGTGGTCAGCCACCACGTGGGGTACAACACTGTCGAGCTAGCGCCGTTCCTCACCGCGTTGGGGACCGCCGCACGCCGCGGTGTTGTCGTCGAGTTGCACGCCGTCCACCCGGGGGCCTGGCTGGACCCGTTGTGGGCGCACTTCCATGGGTTGCACCGGTCACCACCCGCGACCGCGGACGACGTGCTGGCCGTCTTCGCCGAGATCGGGGTATCTCCCGAGGTCCAGCGCTGGGCCCGGCCCGCCCAGGAGCGGAGTCCCGAGGCGGAGGTCGCCTTCTCACTGCGCCGGCTATGCCTGCCTGAGCAGCGCCGGGACGAGGTCGCCGAGGCGGTGGCGAGGCTGGGCCCACGCCACCGGGACCTGGTCACGATCTCCTGGTCCGGCTGACCCGCCAGGCTGGGGGACAATTCCGCGCGTGAACGGGGTGGAGCTCGCCCTCGGGGCGGGCGCGGCAGTGCTGCTGCTGGCCGTGCTCGCCGTGCGGGTCTCCACCCGGCTCGGGCTGCCCTCGCTGCTGGTTTACCTGGCCATCGGCCTGCTGATAGGCGAGTCCGGCCTGGGGATCGAGTTCTCCGATACGCCGCTCACCGCCACGCTGGGCATCGCGGGTTTGGTGCTGATCCTGGCCGAGGGTGGTCTCACCACCCGCTGGTCGATAGTCCGCCCGGCGCTCGGCCCGGGGATCTCGCTGGCCACCGTGGCGGTCGCGGTGAGCATCGCCGTCACCGGATCGGCGCTGCATCTGCTGCTGGGCCTGGACTGGCGTACCGCGCTGCTGTGGGGCGCGGTGCTGTCCGCGACCGACGCGGCCGCCGTGTTCAGCGTGCTGCGGGCGCTGAAGGTGTCGCCCCGGCTGGCGGGTGCCCTCGAGCTGGAGTCGGGCATCAACGACGCGCCGGTCTTTATCGCGGTGGTGCTGCTCGCGGCGGGTGACCCGCTGCGCTGGTGGACGCCCCTGCTGATCGGCTACGAGTTGCTCGTCGGTGCCCTGGTGGGGATCGCGCTGGGGTTCGCGGGAGCGTGGGCGCTGCGCCGGGCGGCGCTGCCCGCGACCGGTCTCTACCCGCTGGCGACCATCGCGGTCTGCGTGCTGGCCTTCGCCATCGCGCAAGGCGCGCATGCCTCGGGATTCCTGGCCACCTACCTGGCCGGCGTGGTGCTCGGCAACGCGCACCTGCCGCACCGCGGCGACACACAGTCGTTCGCCGAGGGACTCGGCTGGCTTGCCCAGATCGGGCTGTTCGTCCTGCTGGGTCTCTACGCCTCGCCGGCCCGGCTGCCCGGTGTGCTGATCCCCGCGTTGATCGCGGGGGTGGTGCTGGTCGTGCTGGCGCGCCCGTTGTCGGTGCTGCTCGCCACCAGCCCGTTTCGCCTGCCCTGGCGGGAGCAGGCGTTCCTGTCGTGGTCGGGGCTGAGGGGCGCGGTGCCCATCGTGCTGGCGCTGATCGCGCTCACCATGGACTTCCCGGGGGCCCAGCAGCTGGTGGACGCGGTCTTCGTCCTGGTCGTGCTGCTCACCGTGGTGCAGGGCGTCACGCTGCCCTCGGTCCTGCGGTGGCTGGGGCTCGCCCGCCCGGAGCAGGGCAGGGAGATGGTGGTCGACTACGCCCCCCTCGACGAGATGGGCGCCGAACTGCTGCAGGTCCGGGTGCCGCGGCCGTCGCGGCTGCACGGCGTCTACTTAACCGAGCTGCGGCTACCCACCGGTGCGATGGTCAGCCTGGTGGTGCGAAACGGGGAGGGGTTCACCCCGCAGCCGACCACCCGGTTGGAGGAGGGCGACCAGCTGCTGATCGTCACCACCACCGGCAACCGGGTTCAAGCTGAGCGGCGGATTCGGGCCGTGCACCGAGCCGGCCGGCTGGCCCGGTGGCGGGGAGAGACCGGCGCCTGATCGACCGCCGGCGGATGGCGTCACAATGGTGACGTGAACCCATCGCAGCACGCCGAAGGAGCGGCCTCCGACGACCAGGACATCCCCGAGGCGTCGCCAGGGCGCCGCCGGACCGGCCTGCTGGCTGCCACCGCTGCCGTCGCATTCCTGCTGGACGTGCTGAGCAAGATCATTGTGGTCGCGACTCTGGAGGGCAATCGGCCGGTGGAGCTGTTGGGCGGCGGGCTCTACCTCGTCGTGTACCGCAACCCGGGTGCGGCGTTCTCGATGGCGACCGGGCTGACCTGGCTGCTGTCGCTGATCGCCCTGGGGGTCGTGGTAGTGATCGTCCGCCTGGCGCCCCGGCTGCGCTCGACCGGCTGGGCTTTCGGGCTCGGGCTGGTGCTGGGTGGAGCGCTGGGCAACTTGGCGGACCGGCTGCTGCGCACCCCTGGTCCGCTGCGCGGGCACGTGGTGGACTTCCTGTCGCTGCTGGCGCCGGACGGCAGTGTGTGGCCGGTGTTCAACCTGGCGGACTCGGCGATCGTGTGTGGTGGCGTGGTGCTGGTCCTGCTCGCTGCCACCGGCCGGGAATTCGACGGCAGCCGCAGCCTCCGGCGGTCGGCGGATCCGGGGCCCGGAATGAGCCCCCGATGAGGCCCGGAATGAGCTCGAAATGAGTGGGGTCCGAGCGTTGCCGGTGCCCGACGGGCTCGACGGCATGCGGGTGGACACTGGGCTGGCGCGGCTGCTGGGATTGTCCCGCACGGTGGTGGCCGGGCTGACCGGGGCTGGTGCGGTGCTGGTCGACGGCAGCCCCGTCGGCAAGTCCGACCGTCTCGCCACCGGCACGTGGCTCGAGGTGACCCTGCCCGAGCCGCAGCAGCCCCAGGTACTGGCCGAGCCAGTGGCAGGGCTGCGGGTGGTGCACGACGACGCCGACTTCGTCGTGGTGGACAAGCCGGTCGGGGTGGCCGCGCACCCGAGCCCCGGCTGGGTGGGGCCCACCGTGCTCGGTGGTCTCGCCGCAGCCGGGATCCAGCTGGCGACCTCAGGCGCGGCCGAGCGCCAGGGGGTGGTGCATCGGTTGGACGTCGGCACCAGTGGTCTGATGGCGGTCGCCAAGTCCGAGAGCGGCTACTCGGCCCTGAAGCGAGCATTCCGGGATCGCACCGTGGCCAAGCACTACCGGGCGCTGGTGCAGGGCCACCCGGACCCCAGCCGGGGCACCATCGACGCCCCGATCGACCGGCACCCCAAGCACGACTGGCGATTTGCGGTGGTGGCCGGCGGCAAACCTTCGGTGACGCACTACCAGGTGATCGAGGCATTCCGGGCTGCGTCGCTGTGCGATGTGACCCTGGAGACCGGTCGCACCCACCAGATCCGGGTGCATTTCGCGGCGCTGCGGCACCCGTGTTGTGGAGACCTCACCTATGGTGCAGATCCCGCGCTGGCGCAGCGGCTCGGGCTGGACAGGCAGTGGCTGCACGCCGCGCGGCTGGGTTTCCGGCATCCCGCTGACGACCGCTGGGTGGAATTCACCAGCCCGGACCCCGACGATCTGCGCGGCGCGTTGGACGTGCTGGCTGCCGAGGGTTAGCCGATGCCGCCACGGGCTCGGTGGGCGGTGTTGGCAGCGCTGTTCGTGGCGCTTGGCGTCGCGGTCGTGGTAGCCGGGCAGCCGGGCGAACCGCTACCGGTTGCCGGCGTCGAGCGGCTTGGGCCCGAGGCCGGCGAGCCGGTCGCGGACTATCTGCGGCGGGCCGGCGCGTCGCTGCCGGCGGCGAGGTCGGGACCGGTCTGGGCGCTGGTGCAGCTGGAGGGCTACCTCAAGCCGGCGCCCGCTGCCGAACTGACGGCAGGCGTGCGGCTGTCCCGGGTGGTGCTTCGTGTTCCGCTGCCGCGGGTGCAGACCGCGTTGATCACCCGTGATCTGCCCGGGCAGCGACCGGTGGCCGAACTCACCGAGGTTTTCCGGTCCGCGGCGGGGGACCGCGCCGCGGTTGCGTCCCGGGTGCCGGGCAGCCGTCCCGCCGCTGTCGCCGCCGCGGAGGCCGCGCGGCTGCGTGGTGGCTGTGCCTGCGTGGTGGCGTTTCTGGTAGTCGGCGACGGCGCGGCGCTGCAGGCCGTGGCGTCCCGTCCGGGCGTCCGAGCGGTGCACGTCGCCGCCCCCGATACGCCTCTGCAGGATGTCGCGATCTCCCCACTGCTGCCTGAGCAGGTCGAGCGGGCGGGACCGGTTCCCGACGACGGGCCGGTGCCGCCCTGATCCGCGCTGATGCTCAGGTCAGCCAGCGGATGCGCCGAGGCGGTGCTGTTGGGGGCTGATGCCGTGGACGCGTTTGAAGGCGGTGCTGAGCGCGAAGGAGCTGCCGTAGCCGACCTGCCGGGCGACGGCGCCGATGGTGGCGTCAGAGCCGCGGAGCAGGTCAGCGGCAAGGGCCAGCCGCCAGCCGGCGAGGAACGTCATCGGCGGTTCGCCGACCAGCTCGGTGAAGCGGCGGGCCATGGCGGCGCGGGACACGCCGGTCGCGGCGGCCAGCGTGGCCACTGTCCATGGCCGGGCCGGGTTGTGGTGGAGCATCCGCAGTGCTCGGCCCACCACCGGGTCGCTGTGGGCCCGGTACCAGGCCGGGGCGTGCGCCTCCGGGCGGGAGAACCAGGCCCGCAGGACGGCGACGAGCAGCAGATCGAGCAGCCGGTCGAGAACGACCTCCTGGCCCGGCTCGTCCTTGACGATCTCCTCGCCGAGCAACGCCATCAGGGGCGAGTCCCACGCGTCAGCGGGCAGGACGACCACGGCGGGCAGCGCGGCGAGCAGTCGCTGGCTGATCTCGCCGCGCATCTGGTAGGTGCCGATGAGCATCGCCGTCGAGCCGCTTGCGCTGTTGCCCCAGGTGCGCACCCCTAGATCCATCGCCTGACTGAGGCTCTCCCCTTGCGGGGTGGTGCAGTGCTGGCCGGGGTGGATGATCACCTGGGGTGGTGTGGCCGGGTCCTCAGCGATCGTGTACGGATCAGGGCCACGCATGATCGCGACGTCACCGGGCTGCAGCGGTCGCCGGTCTGCTCCCACGTCGGGAACTACCCAGGCCTGGCCGGTCATCATGGCCACCAGGGTGACCGGCGCCTGGTCCTGGACCCGCACCGACCACGGCGGTTCCATGATCGCGCGGAGCAGGAAGGCGCCGCGAGCCCGGGGTCCGTCGAGGAGGCCCGCGAATGCGTCCACAATCTCCCAGCATAGACGCGCAGACATGGGATCGAGCCTCTCGACGATGGCTCGTCTCACGGCTGGGTGATGTGCTGGTGGCATGACACAGAACACCGAACAGCACAGGTTGACGCTGGTGCTCGGCGGCAGCGGCAAGACGGGGCGCCGGGTGGCAGAGCGGCTGCGGCCGCGCGGCCGACCGATCCGCATCGGTTCCCGCTCCGGCGAGGTGCCGTTCGACTGGGCGGATCAGGCCACCTGGGCAGCTGCGCTGCACGACGTGGGGTCGGTGTACCTGGCGTACTCCCCGGACATCGGGGACCCGAGCGCTGCCCCCACGATCCGTTCCTTCGCCGACGTGGCCGTCAAGAGCGGTGTCCGGCGGCTGGTCCTGCTGTCCGCCCGGGGTGAGGAGGCGGCCCTGCCTGCCGAGCAAGCGGTGCAGGAGGCCGGTGCCGACTGGACGATCGTGCGGGGTAGCTGGTTCTTCCAGAACTTCAGTGAGGGCATCCTGCTGGAGCCGGTGCGAAGCGGCGTGGTCGCGTTCCCGGCCGGGCAGCTGCCTCAGCCTTTCATCGACGCAGATGACCTTGCGGACGTCGTGGTCGCGGCGCTGACCGAGGACCGGCACGCGGGCCAGATCTATGAGCTTACCAGCTCCCCGCTGCTGACCTTCGCTGAGGCTGTCGGGGAGATCGCCAAGGCGACCGGACGGGAGATTCGCTATCTGCCGGTCTCCTCGGAGCAGTACGCATCCATGCTGGCGCAGTACGGTTTCCCGGCCGAGGTCGTGGCGTTCCTGACCGAGCTGTTCGCCGAGCTCCTGGACGGCCGTAACTCCCACCTGACCGACGGCGTCCAGCGTTGCCTGGGCCGGGATCCCCGGGACTTCGCCGACTACGCACGCGACGCTGCCACCACCGGCGTCTGGGACGTTTAGGACACGGTCATGCCCCAGACAATGGGATGACCCAGACACCGAGGGAGGCCCTCGATGCTTGAGGTACTGCGCGGCACGACCCTGGTCGCAGCTGCGGTGACCATGGGGGTGATGGCCGGCCTGTTCTGCGCCTTCGCCATCGCCGTCATGCCGGGGTTGCACCTGACCGACGCCCGGACCTTGGTCGACGCGATGCAACAGATCAACGTGGCGATCCTCAACCCGTGGTTCTTCGTCAGTTTCTTTGGTGCACCTGTGTTCACCATCCTTTCCGCTGCGCTGCACCTTCGCGGGTACGGGCGGGCCGTGCTGCCGTGGATCGCGGCCGCGTTCGTGCTGTACGGAGCGGTGCTCGTCATCACGATCGGGTTCAACGTCCCGCTCAACGACGCCCTGGTCGCGGCCGGATCGCCGGACCAACTCACCGATCTCGCGGGGGTACGCGAACGCTTCGAGGCGGCATGGGTCCGCTGGAACATCGCGCGCGCAGTCGCCTCCACGGCCGCGCTCCTCTGCCTCACCTGGGCCCTCGTGCTCTACGGGCGCACCACCGCAGCCTGATCGTTGGCTTGCTTCGAAATACGACTGACCACGACCCGCTCTGTTTCGCCGAGTTCGACACCAGGGCTGTTCGAAGCCGCCCCGGCAGCTCTGGTGTCGAGTCGGCGCACGCAGGGCTGTCAGGCGACGGGGACCGCCGCGACCGGCCTTAGCCACAAGCAGCGGGCTGCGCTGGTGGCATCGCTCGATCCGGATCTGGCTCCCGCGATCCTGTTCCATAATCTGTGGGACTCGGGCTAGTATCGAACGCATGTTCGATCAGGGGTGGGCGTCGCACCCAGCTGGCACAGCCCGCGGCGTGCAGGTACGAGGCACCAGGAATGTCGGGGGCCAGATTAGGGTGACCGGGTCCGTGACGGTCCGCGGCTGGATGACTGCATGGCGTGATCAGCGTGATCAAGGAGGTCGAGATCCCGGTGTCCGGTGACTCGTTCGTCCACCTCCACACGCACACCGAGTTCTCGATGCTCGACGGTGCGGCACGGCTGGACGACCTGTTCGCTGAATGCGTCCGGATGGGCATGCCCGCCCTGGCGATGACTGACCACGGCAACGTCTTCGGCGCCTACGAGTTCTGGCGCAAGGCCAACGCCTACGGGGTCAAGCCGATCATCGGCATGGAGGGCTACCTCTCGCCCGGCTCCCGGCACGAGCGCAGGCGGGTGGTGCTGCCCGGCGGCGGCACCGACGCGGACAACCCGGGTGAGATGTACACCCACATGACGCTGCTCGCCGAGAACACCGAGGGCATGCACAACCTGTTCCGGCTCGCCAGCCTGGCCAGCTTGGAGGGCTACTACTACAAGCCCCGGATGGACCGCGAACTGCTGGACACCTACGGCAAGGGAATCATCGCCACCACCAGCTGCCCCTCCGGCGAGGTGCAGCGGCTGCTGCAGCAGGACAAGTTCGATGCCGCCTGCCAGGCCGCCGCCGACTACCGCGATATCTTCGGCCAGGAGAACTTCTTCTGCGAGCTGATGGACCACGGCATTGAGATCGAGCGCCGGGTTCGCGATGACCTCGTCCGGCTCAGGAAGACCCTCGACCTGCCCGTACTGGCCACTAACGACCTGCACTACACCTACGCCGAGGATGCCAGGCTGCACGAGGTGCTGCTGTGCGTGCAGACCGGCAAGACCATGTCGGATCCCCACCGGTTTAAGTTCGACGCCCAGAACTTCTACCTCAAGTCCCCGGCGGAAATGCGCGAACAGTGGGACGGCGAGTTCCCGGAAGCGTGCGACAACACCCTACGCATTGCCGAGCGGGTGCACGTGGAGTTCACCGAGGGCCGCGATCTGATGCCCCGGTTCCCCGTGCCGGAAGGGGAGAGTGAAGCCAGCTGGCTGGTCAAGGAAGTCGAACGGGGCCTGCAGCAGCGCTTCCCGGACGGCGTGCCTGACGCCCATCGCAGCCAGGCCGAATACGAGGTCGGGGTGATCTGCCAGAAGGGCTATCCCGGCTACTTTCTGGTTACTGCCGACCTCGTTCAGTACGCCAAGGACAACGGCATCCGGGTGGGTCCCGGCCGAGGGTCGGCGGCGGGCTGCCTGGTGGCCTACGCGATGGGAATCACCGATCTCGACCCGATCCGGCACAAGCTGATCTTCGAGCGGTTCCTCAACCCGGAACGGCCCTCAGCGCCCGACATCGACATGGACTTCGATGAGCGCCGGCGCGGCGACATGATCCGCTACGTCACGGAGAAGTACGGCGAGGACCGCATCGCGCAGATCATCACCTACTCGACGATCAAGGCGAAGGCGGCGATCAAGGATTCCGCGCGGGTGCTCTATGGCCAGCCCGGTTACTCGGTAGCCGACCGGATCACCAAGGCGATGCCCGCACCAGTGATGGGCAAGGACATCACGCTGACCGGGATCTTCGATGCGAATCACCAGCGCTACGCCGAGGCCACCGAGGTCCGCGCGCTGTACGAGGCCGACCCGCAGATCAAGGAGATCATCGACACCGCTCGCGGGCTGGAGGGTCTCAAACGGCAGTGGGGCGTGCACGCGGCTGGTGTGATCATGTCCAGCGAGCCATTGATCGACATCATCCCGATCCAGCGCAGGGACTCCGACGGCGCGATCATCACGCAGTTCGACATGGGCGCGTGCGAGACGCTCGGGCTACTCAAGATGGATTTCCTGGGACTGCGCACCCTCACCGTCATCGACGACGCGCTACGCACCATCGAGCTCAACGGCAAGCTACCGCCCGACCTGGACACTCTAGAGCTCGACAACGCAAAGGCCTACGAGCTGCTGGCCCGGGGGGACACCCTCGGGGTGTTCCAGCTCGACGGAGGCCCGGTGCGAGATCTGCTGCGCCGCATGGTGCCCACCACCTTCGAGGACATCTCCGCCGTGCTGGCGCTGTATCGACCTGGTCCGATGGGTGCCAACGCGCACAACGACTACGCCGACCGCAAGAACAACCGCCAGGAGGTGCGGCCCATTCATGCGGAGCTGGCCGAACCGCTGGCCGACATCCTGGCCGAGACCTATGGGCTGATCGTCTACCAGGAGCAGGTCATGGCGATCGCCCAGCGGGTGTCAGGGTACTCACTGGGTAAAGCCGATCTGCTGCGCCGGGCAATGGGTAAGAAAAAGAAGGAAATCTTGGACAAGGAGTACGAGGCCTTCTCCGGCGGGATGCGCGACGCCGGTTATTCGGCGGCCGCGATCAAGACGCTGTGGGACATTCTGCTCCCGTTCTCTGACTACGCCTTCAACCGCGCACATGCCGCGGGGTACGGGCTGGTTTCTTATTGGACCGCCTACCTGAAGGCCAATCATCGTTCGGAGTACATGGCGGCGCTGCTGACCAGCGTGGGCGACGACAAGGACAAAGCCGCCGTCTACCTCGCCGAGTGCCGCAAGATGGGTATCACCGTGCTGCCGCCGGATGTGAACTCCTCCGAGCGGGACTTCACCGCGGTCGGCGGTGACATCCGGTTCGGTCTCGGCGCCATCCGCAACGTGGGTGGCAACGTCGTCGATGCGATCACCCGGGCCCGTACCGAGAAGGGCGGCTATGCCGACTTCTCCGACTTCCTTCGCAAGGTGCACGCGGTGGCCTGCAACCGGAAGGTCGTCGAGTCGCTGGTCAAAGCCGGCGCCTTCGACTCACTGTGCCACCCGCGTAAAGGCCTGCACCTGGTGCATGGCGAGGCGATAGACGCGGTCAGGGAGTCCAAGCGGGCCGAGGCGATCGGTCAGTTCGACCTGTTCGGCAGCCAGCCCGGCGATGGTGCCTGTGCGGGACTGTTCGATGTGCCGGTGCCCCCTGACCAGTGGGACACCTGCCACCAGCTCGCGCTGGAGCGGGAAGTGCTCGGTCTCTACGTGTCCGGGCACCCGCTGCGCGGTGTGGAGCACGTCCTGGCCCGCCAGTCCGACACCCCGATCGCGTCGATCCTGGACGGCACCGTCGCCGACGGCGCCCAGGTGATCGTCGGGGGGATCCTCGCGAGCGTGACCCGGCGGGTGAATCGCAACGGCGAGCCGTGGGCGGCCGCCCAGCTTGAGGACCTCGCGGCCGGGATCGAGGTGTTGTTTTTCTCCAAGACTTACTCAGTGGTCGGGGTGAACGTCGCCGAGGACGCAATCGTGCTGGTCAAGGCGCGGGTGACCAAACGGGATGACCGGATCTCGCTGATCGCCAACGATCTCGTGGTACCCGAACTTGCCCAGGCCCACGGCCGTGCCGCCAGCTGCCTGAGCTGAGGGCACCGGTATTCATCACTGGGGCACCAGTGATTCCTTCACATCGAAGCCCTGATGAAAACCACTTGTCGCAAGGTCGCTGCGGTACGAATATTTGTGCATAGCGATGCTCGGTAGCGCCCAAGGGGGGATCTAGTGGACGACGGTTACGAGGTGTACTGCATCGCGGATCCGTTGTTTTACGATTCGATGATCGGGCCGAGCCGCTCGGAGTCCTTCGATGCCGCACAACGTCCGGTTCCCGATGGCTGGGAACGCCGGATCGCCAGCAATTGGGTGGTCATGAATCCGGTCGGTGCTTCGGTGCCCCAGCAGGGCTGGAAGGTCCACGCGTCGGCGTGCCTGGACAACGCGGAACGCATTCTTGAGACCGTGTGGGCCTACTGCATCCCGCGCCAGATCCAATTCAAGTTCCTCGCTTCTCGAAATGTCGTCCACATGCGAAACGCGAAGTACGCGCCGCGGGGATCCAGCGGAAAGTTCGTCACGATCTACCCGGCCGACGTCGACGCGCTGGGAATGATCCTGCACGATCTCGGCGACCGGCTGGCCGGCGAGCCAGGCCCGTACATCCTCAGCGATCTGCGCTGGAACGACGGCCCGCTCTACGTCCGCTACGGCGGTTTCGCGCTGCGGCACTGCCTGTCGGCGCGGGGTGACCGGGTTCCGGCCATCGAGGACCCCAGCGGTGCACTGGTACCCGACCGCAGGGAGGCGGTGTTCGCCACTCCGCCCTGGGTGACGTTGCCGGATCTGCTTGTTCCCCAGCTCGCAGCGCGCAACGCCACCACCGTCGCGACGCTGCCCTACCGCATCGAGCAGGTCCTGCACTTCTCCAACGGCGGGGGGCTCTACGACGCGCGGGACCAGCGGACCGGCACCCGCGTGGTGCTCAAGGAAGCGCGGCCGCATGCCGGTCTCGCCGCGGACGGCGCCGACGCGGTCCAGCGGCTGCGACGCGAACGGGAGACGCTCGAACACCTTGCGGGCATCGAGGGGGTTCCCGCAATCCACGACCATTTCACCCTGGGGGAGCACCACTTCCTCGCCCTGGAGTTCGTTGAGGGAACGTCGCTGAACAAGGTCTTCACGCAGCGCTACCCGATGAGCGACCCCGCTGCCGGGCCGGCCGAGATCGCTGCCCACACCGAATGGGCAGTGCAGGTATGTGCCCAAGTCGAAGGCATCGTCGCAGCCATCCATGGCCGCGGGATCATTCACGGTGATCTGAATCTGTTCAACGTCATCGTCCGTGCCGACGGCCGGATCGCGCTGATCGACTTCGAGGTCGCGGCGAGCCTCGACGAGGCACGCCGCCCCACCCTGGGCACCCCCGGCTTCGCATCCCCGGCGGACCGGACCGGATTCGACATCGACCGGTACTCCCTGGCCTGCCTGCGCCTGGCGCTGTTCCTCCCGTTGACCGCCATGATGCGGCTCGACGCGGGAAAGCCGCTCGACTTCGTCGAGGTCATCGCCGAACACTTCCCGGTGCCGCCGGCTTTCCTGTCCGAGGCCCTACAGACGATCACCGGAGCCAGCCGCACCGACCCGGACACACCGCGACCGCGTGCCAGGCAGCTCGCTGCATTGCCGTCCGGGACAACCGGCTGGATACGCGCCCGGGACTCGATAGTGGCTGGGATCCTGGCCAGCGCTACTCCCAAGCGCGCCGACCGGCTCTTTCCCGGTGACATCGCTCAGTTCAGTTCCGGCGGTCTCAACATCGCCCACGGTGCTGCCGGCGTGCTCTATGCGTTGTCGGCGACCGGGGCCAATCGATACCCCGCCGGTGAACACTGGCTGCTCGAGCGGGCCGCCGCGGCGGCCCGTGGAGCGCGGTTGGGTCTCTACGACGGGCTGCACGGTGTGGCGTACGTGCTGGCGGATCTGGGGTATCGCCAAGCCGCCCTCGACCTGATCGACTTCTGCCTCAGCGAGCAGCGCGACCGGCTCGGCACAGACCTGTCCGGTGGCCTCGCCGGTATCGCGCTCAACCTGGCCCACTTCGCGGGCTCAACCGGGGAACCCACGCTATTCGAGCACGCACTGCGCGTCGCCGAGATGGTGGCCGACCGGCAGGGTAGCGCCGACAGCGTCGGCACGATCAGCGGCGGGGATCACCCCTACGCCGGGCTGATGCAGGGTTCGTCGGGACCGGCCTTGATGTTCCTGCGGCTCTATGAGCACACCGGTGACCGCGGATTCCTTGAGCTGGCTGCGACAGCGCTTCGCCAGGACCTGCGCCGCTGCATGATGCGCGAGGACGGCTCGATGCTGGTCAACGAAGGCTGGCGGGCGATGCCCTACCTCGATCGTGGCAGCGCGGGCGTCGGCATGGTCCTCGACGAGTACCTCACGCACCGCTCCGATGAGGAATTCGCCCAGGCCGCTGCTGCCATTCGCAAAGTCGCGCGGGTTCCGTTCTACATCCAACCGGGGCTGTTCAGCGGCCGGGCCGGGATCATCCTGTACCTCAGCCGGGCATACCCGCCCGGGCAGGCGATCTGGAACCCCGAGGTCGCCGCCCAGGTCCAACGCCTGGGCTGGCACCGCGTCGACTACCAAGGTCATCTCGCTTTTCCCGGTGACCAGCTGCTGCGGCTGTCCATGGATCTGGCGAGTGGCGCCGCAGGTGTCCTGCTTGCGCTGGGTGCTGCTGTGCACGAGCACCCCGTCGGTCTCCCGTTCCTGTTCGAATCCCGGCAGCCCGCACCGCACGTTGCCCCCGTGCCAGCGGTGCTGACGGTGGGGAACGGGCTGGTGTCCGCTTCGACCTACGGGGGGAGGTGAAAACCATGGCGCTTCTCGACCTGCAGGCTCTGGAGCTGTCCGCCGACGCTCCTCGCGGCGGCGGCCGCAGCTGCGACTACGACTGTGACAGCAGCAGCCTCAGCCTGCTGCTCTGCAGCCACTGAGATGTCACCACTGGGTGGTCCGGGGCAGCCGGCGTTGCTCCGGGCCACCCAAATAATTTCCGAGAAAGAACAGCTTGCCGTAGCGACGATGCGGAGGCCGCGTGAACAGCGATCCGGCCGGGGTGCCTGCACGTTCGCACGATCCGGCGTACAGACAAGCACAGGACAGACAGACAGACTGGAGACAAGCAGACCGCCTGCTGTTGAGGACGGGTCGGCGCGGCGGGCTGTGGACATGGGTACTGGGGTTGGCCACTCTGGTCACCGCAGGCGCGGAAATCCTGCTCCCCGCCGCACTCGGCCGGGCTCTCGACGCGCTTCCCGGAGGGGACCAGATCACCTGGACCCTCCTCGCCTGCGCGGGACTGATCGCCCTCATGGTGGGCGGCAAGGTGGTCGGCGACATCGCCACCGGAGCGAGTAACGCCCGCTGCACAGCCTGGCTGCGCACAACGCTGATCCAGCATCTGGCCGCGGTCGGCCCGGCAGCCACCCGCCGCTTCGAACCCGGAGACCTGGTGACCCGGGTCACCCGCAACGCCAGCGAAGCAGGTCAGGTCGGGGTAACCGCGGTCATGGTCGGCGCCGGCCTGATCCCCCCGGTCGGCAGCATCGTCGCCCTCGCCTTGATCGACCCGTGGGTGGGGCTCACCGCGCTGGTCGGGGTCGTGGCGATG
Organism: Pseudonocardiaceae bacterium; assembly: GCA_050699975.1. GTDB lineage: Bacteria > Actinomycetota > Actinomycetes > Mycobacteriales > Pseudonocardiaceae. The sequence continues at coordinate 3,022 of JBOHGH010000067.1, read as the reverse complement.
GCCGGGCTGCTACGGGTCTTCGTCCGGGACAACTCCGAGACCATCGGGCACTACCTGCACAGCCAGGGACAGATCGCCGCGAGGCTGGTCGATGCGCTGTCCGGGGCCCGCACGATCGCCGCCGCCGGCAGCATCGAGCACGAAAGAGGACGGATTCTGGCGCCGCTGTCCGGGCTGCGCGCACACGGCGCGCGGATGTGGCACAACCAGGTGCGGGTGGCCGGCCAGACCGCCATGATCGGGCCGCTGCTGCCGTTGATCGTCGTCGGTGTCGCCGGGCTCGGTGTGGTCGCCGGCCGACTGAGCGTCGGTGAGCTTTACGCCGCGAGCCGCTATGCGGTGCTGGCCGCCGGCCTCGGCTCGGCGGTGGGTTTCCTCAACAAGCTCAGCCGAGCCCGGGCCGGCGGCCGGCGCGCGGCCGAGGTACTCACCCAACCGGTGATCCCCTACGGCGCCGCGACGCTGCCCGCCTCCTCTGCGCGAGGCGGCGGTGGCCGGCTCGAGTTCCGCGGAGTCCGAGTGTCCGCCGCGGGGGAGTGCGTCATCGACGGGCTTGACCTCGTCGTCCCGGCCGGTGCCACGGTGGCCGTGGTCGGCCGGTCCGGTGCGGGCAAGTCCGTGCTCGCCGCGCTGGCTGGTCGGCTCACCGATCCGGAGCAGGGGCAGGTGCTGCTCGACGGCGTGGCGTTGCCCGATCTGTCCCGGGAACAGCTGCGCGCCTCGGTGGGATTTGCCTTCGAGCGTCCGGCGCTGGTCGGCGACACGATCGAGGAAGTGATCAACTTCGGTTCGCGCAATCGCACGCAGGAAAGGGTCCGGTGGGCCGCCACTACCGCCCGCGCGAACACCTTCGTCGAGAGACTGCCGCAGGGGTACCAGACGGCGCTGGCCGCGGCCCCGCTGTCCGGAGGTGAGATGCAGCGGCTCGGCCTGGCCAGGGCGTTCGCGCACCACTACCGGGTGCTCATCCTCGACGACGCGACCTCCAGCCTGGACACCGTGACCGAACGGCAGGTCGGCGCCGCGCTGACCACCGGGGGTGGGGGACAAACCAGACTGATCATCGCGCATCGGGCGGCCACGGCTGCCCGCACGGATCTGATCGCCTGGCTCGATGGTGGCAAGCTGCGCAGCCTGCGTCCGCACACCGAGCTGTGGCGCGACCCGGACTACCGGGCCCTGTTCGGCTCCGAGGTGGTCGCGCCCGAAACCCAAGACCTGACCGAAACCCAAGACCTGACCGAGACACACGGTCTACCCGAGACACCGGCGCGCCCCGCAGTATCGGTGGCAGTGTCATGACTCCCGCTGCGGACACCGTGCCCCGCGTCATCCTGGGAGCGCTGCGCCGCCATCCGCGTGCGCTTGGCCGGCTGGCTGCCTGGTCGGTGCTGCAGATGCTGCCGGTACTGCTGTCGGGTTACGGGGTGGCTCACGCGTTGGATGACGGATTCCTCGCCGGTCGTCCCGGGACCGGGCTGGCGTGGCTCGGCGTGCTGGCCGTGGCGGTGCTCGCCGGGGCCTTGGCCACTCGGTTGATCTACCGGATTCTCGCCGAGATCGTCGAGCCGTTCCGCGACGACCTGGTGGCGCGCGTGGTCGGAGGGGCGCTGCAGCGATCCACGGTGCTCGGCGGGCGGCCCGATTCGGGCGCGGTCGCTCGGCTTACCCACCAGGTCGAGGTGGTGCGGGACAACTTCGCCGGTTTGCTCCTGCTCACCAGGAGTTTCGTGGTCAGCGCGGTGGCTGCGGTAGTCGGGATGGCCGCACTGACCGGGATCGTCGGGCTGCTGGTGCTGCCGCCGCTCCTGGCCGGGCTGGGACTCTTCGTGATGTCGTTGCGGTCCATGATGGCCCGGCAGCGCGCCCACGTGCTCACCGACGAGGGGGTCGCCGAGTCAACCAGCACCATCGCGCACAGCCTCCGCGACGTCGTCGCCTGCGGCGCCGAAGACCGGGCTTGCGCGCGGGCACAGCAACAGGTGGACGCAAACGCCGACGCGGAACGGACGCTGGCCCGGATGGCAGCGATCCGCACGTTGTCGGTAGCGATCGGTGCCTGGCTACCGGCCGTGGCCCTGCTGGTGGGAGCACCCTGGTTGCTCGCGAATGGCGCGACGCTCGGCACGATCGCCGGCGGTCTGGTCTACCTGACCCAGGGGCTGCTCCCGGCGCTGAAGGCGCTGGTCGACGGGCTGGGCATCGGGGGTTTGAAGCTGGTGGTCACCCTGAATCGGTTGGTAGAGGCGGGCGAGCAACCGCTGCCGGCCCGCGCCCGGCGCCAGCACGCACCCAGCGGCCACGACCTGGTGTTCAACGGGGTCACCTTCGCTTACGGCAGCCACGCCGAGCCGGTAGTACACCAGTTGGACCTGGTGATCCCGGAAGGTCAGCACCTGGCCATCGTCGGGCCCAGCGGTGCAGGGAAGTCCACCCTGGCCGGGTTGCTGGCCGCGACGCACGTCCCGCAGCGGGGTGAGATCCGCCTGGGCGGGCTGCCGATCGCCGAACTCGACCCGCAGGACCTCACCCGCCACCGGGTGGTGATCCCGCAGGAGGCGTATGTCTTCGCCGGGACAGTCTGCGAGAACCTGCGCTACCTGCATCCCGCGGCAACTCGAGCCGAGCTCGACGCCGCGGTCGACGCGCTGGGCCTGCGCTCGGTGGTGACCCGCCTCGGTGGATACGACGCTGCGGTTGACTCCGGGATGCTCTCGGCCGGCGAACGGCAGCTGGTCGCCCTGGTCAGGGCGCACCTGACCGGAGCGCCGGTGCTGATCCTGGACGAGGCCACCTGCCACCTCGACCCGGTCGCCGAGGAGCGGGTCGAACGGGTGCTCGCGGGACGTGGTGGCACCCTGATCGTCGTCGCGCACCGGATCAGCTCCGCACTGCGGGCCCACCGGGTCCTGCTGATGGACGGTGCTGCAGTGGTGTCAGGGAGCCACTGCGAGCTGCTCGGAACTGCGCCGCTGTACCGCGACCTCGTTGGTCTGTGGGGGGACATGAGTCATGACGGGCC
>JBOHGH010000066.1:0-24135 GCA_050699975.1 Pseudonocardiaceae bacterium | reverse complement strand
GCACGGTTAGGGGCCCTCTCGCGGTCAGGGCCCGGCGGAGGGGTGTGTCGGCCAGGTGCACGGCATTCGGGGGGATCGTGGCCGGTGAGCACGGCCGGTACAGCCGGCGCGAGGCGCTGCAGCTCGGCGGTAGGGCGATGGGGGTAGTTGCGGCCAGCACCCTGATGACCGGCTGCACCAGCACCGTCACCCCGCCACCTCCCATCCCCGCTGTCGACCCGGTGAACCTGGATCCGCTGAAGCTCACCGTCGACATGATCCGGTTCGACACATCGCACAACGGCGAGGGCGGTGTCACTGTGCCGCATGCCCAGATGCTCAAGTCGATCTGGGACGCGGCCGGTGCCCGAACCGAGATCATCCCGACCCCGAAGCCGGACAACGCGCATTTCATCGCCCGCATCCCCAGCGCCGTGGGGAGCGCCCGGCCGCTACTGCTGCTGTGTCACTCCGACGTGGTGTCGGTGGAGGCCGGCCGCTGGACCGTCGATCCCTACCGCGGCGAGGTACTCAACGGCTGGGTCTACGGCCGCGGCGCGCTGGATATGAAGGGCACCAACGCCGCGTTCATGGCTGCCCTGTTGCGGCACCTTGACGAGGGCGGCCGGTTCGACCGGGACATCATCTTCCTCTCCGACTGCGACGAGGAGGCCGGCCCGTACAGCACCCGGTGGCTCGCCGAGCGGCACTACGACAAGATCGACGCCGGGGCGGTGATCACCGAGGGGGGATGGGCGCTGGCCCCGCCCGGCTCGGTGGAACCGGCGGTGGTCACGCTGACCCGGCAGGACAAGATGTCCGCCGCGCTGGAGCTCGTCGCCCGGGGAACCGTCACCCACTCCTCCCGCCCGTCACCGGACGCGGCGATCACCCGGCTCAATCGTGCGGCGGTCCGGCTGGCCGACTACCAGCCCGGGGTCGGTCTCACCGACGTGACACGGGCGTACTTCGAAGCATGGGCTGCACGCACTGAGAACGCGAAGCTGGCTGCTGCGCTGCGGCTCATGCTGACTGCCACCGGACAGGCCGAGCGGGACCGCGCCGGCGCGCTGGTGGTCCAGCTCAGCGACCACCCGACTCTGCACAACGCGTTGATGCGCCACATCGTCACACCGGTGATCCAGCACGCCGGGTACCGGGTCAATGTCCAGCCCGGGTCGGCGACCGCCAGCCTGAACCTGCGGCTGGTTCCGGGTGGTATCGACGTGGCTACAACGTTGGCTGAGTTGCGCAACGCGCTGGGCGACAGTGAAGGCGTGGTGCTGCGCCTGGTGAACCCCCTTTCCCCCAACCAGACCGAGGAGGAGACGCTGGCCGGGCTCGCGCAACGAATGGCCCAACCGCCGGGGACGATCGACACCGATGTCTTCCGCGCGCTGGAAACCGCGGCTCGCGAAACCTACCCCGAAGCGGCGGTCACGCCGGGCCTGTTCGAAGCGGGCACCAGCGCTGGCCCCTGGCGGCAGCGCGGCATCCCGGTGTACGGGATCTACCCCTACGCCACCGATGCCGACACGATGTCCCGGATGCACGGTAACGACGAGCGGATCCGGGTGGACGCACTGGCCCGCGGAACGGAGCTGATGTACCGAGTGTTCAACCGGTTCCGCACGAGCTGACCCTACAAAAAGACCCGTATGTGTATGCGTTTCAGTACTTTGCGTGACGTGCACAACGCGGTAGCGTCGATCTGGACCGAGTACGGTGGGTGACGTTCCTCCTGCCCCAAGGTCCGGCCCGGATGGTTGGTGTGCTACCTCGCCACCCAGACCGCGGTCGTCCACTGCCCCGAAGCCATCACCGTCGACGAACAACCGACGAACAACCTACGCCCCCGCCCCGGCAGGGACCGAGCCCGAGCTTGACAGACGAAAGGACTGCTCGTAACGCCCCGCTGGGCGTGATCGACGGGCTAGCAACTTGCGCGTCGGCCGCCGGACCCCGATGGCGTTCGAATCCAGAAGGGAGTGGAATGATCCAACTTGAGGACGTCACCAAGGTGTACCGGATGGGTTCGGTCGAGGTACGTGCACTCTACGGTGTCGACCTGGCCATAGACGACGGTGATCTGGTCGCGATCATGGGCCCGTCCGGATCGGGCAAGACCACGCTCATGAACATCCTGGGCTGTCTGGATGTCCCCACCAGCGGGCGCTACCTGCTCGACGGCACCGATGTCAGCACTCTCAGCGACAACCGGCTGGCCAAGATCCGCAGCCGCAAGATCGGGTTCGTGTTCCAGTCATTCAACCTGGTCCCGCGCACGAGCGCGGTCCGCAACGTCGAGCTGCCTTTGGTCTACGCCGGGATCGGGGATCGGCGCACTCGGGCCCGGCAGGCATTGGAGAGTGTCGGGATGGGCGACCGGCAGAAGCACATGCCCAATGAGCTCTCCGGCGGTCAACAGCAGCGGGTGGCGATCGCGCGGGCGCTGATCAACGATCCCACGATGTTGCTTGCCGACGAGCCCACGGGCAACCTCGACACCGCGTCCAGCGTCGAGATCTTGAAGTTGCTCGGTGGGTTGAACGATGCCGGCCGCACGGTGGTCATCATCACCCACGAAGAGGACATCGCCCGGTTCGCCAAGCGGGTGGTGCGGCTGCGCGACGGGCGCATCGTGAGCGACCAGGTGCAGCGGAACCGGTCGGAGGTCACCGCGTGAATCTGCGGGAGGCGCTGCGCATCGCGATGCGTGGGTTGCGTGCCAACCGGTTGCGCTCCGCGCTGACCATGCTCGGCATCATCATCGGTGTCGCGGCGGTGATCCTGCTGGTCGCCCTCGGCAACGGGTTGAAGACCTCGGTCAATGCGCAACTCGAACCGCTGGCCAATCTGATCACCATCGTGCCGACGGTCGGCAACGTCCCCGGCGGCACCCCCCCGAGGGATCTGATCGACGCCGACGTCGCGGCATTGCAGGAGTCGCCGCTGGCGGGTCAAATCGACGCCGTGATCCCCGCCACCACCGGCCGAGCGCTGGTCGAGGATGACTTCAGGTACCGGGCTACCGTCGTCGGCTCCACCGAACGCTGGCTCGAGGTGAATAACCAGGATGTGGCGGTGGGGTCATTCTTCGACGCGGCCCAGGTCCGCTCCACCGCGAAAGTGGTGGTGCTGGGTCCCAGCGTGGCGACCTATCTCTTCGGCGACGACCCCGCAGCCGCGCTGAACCAGACGGTTCGGATCAACCGCCAGACCTTCAGGGTCATCGGGGTGACGCAGTCCTTCGGTGAGCCGAATGACAGTTTCGCGGTCATGCCGCTGGACACCGCGCGCCGCTACATCTTCGGCGGTGGCGACAAGGTCAACCAGATCATCGTGCAGGCCGCCCAAGCAGCTGCCGTACCGGTCGTCCAGGATGAGGTGATCCGCATCCTCAGCGACCGGCACCGGATCAAGGACCCCGCTAATAGGGACTTCGAGGTCCAATCCCTGCGCAGCCGGCTCGACTCATTCAACCAGGTCTTGCGCATCCTCACCCTGTTCACCGCGGCCGTTGCCGCGATCTCACTGCTCGTCGGCGCCATCGGCGTCCTGAACATCATGCTGGTCTCAGTCACCGAGCGAACCCGGGAGATCGGCATCCGAAAAGCGATCGGCGCTACTCGCCGCGCTGTCCTCGAACAATTCCTCATCGAGTCCACGGTGCTGGCCGGCCTCGGCGGGATCATCGGCGTTCTCCTCGGGGTCGGCCTATCAGAGCTCGGCGCCACCGTCGCGCCATCCCTCGGCCCCACCTTCGAATCGTTCGCCCCTGCCGTGACCATCTCGTCCATCGTGATCTCGTTCGCGATCAGCCTCGCAATCGGCCTCGTCGCCGGCGGCTACCCGGCCAACCGGGCCGCCCGGCTACGACCCATCGAAGCCCTCAGATACCAGTGACTCGCAAGACTCACCGCCCTGCTGCGCACCATCCCGTAACTCACCGTCCCCTCAGGCGTTGCACAGCGTAGAAACCCGAAGACAGGGGGGGACCTCGCTGTGACCACGATCCTGACCAGTCCGACAACGCGGTCACCAGCTCGGGCCTTCGGGGCCCGGGCCTTGGTGGCGCTCGGATTGGTGGCCGTGCTGGGCACGGCGGTTGGGTGCGGCAGTGAGCCGTCACCGCCGCCGACCGGGCGGGTGGAGCGGGGCGCCGTGGTCACTAAGGTGTCGGCATCAGGTTCATTGGCCGCCATCACGGAGAAGAACCTGGGGTTCCCGAGCGGCGGGCAGCTCGAAGAGGTGGCGGTCAAGGTCGGGGATCGGGTGAGCGCGGGCCAGGTCTTGGCGCGGACCGATGACTTCCTGCTGCGGCAGACGTTGGATCAGCTGCAGGCGCAGCTGAATTCCCAGCAGGCGTTGTTCGGTAAGCTTGTGAATGCGACGACGGTTGAGGGCGCCAAAGACACCCTGGACCAGGCGCAGCAGATCCTGTCTGCGACGGAGAAGCTGGTCGATACGCAGCTGTCTGCGGATGCCTCGGCGGTCGACCAAGCGCGACGACAATTGGATTTCGACGGCTTCTTGCTGAATAAGGCTCAGGAACAACTGCGTGCCGATCAGATCTCCTGCGCTTCCACCGGAGGTATTCCCTACACCCCGCCACCGCCCGGTACCGGCGTTGCCGGTACCGGCGGTACCGGCGGTAATGGCTCAGCCACCCCGGACGGGCCTGACTCGTCGGTCGGGGTGGGGCCGGCTCAGGCGGGTGTGGAGAACCCTGTGCAAGCAGGCCCCGTGAGCGCGGGTGTCCCTGGGGCAGGTGGTGGTCCGGGCGGTGGCGGTAGCGGCAACCCGGCGTGTAACCGGATCCCGATGGATCAGGCGGCGGTCGTCAACGCCCGCCGCCAGGTGCTGTCGGACAAGACCGCTCTCGATGCCACCCAGCAGAAGCTGAATGTCGACCGCGCATCCGGGCGGGTCTCGATCGAGAATGCTCGTCAGAGCGTGGTCACCGCGAAGAACAACCTCGACGCTGTGGGCTCGTCCCGGCCGTTCGACATCGAGCAGCAGGTCGCATTGATATCCAGCGCTCAGGCCCAGGTCGCCGCTGCGCAGCGGGATGTCGACAACACCGTGCTGCGTGCGCCGGTCGCGGGCACCGTGTCGGTCATCAACGGTGTGGTGGGGGAGTACGTCCAGCCCAGCTCGAACACCAGCCCACTGGCGCCGGGCAGCGCTGCTCCCATCCCCGGGGTCGAAGTGAACAGCAGCACGTCGTTGGGCAACACCACCACTGGTCCCCAGCGTCCAGGCGGCACCCAGTTCCTGGTCCTCAGTGAAATCAACACCTTCCAGGTGGTTGTGCCGTTCGAGGAGACCGATGCGGCGAAGGTCGCTCCCAACCAGAAGGTCGAGGTGTCTTTCGATGCCGTACCCGACCTCACCCGCGCTGGGACGGTGGTCGCCGTGGCCCCCGCCGGTAGCAGTATCTCCAGCGTGATCAACTACTACGTCACCGTCTTGCTGAATGAGACCGACCCCCGACTCAAGGACGGCCAAACCGCTCAGGCGCGCGTGCTGACCAATCAGGTCGAGGACGTCCTCACCGTTCCTAACTCGGCTGTTCGGAAACGAGGCGACCAAAGCTCCGTCACCGTCGTCGACGCCGACGGCGTAGAACAGCAAGTGAGGTTCCAAGCCGGACTCGTCGGAGACGATCGCACCCAGGTCATCTCCGGTCTTAAAGAAGGCCAGCAAGTCGTTCTCCGTGAAGGCGTGTAGCGCCTCAACTCTCGTAGCGAGCCGCTGGCGTTCCAGGCGGGTTGAACACGCCCGGCTGGGCATCGGGGTTAGCGATACACACCTCGCCCTCGAGCCCGTCGGGATCCCGGAAGAAGACGCTGAGGACGGGTCCGAAGTCGGTGACGAACCCGTCGCTGGCGCCATACGCGATAAGTCGTCGTCGGATCTCCTCGAAGGCATCCAGCGACGCCGCCTGAAGGCCGAGATGGTCGATGCGGCCCCGTCCGAACATCGGCGTCTGCCGTTGCGCCTCCGAGTTGCCGTCGACTTGGAACACGTTGAGTTCCGAGGCCGGACCGATGTCGACGAACGACAGCCGCACTCCGGGTGCCACCTCGGCGTCGTGCGAGACGGTCGCGTCGAAGACCTCGCGGTAGAACTCGTGCAGGCGGGCGGTGTCGTTGGTGAGCACCGCGACGTGGTTTACGCCATTCAGGAGCATGGATTCAGCGTACGGGCCCGCCTTGGCCCATCGTGGGCGTCCGCTGGACCGCCTTGGCCGGATGGGGGCTGGTGAGCGGACGTTTGGTCTAGGCGGGGCTGTTGCCGTCCCCGTGAAAACCTGGTCGGGACGAGCCATCGATCTCCACGGTGGGTACGCCGCCGGCAGTGGTGTTGCCGATCACAGTGCAGCCGGTCGAACCGTCGATGATCAATATCGCGCGCCGCAGGCCAGGACCGGAGAACCTGTTGTCCTGTACCTCGACATTCGGCCACCCGCGCAGGTTGATCGACTGCGCACCGGTGGTGTCACAAGTATTACCGACGAACGTGATCGACGGGATTCCGGCGGGGGCGTCGCTGCTGCCGGGCTGGTCGTCGGTGGCAATCAGACATTGTGCGTCGACGTTGCGGCAGGTGTTGTCCGAGATCACCACGTCGAACGTGGGTGGGCTGTGGTCATAGGTCTGGAAACAGTCGGGGTGCGGGGGAGCAGAATAGCCGCGGGCGGAGATGTCGCGGATGGTGTTGCCGGTGATCCGATGACCGGTGCCGAAGAAGCGCATGCCGTCGGCGTCACCATCGTCGCGGGCCACCGTTTCGCTCACCGTGTTGCCGTTCACCGTGATCCCCTGCCCGGTGAGGTAGATGCCGCTCATGGATGCCTGTTGCACCGTGTTGGATGCGATGGTCGAGTCGGTGCATGGCATGCAGGCGATCCCGCTTCGCTGGGTGTCGCGGATCGTGTTGTGCGCTGCGGTGATCCCCGCTCCCTCGAGGAGCAGTCCGTCGCCACCGGTGATGGTGAAGCCCTCGATGACGACGTGGTCGGCGGTGATGCGAACGTTGTAGACAGTGGCTCCATTGGAGACGAGCCTGATCGGCGCGTCGCTGGTGCCGGACCTGTTCATCGCCACCTCGGCGTCGACCAGATTACCGCCGGTGAAACACAGCGTGTCTCCTGGGGAACTGGCGTCCACCGCCGCAGCCACCTCGTCGCTTTGGGTGATCGTGCGGGTGCAGTCGTCCGGGAGGATCGGCGTGCTCTCGTCCGGCGAAGTGGTGCAACCGGTGGTGGCCAGCAGGCCCAGCGCCAGGGGAGAAACCCACAGCCTTCGGGACGCCCTTGAGACCGTCACTCCCGCAGGATAGATGCACATCGCAGCAGCATCACAGCGGACAGTCACGAATTCGTCACGGTGGGCGACCACTCAGCTACCGCGCGGGGTTGCCAATGCCTCCAAGGTCCACGATCCAGCCTTGGCCTCGGCCCACGTGCCCGGCGTGGCCATGACGGCGATGGCGGAGGTCTTGAGGATTTCGACGGTTCCGGTCAGCAGCTCCAGGAAGTCCTCCAGGTCGGGGTTGTGGCCCACCAGGGCCACCGTCGACGCGGTGTGGGGCAACTCCTGGGTGATCCTCAGTAGCTCGTCGGCCGAGGCTCCGTAGAGCCGTTCGTCATGACGGACTTGGGGTGTCGCATCCAACTCTGCGGCCGCGAGGTCCCAGGTCTGGACTGCTCGGACCGCGGGGGAGCACAACACGAGATCGATCCTGGCGATCTGCTCGCGCAGCCAGCGACCGACGGCGGGAGCGTCGCGGCGCCCCCGCCCGGCCAATGGCCGTTGTGCGTCGGGGATACCTCCGGGCCATGCCGATTTCGCGTGTCTGAGCAGGATAAGGGTGCACGTCATGCTGTCACCGCCTCTCGATGGGGCGCCTCTCAAGGGTCATTCAGGAAGGTCACTCCAGGGCGAGGGTGCGCAGCACCAATCGCGCCGCGTCACCCCCCGACTCCTCCCCGATCGCGAGGGCGGTCGGAACGTCGAGGTCATCCACCAGGGCAGCGAGGACGGCGTCCGATGCGGCGGGTGAGGTCCGCGCCATTCCGGCTGCTGAGTACAGGCGATCGAGCCGGCGTGCCTCGGCATCGATGTCCCCAGCGCGGAAGTCCCAGGTCTGGCGCCATGGCCGGTTGAGCAGCAGCAGCCGCACGGCTGCGGCGGGATGGTGCCCGAGCAGATCGCCGACCAGCACCAGGTTGCCCGTCGACTTGGCCATCTTCGCACCGTCCACGGTGACCGTCCCGACCGGAAACTCGGCCCGCGCGAAGGGGCCCACGCCGGTCGCCGCCTGCACCATGGCGGCCTGGTAGGCGTGGTGCGGGAACTCGAGGTCGGACCCACCGGCCAGGATGTCGACCGCGGGGCCGAGCACGCCCAGCGCAATGGCGGCGCACTCCGCGTGCCAGCCGGGCCGGCCGCGACCCCACGGGCTGGGCCAGCCGGGCTCGTCGCCGGCGGAGGGCCGCCACACCGGGACGTCGAAGGGGTCGTCGCGCTCCAGGTCGTCGGACCGATCGCCGAACTCGACCGCGAGCTGCTCCGCCCGGTCCAGCGTCAGCCTGGCCTTGGCCGGGACATCGGCACCACAGAAGTACACCGCACCGCCGCGCTGGTAGGCGTGGCTCGTGGCAAGCAGCGCCGCGGCCAGCTGAACGACCCGCCCGACGTGGTGTCGGGCCCGCGGTTCGTGTTCGGGTCGGCGCACGCGAAGCGCGGTCATGTCCCGCCCGAACATGTACTCCTGCTCCAGGGCGAACTCGTCGTAGTGCCGGCCGCGTTGCACGGCGGCGCGGGTCAGCACGTCGTCGACGTCGGTGATATTGCGGCAGGTCACGGTCTCCGCCCCGGCCAGGCGTAGCACAGCAGCGGCCGTGTCCGCCCACACGAACGTGCTGGCGTGTCCCAGATGGGTCACGTCGTAGGGGGTGATGCCGCAGACGTAGAGCCGGGCCGGGCTGACGACCGGCAGCGCGCAGCCACCCAGCCGGATCCGGTCGGTGTGCTCAGGGCGACCGTGGTGATCCATGCCTCTATCCTGCCTCCCTGCGCCCCAGCTCGGTGGGTGCCCTCACCCAGGGGCGAGCCGACGCTCATTATGGAGGGATGAGCAGCCGTGACCGGGACCCCACCGGCCGGGCCCGCAACGCCCGCCCCCGAGATGCCCAGGGCCGGCCGTTGCCACATGGTGCGCAGGGGGTCGACCGGGTTCCCGAGGACGTTGCGCTGAGCCCGGACGATGCGGTGCGGCAGGCCCAGCAGCTGATCGACGACGGTTATCCGTTCCACGCGCACGAGGTGCTCGAGGGGGTGTGGAAGGCAACTGCGGGGGAGCACCGCGAGTTGTGGCAGGGTCTGGCGCAGCTCGCGGTCGGTCTCACCCACGTGCAGCGCGGCAACCCGAGGGGCGCGGCGGCGCTGCTGCACCGCAGCGCAGACCGGATCGACCCGCACGCTGCCGACCCCCCGCATGGACTGGACGTCGCGGGTCTGGCCGGTCACGCCCGCTCGCTCGCTGCCCGAATCGAGCGGGACGGCCTGGACACCGTGTCGTCCGAGGATCTGCGACCCCGGCTGCTCAGCCGCCGGCGGCCTGCTTGATCGCCTCGCGGATCCGGAAGTAGGTGCCGCAGCGGCAGACGTTCTCGATCCTGTCGATGTCCTCGTCCGACGGGTTGGACTTCTTCCTTAACAGCGCGACTGCCGTCATGATCTGTCCTGGCTGGCAGTACCCGCACTGTGCGACGTCGTTGTCCAGCCAAGCCTGCTGCACCGGGTGCAACTCGTCGCCGTCGGCCAGGCCTTCGATGGTGGTCACGTGCTGGCCGTCGACCTCGCGCATCGGCACGATGCAGGGCTGGATCTCCTCGCCGTTGAGGTGGCTGGTGCAGGCTCGGCAGACCCCGACCCCGCAGCCGTATTTCGGACCGGTGACCCCGAGCTTGTCCCGCAGGACGTACAGCAGCCCCAGATCACCCGGTGCGTCGACGCTGACCCGTTCCCCATTGAGGGTGAAAGAGTACTTCGGCACTTTCCGGCTCCTCAGAAGTTGATCGGGAAGTTGCGGGGCTTGCTGCCGGTGGCCCGGGCGTAGGCGTTGGCGACCGCGCCACCGGCCGCCGACACGGTGGTCTCACCGGCTCCGCCGGGCTCGTCGGTGGTCTTCGGCATGACATACATCTCGACGTTGATCGGGTAGTGCCGCTGCTTGGCGTAACCGAAGTCGGTGTAGCTGGTCTCCCGGAATACTCCGTTGTCGAGGTGGTTGCCGGCGTACAGGACCGTCGAGATGCCGTCGTTCAAGCCGCCAAGCATCTGCGCCTCCAAACCGCGCGGGTTGATCGGCAGCCCGGCGTCGAAAGCCATCACGGCCTTGTACACCCGAGGGTTCTTCGGGTCGGTGGCGTCGATCTCGACCAGCACGGCTACCGCGGAGCGGTGCTCCTCGTTGATCGCGAAGCCCTGGGCGTGCCCGGATCTCATCTTCCGCCCCCACTTGCCTGCGGTGGCGACGCTTCTTGCGGATGTCGGAGTCGGACAGCCCGTCGAGCCCGCCCTTGCCGTACCTGGCCTTGATCGCCTTCTGGGCGGCCAGCGCCTGCCCGAACGTCTCGGCCACGATCGCGATGCCGGTCGGGATCCGCGCCACGTCGATGACCCCGGGCATCGTGCGTAGGGCGTCTTCGTCGAAATCCTCGACGGTGCCTCGGACCTGCGGCGCCCGGGCCACAATGGCCGGCTTCGCCCCCGGCACGTCCAGGTCCCAACAGAATTTGGTCCTGCCGGTGATGTGATTGCGCTGGTCCATCCGGTTGGTCGGCTTGCCGACCAGGGTGTAGTCGTTGTACGGCTTGGGCGACGGTCCGATCACCGGCTCGCCCAGCTTCGCGGCCGCGGCGGTCAGCGAGCCGAACGAGGCGGACGCGCCGTCCGGTGCGACCACCACACCGTCGCGGATCCGGAGCTTGTCGGCCCGGTAGCCGACCTCCTCGGCATAGACCCGCAGCAGCCGCAGGCGAGCCCCGGCCGCGGCCAGCCGCACCGGAGTGAACAGCGTGCGGGTCGAGGTCGACGCACCGGTGATCTGATTGAACAGCAGCTCCGGGCGGGCGTCCGACAGCACCACGTCGACATCGGAAAGCTTGGCCCCCATCTCCTCGGCCACCAGCATCGCCATCGCGGTCGTGAGCCCCTGCCCGACCTCGGCGCGCGGCAGCTCCAGCACGATACGGCCGTTCTCCTTGACCTCCAGGCGAAGCAGGTCCGAGGTCGGGTCGGTGGCCGCTTTCAGTCCACGGAGCCTGCTCCACCGTCGGATGACTCCAACGGCAGCCCGGCGTCACGCCAACCACGCATCCCACCGGCCAGGTTGCGTGCCGGCAATCCCGCTTCGAGCAACGCTGCGGCCGCTCGCGAGCCTCGCCCCCCAGAGCGGCAGGTGGTGACGATCTGGGTGCCGGGCGGCAATGCGGCGGCCTCGAGCTCGCCGAGCGGCATGTGCACGGCCTCGGCGGCGTGGCCGGCATCCCATTCGTGCTGCTCGCGGACGTCGACCAGCACGGCTGCACCAGAGGCGATCAGCCTGCGTGCCTCGTCGAGGCTGATGGGCTCGGTGACGATCTGGTGGGGGTAGCTCATGGAAACCTCCTCGGCGTCGTTCCCAGCGCTACCCAACGTTACGGGTCCCGCCGGTGGTCGTGCCTGGCAGGCTCCCGGTGGGAGATGCGGTAGCTCCCATCAGCTGAGGAGGAACGCGGTGCGCATCGGGATGCCCTTGAATTACAGCGGCGGGTTCGCCGAGACCGTCGTGGAGCTGGCCGACTACGAAAAGGCCGGGTTGGACATCGTGTTCGTACCCGAGGCCTACAGCTTCGACGCGGTCAGCCAGCTGGGGTTCATCGCCGCGCGCACCGAGCGGCTGGAGATCGCCTCGGGGATCTTGCAGATCTATACCCGCACCCCGGCGCTGACCGCGATGACCGCAGCCGGGCTGGACTACATCTCGGGCGGCCGGTTCACCCTCGGCATCGGCGCGTCGGGCCCGCAGGTGATCGAGGGCTTTCACGGCGTGCCCTACACCGCACCGCTGGGCCGCACCCGGGAGCTGGTGGAGATCTGCCGCACGGTGTGGCGCCGGGAGCGGCTGGAATACCAGGGCAGGCACTACCAGATCCCGCTTCCCGCGGATCGCGGCACCGGGCTGGGCAAGCCGCTGAAGCTGATCAACCACCCGGTGCGGGAACGGATCCCGATCGTCATCGCCGCGATCGGCCCCAAGAACGTGGCGATGGCCGCGGAGATCGCCGAGGGCTGGGAGCCGATCTTCTACCTGCCCGAGCGGGCCGCCGAGGTATGGGGCGACTCGCTGGCGCTGGGCAGCGCGAAGCGGGACCAGGCGCTGGGTGATCTCGACATCGTGGTAGCCGCCCCGCTGGCTATCACTGATGACAAAGACACCGCAGCCGGGTTGCTGGACGCCATCCGCCCGATGCTGGCGCTGTATATCGGTGGGATGGGCGCGAAGGGCCGCAACTTCTACAACGACCTGGCCCGCCGCTACGGCTTCGAGGTCGAGGCCGAGACCATCCAGGACCTCTACCTGGAGGGTAAGAAGGACGATGCAGCCGCAGCGGTGCCCGACGAACTGCTTCGCCGGACGTCGCTGGTCGGACCGGCGGGCTACCTGCGTGAGCGGTTAGAGGTGTTGCGTGGGTCGGGCGCCACCACGCTGAACGTGACCCCACTGGCTGGATCTGCTGCTGAGCGGGTCCGGCTCATCGAGCGGATCCGGAACCTCGCCGGCGATCTGTAGATCGTGGCGCCGAAGGCGCCTGACACAGTGGACAGACCGACCATTGTGGACAGGCCCGGGCCTGGCGTGGCACCGTGGGCGAATGCGCGACCTGAACGCCACCTCGGCCGCCCTGCTGGGACTTTTGCACGACGGCCCGAGGACCGGAGGCCAGCTGGTCGCGGTCGCCGGCGAGCGGTTCGGGTCGTTCTTCAGCGTCACCCGCAGCCAGGTCTACCGCGAGCTGCCGGTGCTCACCGAGGCTGGCCTGCTCCGTCTCGGCAAGAGGGGCGCGCGGTCCAGCCAGCAGTACGTCATCACCGCGGCCGGCAAGCGCGCGTTCAAGTCCTGGCTGAACTCCACCGCAGGATCGGACAACCTGCGCAGCCCGCTGATCCTGCGCCTCGTGCACGCCGGTCAGCTCACCCCCAAACAGCGTGCCAACCTGGTCAGCACTGCCCGGACCGACTACCTCGTTCACCTTGACCAGGCCAGAGCGGAAGCGAAAGCGGCCACCGATCCCTACACCAAGGCAGCGGCGGATTTCACCGTGGCGCACCGGCGCGCGGTGCTCAAGTTGCTCGACGCCATCCCCACGGACTGAGACCTGCTTGTCCGGGGCGACTACCCTGGCTCGACGTGAACACCGACGTCGCCGCCGATCTCAAGGACCTGGCCGGCACCCTTGCCGGGATCGAGGCTGCACTGGACATCGACCGGTTGCGGGCCCAGGTGGCCGAGCTGGAGGAGCAGGCCGGTCGCCCAGACTTGTGGGATGACGTCGAGTATGCCCAGCAGGTCAACAGCAAGCTCGCCCACAAGCAGGGTGACCTGCGGCGGTTGCTCGGGCTGCGGCAGCGTCTGGAAGACGTGGAGATCCTTTACGAGCTGGCCGAGGAGGGTGCTGACGAGGCGGCCCGAGGCGAGGCCGAAGCCGAGCGAGCCAAGCTGGGCGCTGAGATCGCGTCGTTGGAGATCCGGACGCTGCTGGCCGGCGAGTACGACGAGCGGGACGCCCTGGTGACGATCCGGTCCGAGGCCGGTGGGGTGGATGCCGCCGACTTCGCCGAGATGCTGATGCGCATGTACCTCCGTTGGGCTGAGCGGCACGGCTACCCCACCGAGATCTACGACACTTCCTTAGCCGAGGAAGCCGGGATCAAGTCGGCCACCTTTGTGGTCAAGGCACCCTTCGCTTACGGCACCCTGTCGGTGGAGCAGGGCACCCATCGGCTGGTCCGGATCTCACCGTTCGACAACCAGGGCCGCCGGCAGACCTCCTTCGCCGGTGTCGAGGTACTTCCGGTGACCGCGACCACCGACCACGTCGACATCCCGGAGAACGAGATCCGCATCGATGTCTTCCGATCTTCTGGACCCGGCGGGCAGAGCGTCAACACCACCGACTCCGCGGTGCGCATCACCCACCTGCCCAGCGGGATCGTGGTGTCCTGCCAGAACGAAAAGTCGCAGATCCAGAACCGGGCCGCAGCCATGCGGGTGCTGCAGTCCCGGCTGCTGGAGCGTAAGCGCCTGGAGCGGCAGGCGGAGCTGGACGCGCTCAAGGGTGAGGGCAGCTCGTGGGGCAACCAGATGCGCTCCTACGTGCTGCATCCCTACCAGATGGTCAAGGATCTACGGACCGAGCACGAGGTGGGCAACCCCGACGCAGTGCTCGACGGGGACATCGACGGCTTTCTGGAGTCCGGTATCCGGTGGCGCCGCCAGCGCCAGACTGCCGGTGCCGCTTAGCGCTTGCTCCGACCAGTGTGGCGACCCACCGCCGGTTGCCGCAGATTACCCGGCCTGGATGAGTAGACTCGCCGCTCGTGATCCGGCTCGAGCACGTCAGCAAGGCCTACAAGACCGCCACCAGACCCGCGCTCGACAACGTGTCGGTCGAGGTGGACAAGGGCGAGTTCGTGTTCCTCATCGGACCGTCCGGGTCGGGTAAGTCCACCTTCCTCCGCTTGTTGCTGCGCGAGGAGGTAGCCACCAAAGGCGACGTCTACGTGGCCAACTGGAACCTCGGCAAGCTTTCCCAGCGCCGTATCCCGCAGCTGCGGCAGCGGGTCGGCTGTGTGTTCCAGGACTTCCGGCTTCTGACCAACAAAACCGTCTCCGAGAACGTCGGGTTTGCTCTCGAGGTGATCGGAAAACCCCGGCACACCATCCGCAAGGTGGTGCCCGAGGTGCTCGAGCTGGTCGGGCTGGAGGGCAAGGCGGACCGGATGCCACATGAGCTGTCCGGCGGGGAGCAGCAGCGGGTGGCGATCGCCAGGGCGTTCGTGAACAGGCCGCTGCTGCTGCTGGCTGACGAACCCACCGGAAACCTGGACCCCGACATCAGCCAGGACATCATGTTGCTGCTGGAACGGATCAACCGAACCGGAACCACAGTACTGATGGCCACCCATGACCATTCGATCGTCGACTCGATGCGCCGCCGCGTCGTGGAACTCCACCTCGGACAAGTGATCCGGGACGAGAGCCGCGGTGTGTACGGCGTCGGCAACTGAAGTTGGACGGCCACTGATGCTCGACGGCCACTGAGTTCGACGGCGACCCACTCCCGACCGCGAGGAATGTCCACTCCCGATGCGTGCCAGCTTCGTGTTCAGCGAGGTCGTCACCGGCCTGCGCCGCAACGTCACCATGACCGTGGCGATGATCCTGACCACTGCGGTCTCTCTGGGACTGCTGGGCGGGGGACTGCTCCTCGTCCGCACCATCGACCGGATGCAGCAGGACTACTACCAGCGCGTCGAGACCGTGGTGTACCTCAGCGCCGACATCAGCGCGAACGACGCCGGCTGCACGTCAAGTACCTGCGCGGCGCTACGTGGGCAGCTGGAGGCCACCTCCGGGGTGCAGTCGGTGGTGTTCGAAAACCGGCAAGCCGCCTTCGAGCGATTCCAGCGGATCTTCGAGGGCCAACCGGAGCTGCTGCAGCTCGCCAGGGCGGAGGCGCTACCGGCGTCGTTACGGGTCCAGCTGTCGGATCCGGCACGGTTCCCCTCCATCGCCAAGGCATTCACCGGGCGCCCCGGTGTGGACCGGGTTCGAGACCAGGGTGAGTACCTCCGGGACCTGTTCCGGGCACTCAACGGGCTGCGCAACGCTACCTTCGGGATCGGGTTGATCCAGCTTCTCGCCGCGCTGCTGCTGATCTCCAACACCGTCCAGCTGTCCGCGTTCAACCGGCGCGCCGAGGTCGGCGTCATGCGCCTGACCGGCGCCACCCGCTGGTACACCCAGCTTCCCTTTGTTCTCGAGGCTGCGGTTGCCGGAGTGGTCGGTGGCGTGCTGGCCATCGCGGGGCTGGTGCTCGGCAAGGTGGCCTTCGTCGATCGGGTGTTCGCGAGTATCTTCGAGGCTGGGATCGTGCCGCCCTTGCGCTACGCGGAGATCTTTACGGTTGCGCCGATCCTGCTTGTCTTGGGCGCCATGGTCGCCGCTGTGACCGGTTACGTGACGTTGCGCCTTTACGTCCGGGACTAACGGCGCCTGAAAAGCCATGAGCAGGGATCTATGAGCCAGGAGCGCGGCCGCAAGGTGATCGTGTCGAACCGGCGGGCCCGGCACGACTACGCGATCATGGACACCTACGAGGCGGGCATCGTGCTCACCGGCACGGAGGTCAAGTCACTGCGGGCCGGCCGCGCCTCGCTGGCCGATGCCTACGCCAGTGTCGAGGACGGTGAGGTGTGGCTGCGCGGCGTGCACATTCCGGAATACGACCAAGGTAGCTGGACCAACCACGAGCCTCGGCGGACCCGCAAGTTGCTGCTGCACCGCAAGGAGATCCTCCGGCTGATCGGCAAGACCAGGGAGGGCGGGCTGTCGCTGGTGCCGCTGTCGATGTACTTCTCCGACGGCAAGGTGAAGGTGGAGATCGCGCTGGCTCGCGGCAAGCGGTCCTATGACAAGCGAGCCGACCTGGCCAAGCGTGACGCCGATCGTGAGGTACAGCGCGCCATGGGACGGCGGGTCAAGGGCATGGGGTGAGCCAGTGGAGGCTCGGCCCTGACCCGGCGCGCTCGCCGATCACTGTGCAGGTGGGCTTTGAAAAGCGTGGCGGTAGGCGTGCGGGCTGGTGCCGACGAGGCGTTTGAAGCGGTCGCGAAAGGCGGTGGGTGAGCCGAATCCGACTTGTGCGGCGATCCGGTCGACTGAGTGTGTGGTCGTCTCCAGCAGGTACTGCGCCTGGTGGACCCGGGTGCGGTGCAGCCACTGGAGGGGGGTGGTACCGGTCTGTTCGCGGAAGCGGCGGTGGAGGGTGCGGGTGCTCATTCCGGCGTGGGTGGCGATGTCGTCGAGGGCGAGTTCCTTGGTGGCGTTGTCCTGCATCCATCGCAGCAGGGGCTCCATGGCCGACCCGCGGGGAGTGGGGGGTTGTTCGTGGACGATGAACTGGGCCTGCCCCCCGTCGCGTTCCAGGGGCATGACGGACAGCCGGGCGGCGTCGGCGGCTACCGCGGAGCCGTGGTCTCGACGGATCATGTGCAGGCACAGGTCGAGCCCGGCGGCGGCACCTGCTGAGGTCAAGAACTGGCCGTTGTCCACATAGAGCACATCGGGGTCTACTTCAACGTCGGGGTGACTGGCGGCGAGCAGGGCGGCGGCGAGCCAGTGGGTGGTGGCTCGCCGCCCGTCCAGGAGCCCGGTGGCGGCCAGGGTGAAAGCTCCCGCGCAGATCGAGGCGATGCGGGTGCCGTGGGCGGCCGCCCGGCGCAGCGCGTCGAGAACCTCGTCCGGGACCGGGGCGGTGGGGTCGGCGCAACCGGGCAGGATGATCGTGTCCGCTTCGGCCAGCGCATCCAGCCCCCATGGCGCACGGAGGATGAACGCGCCGGCGTCGATCTCCTCGGTGGCCGCGCAGATACGGACCCGGTAGGCGACGCGGCCGTCCGGCAATCGCGTGCGGCTGAAGACCTCGATCGGGGTGGCCAGGTCGAAGGCGATCACCCCGTCCAGGGCGAGGACGGCCACAGTGTGCATGGCAGCAGAGTAGGTCACCATCGTCATCCCGCCAAGCACGGTGAACAGCGCTTTTCTGTCATCAAATGGTGATCTGCCAGCTCATAGCCTTGCAGTGCTTCTGGCGAGAATCCGTTATATGTGGCGATTCAGCCGCTTTCTGACGCTGGGCGCGGTGGCTAACCTCGGGGCCTATTGCTGAAGGGCGGCCCGTTCCGTGACGAAGTTCCTCCTCGCTGTCCATGTCGTGACTGTGATCATCGCCATCGGACCCGTGACCGTGGCGGCCAGCATGTTCCCGGCCGCTGCCCGCCGCGCCCTGTCCGATCCAGGCGACGCTCAGGCGATGGCCGTGGTGCGCACCCTGCACCGCATCTGCCGGGTCTACGCGACCGTCGGCGTCGTGGTGCCCGTATTCGGCCTCGCGACCGCCACCAGTCTGCAGGTGCTGGGCGACACCTGGCTGATCGTCTCGATCGTCCTGACGGCCATCGCGGCCGCCGTGCTGGCCCTGCTCGTGCTGCCCCGGCAGGGCGCGATCGTGGCCGACCTCGACACCGTCGCCGCGACCACCCGACCACCGCCCAGGAGGGAACAGGAACAGGGCGTGGCCCGGCGGCTCGCCATGCACACCGGAATGTTCAACCTCCTGTGGGTGACCGTCACCGTCTTGATGATCGTCCGCCCCGGCTCCACCACAGGAGTGTGACCGTGAGCGCCTCGTTGCGTCTCTTGCGGACCGCCACCGGCGTCGAGCTGGTCACCTTGATCGTGCTGCTGGTCAACCTCGTCACAGTGCACTGGCCGGCCGTCTCCTCAGTGATCGGCCCCACGCACGGCTGCGCCTATCTGTTCGTCAGCATCGCCGCGGTCCGCGCAGCCGGAGCGACGAAGCACGCGACACTGATGGCGCTCATCCCCGGTATCGGCGGCCTGCTCGCGCTGCGTCGACTCACCACACAGCGGCGGCGACAACTCTCGGACCGGGAACCGGCGCCGTCAGCGCGGGGCCAGCGGGGATGATGGCCGGGCCGCTGGGCGTTACACTGAGCGGCTGGCCCAGCCCAACAAGGGGGTGAACGGTTTCGACTCCGGACGTTGAGTCAGTGGGAAGCGTGCCGGTGCAGGCGAGAGACCACCGTAAGCGTCATCGCACCTCAATAAGCGCCGACTCAAGTCAGCGCCAGTTCGCCCTCGCTGCCTAAGCGAGGGGCGACTGTGTCGGACCGGGGGCGTCCCCGCCCCGGACCCCGGCATCAGCTAGGGGACTCAACCGCCAGGCTCGGCCGCGGGGCCTGGCGGGACACTTACAGCGGCTGGGATCGTCACACCGGCTTGTCCGCATGACCGGTGGATCCGAGTAGAGGCGTAGCGGACTGCGCACGGAGAAGCCCTGACGAAGCGACGGAGGACCCGGGTTCGATTCCCGGCACCTCCACCACGGCGGCCTCACTCGCACTCTGACCCGCAAGGGCGGAGGCGAGGAGGCCGCCGAGGCGTGCTCGACGACTCCTCATTGTCAATACTCACGTTGTCTGTCCGGGCGGCTACCGTGTGCGGTGTGACCGCCGCAGCAACTCCCGAACCGCGGCACGGCCGCAGCGGACCGTCGTTCCTCCGACGCCACTGCGGCCGAGGTCCGCGCTGTGCTGATCCTGGAGGAAGCCGCCGAGTTCGACCAGCAGCGGCGCGAGATGATGGCTAGGGCCACCGAGACGCTGGACCTGCCCGAGGTGGTGGCGACACTGGAGTCCTGGCGGCGGGTGGCGCGGTTGACTGCGGTGACCGGGCCCGAGGCGCACCGGGCCATGTACCGCCGGGCGGCCGCCCGGCTGGCCGGGGAGGACATCCCGGTTGACGAGCCGCTGCCGCGGATCAAGGCCCGGCTGGGCCTGTAGCCACGTTGTACACGGTCACCACCGACGACCAGTCACAGCAGCAGGTCGACGCGCTTCCGGTCGCGGCGCTGGCCCCGTTCGCCGAGGCCCGGGCGAAGACGGAGGGCGGTGCAGCGATCACGCCCCGGCACGGGTGCGCCCGTAGATCATCAACGCCCAGGTGAGGCAGCCGAACGCCGCCGTGAAGGCGACCGCCCGCGCGATGTTCCAGCGGACCCACGCCGCCTCGAAGCTCGCACGTACCTGGGCGAGATCGGCGGCTCGGTCCGGCGATCCGGCTGCGGCGAGGGCATCGTTGAGGGGGACGTTCATCCCGACTGTGAAGATCAAACGGCACCGTTCGCAGGGTGGGCCGGGTGGTGGCTGGTCGTGGCAGGTGATGACCGGCGGGAGCAGCAACCCGCAGCGCGCCGTGAGCACATCCGGGCACTGATCACCTTCGGGTGTGAGCAGGTGCACGCAGGAATCCACCGGGGACATCGCGAAGAGCCCGAACCGGCTCACCGGGTGGGCTTGCGTGCCTGGTCGGCCAGCGCGGTGAGTTGTTCCCGCAGTTTCTGGATCGGTGAGGGTGCTCGCTTGGTCGGCCACTGCGATGACCTGTCGGAGAGTCCGGCGGGCGGCGCTGTGCAGTTCTGCCGTCGCGGTGAGCTGGTCGAGGTAGTGCTGCGGTGACGGGCCGACTCTGGTGCACGCCCACCCGGTGCCGCACGCGCACTCCCAGGACTGCACCCGGGGGGTGCTGGTGAGCTGCACTATCCCGGTGGTGGCGCCGCAGCCGGGGCAGGAGTCGTCGTCTCGGTCGTGGCGGGGTGCGCTCATCACGAACCTTCCGGATATCTTCGTTGGGACCGGCCGGGGCCGCCGGGAGTTCTCTGTCGGGAGCGTTGCGGGGGGCACTCCCCTCGACCGGCGGCCCCGACCGGAGCTTCTAGGGGGCGTTCCCGGGGACGCGCCGCAGCAGGTGCGGTCGGACACTGACCGGCTGGTCGTCACCGTCGAAGTGCACGCCCAGCCGGTAGGTGCCCCGGCCGATCACCTCACCGTGCTTGTGCAGCCGGGATGGTTGCGCGCCGTGGAGCTTGTCGACGCCGATCTGTTCGACCCGGCATCCCACCGGGATATGGGTGCCGTTGACGTCACGCCACGGGTCATACGGGGTCCGGGAAGGCAAGGCGGGTCACCTCCTCCGCGGGGTGGGCACGGTGGCGGCGTGGCAGGTACGGCAGTGCGACTCGGGTGCGGCGACCAGCGCAGCGGGTAGCACCTCGGTGCCGCACAGCGCCACATACCGGCCCCCACCGCGACGTCCGGCGGTCATCGCGGTATCGGTGAGCAGGTGCGCCTGGCCGCTGATGTCGACCACTTCGGTTGTCGTGTGGCGTTTGGTGATCACGCGCCGCCGTAGCCGGTGTCTGCCGCCCATGTCAGCAACCGGGTCGGGGGTCAGTACGGGGCGGCAACGTCACGTCGGTGGGCGGGTCACCGGGTCGCGCCCGCCGACAGTCACCGAACTTGGCGCCGTGCACCCGCAACGCGAAAAAAAGCCGCAGTAACACGGCCGGTCCAGTCGCCCAGCGCCTGCCGGTCACCCGGCCGCCCTCGCATCCCGGACACCACGGCCCGTGGTGATCGTGGTGACCACAGCGGCACCGGCCAACACGGTGACATCGGAGGCGTTGCACCGCTCCCAGACCCCGTCATCGAACCGCACCGGAAAACACCCCCGAGAGAACTCCGGATCGCAGGGCATCACCGTCCCGAGCCGAGGACGAGCACCCGGTGGCCTGTGGTCACGCACCACCCTCGTACCGACCGCCAGGCCCGCCAGCCTCAACGGGCGCATCCGCGACCTGCCGCCGGACATACCGACCACCTCCACCGCTCCCCGCGTCGTAGCGCCGCCCGGCCCGGCCCGGCCCCCAACAGGCAGCAGGCCGGGCGGCTGGACGCCAACCCGTAGCAGACGCCCTTACTGCCCCGCCCGCCCCGGCTGGGGGGCAAGTACCAGGCCGGACGGCCGACCGGTGCCGGCCCTACCTCTGGGCACTAGTGCTATGACCTACCGGTCAAACCTCACGATAGCTAATATCGTGAGGTTGTGTCTAGTTCCTATCCCGAGTCGATCTATTCGCTAGGATCGATCCATGGCAGAAGCGGGGCCACCGATGCGTCGTAGACAGTTGGGCCGACAGCTCCGCGACTTGCGTGAGGCCGCAAGCCTGCGCATGGAGGACGCCGCCGCAGCATTGGACTGTTCACGCTCCCGCATCAGCCACATCGAGACCGGCCGCTATGGCGTCCGCAAGCCGGATCTGGAAGTACTGCTACGGCTCTACGGTGCACTCGACCGGCTTGAGACGCTGGAGGAGATGCGTCGGGAGGGAACCAAACGTGGCTGGTGGTCCACCTACCGGCTACCGGACTGGCTACAGGCTTACATCGGCCTCGAAGACGACGCCGTTGCCGTGCGGGACTTCTCGCTGGAGCTGATCCCCGGTTTGCTCCAGACAGAGGCGTACGCGCGTGCGGTCCACATCGGTCCGATGCCCTCCGGCGAGGTGGGCCGTCGAGTGGCTGCCCGCATGCAGCGTCAGACCCGGTTGACGGCACCCGATCCGCTGGCACTGTCCACGGTGCTCTCCGAGGCCGCCTTGAGTCGCACGCTGGCAATGGGAGGCGTCGGCATCGAGGCGCTCGGACACATCACCGCGATCGCACAGCAACCGAACATCTCAGTGCGGGTTCTGCCCTTCTCCGCCGGAGTGCACCCGAGCATGGCGGGCAGTTTCACGCTGCTGAGCTTCGCCCCGGGAGTGTCTCCGCCCGTCGCCTACCAGGAGTACGCGGTGGGCGGCCATCTCGTGGACGATCAGGACGACGTGCAGCAGTTGTCCGATCTGCACGACGAACTCCGAGACCAGGCCCTCGGTTGCAACGAGAGCCTGGAACTGATCTCGGAGTTGACAGCGAGCACAAGGTGAGGAGGCACCCAGTGCATAACCCGAAACGCGCCGCCTGGCGCAAGTCTAGCCACTCCGTGAACGCACAGAACTGCATCGAGGTGGCCGACCTCGACCACGGCAGCCGTGCCGTCCGGGACTCCAAGGACCCGACCGGCCCGGCGCTGATGTTCACCGCGACCGAGTGGTCCGCGTTCACCGCCGGAGTGCGCGCGGGCGAGTTCGACTGATTCCACCGACCGGCAAATCTGCCGGAGTCGGTGGAGTCACCCACCGGAACCGGCCCCCGCCTGTTTAACCCGAGCGGGGCCGGTTCCGGTGCCCGGGGGGTGGACACTGGCGCTGTGGATCGTGACGGCGCCGTGCTGCTGCTGAGCGCCCGTTACCACGCGGGCTCGACCCGCAGCAGTGGTGCTGTGGGTGCGGCGGTGACACCCATCGCGAGAGCCAATCAAACTTTGTTGCTAACCGCAAAGGCAAGATTGAGAGCTGCCACTGGTACGAAGATGACAGCCCACCACTTAAGACTCTTGAGGCATGCGCCGGAAAACCACCCGTCGTTCTTCTGATAGATCCCAGAACTGACCGCTGCCCATGCGAGTACGAAACCGAGCGTGGCTACCCACTGGACCGTAGCTTGGAGATTACCGTGCAGCAATATCGATAGCCCCGTCGCACCAAGGGCAATAAAGAATGTAATCGTTGCAAATCGAGTGGCGTGAACGACTGCCAATAGCCCTTCTGTTACATCATCCTTCCTCTCTGCAATACCAGCGGAGGCGACGGTCGCCACCCTTGGTGCACTGCGAAGCCGGACTGCGCCCAATCGACGGCATGTCTTCATTATGAACTTAGGAACTAGTGTAAGTACGTCCAGGGGCTTCCGGGAATAACCATTCTCGTACAGGAGGGCGTAGCCCGCTGGTCGGACTCGCACGATACCCACACCTATTGCTGGTCGGTCAATCAAATTTCCTTCCTGGTCCGCCTGCTGCCATCTTTTGATGCTTGTATCAACCTTGTGTCCATATTTGTAGCTTGCTCGCCAGTTGGATAGCGACATCTGTACCATTCTCCCCAGACTCGACTCTCGCACGGACGCCGTCTACTTGTGAAGGGGTATAAACATCGCACTCCCCAGGCATTTCCCCGCAACATCCACAGCATGATTGAAATAACAGCCGCATACAGCGGAAAAAAACCGCCAATCCACAAAGGCCACGGAATTCCTGAGATGGAGCTTAGACCTTCTGCGATCCATTGAAACGTTGAGGGCAGGAGTGACAGGTAATCATTCATCATGGGTGCACACGTCCCCTTGGCTATTCTGGACGGAGTCCCCGACTGTCCCCCGCCCCTAGAGGGTTATTCACGAGTCCTGATAAATTATAGATGAGTCGTCCGCGGCGCGCCTATTTGGACGACGGCCCGCTTCTCGAAAGAATTGGGTTGCCAGACTCAATTCGAAAGAAACGGACCGCCGAGAA